>NZ_JANFYP010000014.1:0-101918 GCF_024460535.1 Blautia sp. MSK.18.38 | reverse complement strand
GAAGTGTGGTAACACATGGAGCTGACTGTTACTAATCGGGTGAGGGCTTGACCAAAAAGCCGAGGAAGCGGGCAGGATGTAACAGAAATGGGGCGGAATAAGCTTGCTTGTGGAGAACCATTTATGGTACAGACTGAACATTTGCGAAGCAAATGACATCGAACGGCGGAGTCGTGAGATGACCACCGCTGGAGTAGCCAAAAGAAAACAGGTGATGCAGCTTTAGCTGCGAGCCCGTGAAGAAAGCTACGGATCGGTACGCAGGTTAAAATTGATTCAAAAAAGATTAACGATCATCAATAGAACATGTATGTAGTTTTGAATATACAATCATGAAAGAGTGGCTTAAACAGCCACTTTTTTATTACCCATAAAAACTGTCCCCTAAAAAAACATAAAAATTGCCCCTTGTAATATACCCAAACAAGCGGTACTATAACATCCAAGTTATTACATTCCTACATTAATACAATCATACATTAAAGTAATAACAAAGGTAATAACGAAACGAGAGGGGAATTATTATGAACACACAGAACAACACAGTAGTTAAACTTGCAGAAACTGCGTTATTAGCAGCTTTATGTTATGTATCCTTCACATTTCTGCAGATCAAGATCCCGGTGCCGGGCGGAGACGCAACATCCATTCATATCGGAAATGCTTTCTGCGTACTTGCAGCACTGCTTCTGGGTGGCGTATATGGCGGACTTGCCGGAGCTATCGGAATGGGAATTGCAGATATCATGGACCCTGTTTATATCACAGGCGCACCGAAAACCTTTGTACTGAAATTCTGTATCGGTCTGATCGTAGGTCTTGTGGCACACAAGGTTGCAAAGATCAATGAGAGTACAGATAAAAAATATGTTTTCAAATGGAGTGTGATCGCATCTGTCGCAGGACTTGCATTTAACGTAATTGCAGATCCTATCGTAGGATATTTCTACAAACAGTACATTCTGGGACAGCCACAGGAACTGGCACAGGCACTTGCAAAAATGAGTGCGGCGGCAACCTTTATCAATGCAGTTGTATCTGTAATTCTGGTAGCGATCATCTATAATGCAGTACGTCCGGTACTGATCAAAAGTCATCTGATCACAGTTACCAACAACAAAAATCAGGTTGCGTAAAACGACATACTAAAAAAATAATAGAAAACAAGAAATAACACAAGACAGCGAAATGGAAGTAAAATCCATTTCGCTGTTTTTTTATGCGGGTATAGGATCATTTTTTATATGGTTATCCTCACATGGAAAACAAATTTTGGAACAACCAAGATCTGTTTTGACGTATCCATGGCAGTGATTGCTGCGGTACTTTCCTTCGTATTTGCGGGAAGACTGGATGGTGTAAGAGAAGGTACTGTTATTTCCGCATATTCTCCCGCACCTTCTTAGGTGTGCACCCGAAGTGCTCCTGGAACATCCGTCGAAACAGCTTATAATTGTTGAATCCATGGCGTTCCAGAATCACATGCACAGGGTCTTTCGTATTGATCAGATCTTTGTAGAGAAAAGAAAGTCTGTATTCATTCTGATATTCCAGAAATGTAACCCCCATCTTTTTCTTGAAAAAACGGCAGAAATATCCAGCCTGGAGATAAGCAACACCTGCGATCTCATCCAGAGAAATAGGCCGTTTGTAATTCTCAGAAATATAATTCAGCACCAGATTCAGCCGGTCCAGATCTTTTTTCAGCCGGCTTAGATCACTTTGAAAAACTTTGACACTGAAATTGTGACACAGCTGGAACAAAAGTTCAAAGATCAGGATATTGCAGACGAGAGTCGTATGGTGGAGTAAAAAGATACAAAAAAAGCGGAGATTTATCGTTATAAAGACTATTGAAAATAAAAGAAGTTTGTAGTAAGGTAGTAGCTACAACGCTTACGAAAGGGAAGAATGTTTCAGGTGGGCAGTCTCCTTTTTGTGGAGAATTTTGGATGAAGGAAAACGAAAAACAAGGGGGAAGAATTTATGGAGAAGGTAAAAGAGAAATCTTCTTTTTTCCGAAAGTTCGTAGGAGATAAGAGGTTTTATCTGATGGTCCTGTCTATTGCAGTACCGATCATGGTACAGAACGGGATCACAAATTTTGTCAGTCTTCTGGACAATATTATGATCGGTCGTATCGGTACCGAACAGATGTCTGGAGCGGCGATCGTCAATCAGCTGATCTTTGTATATAATCTATGTATTTTCGGCGGGGTGTCCGGAGCGGGAATTTTTACAGCACAGTATTTCGGACAGAAGGATCATGAGGGTGTCCGCCAGACACTTCGTTATAAATTGTGGATGGCAGTGATTCTGACAGCAATCACCATTATACTGTTTCTGACAGCAGGGGGTTCACTGATCAGCATGTATTTAAAAGGTGACGGGACTGCACAGGAGATCAGGGATACTCTTATTTATGGGAAACAGTATTTATGGATCATGCTTCTGGGACTTCCGCCATTTATGATGGTGCAGGTCTATGCAAGTACTTTACGTGAATGCGGTGAGACCGTACTTCCAATGAAGGCCGGGATCGTGGCAGTGCTGATCAATCTGATATTTAATTATCTTCTGATCTATGGAAAATTCGGATTCCCGGAAATGGGAGTAAGAGGCGCGGCTGTTGCCACAGTGCTCTCCAGATATGTGGAAGCCTGCATTGTCCTGAGCTGGACACATAAGCATACAGAAAAGAATATTTTTGCACAGGGTCTGTATTCAACATTAAAGGTTCCGGCGAACCTGACAAAGAAGATACTTATTAAGGGAACCCCGCTGCTTCTGAATGAGACTTTATGGGCAGCCGGAGTGGCCATGCTGACACAATGTTATTCAGTCCGTGGACTGAACGTGGTTGCGGGATTAAATATTTCCAATACCATCAACAATGTATTTAATATCATATTTATCGCACTTGGAGATTCGGTAGCCATTGTTGTAGGACAGCTTCTGGGGGCAGGTAAGATGAAGGAAGCCAGAGATACGGACAACAAGATGATCGCATTTTCTGTGTTCTGCTGTACCTGCGTGGCAGCTGTGATGTTTGTAATGGCACCACTGTTTCCAAGGCTTTACAATACCAATGCTGAGGCACGTACTCTGGCGAAATATTTTATTATGCTCACAGCATTTTTCATGCCGCAGAATGCATTCTTGCATGCAACATATTTTACTTTGCGTTCCGGTGGAAAGACCATCGTTACATTTCTGTTTGACAGTGTGTTTATCTGGGTGGTAAGTGTAACGATCGCATTTACCTTAAGCCGTTTTACAGGTCTGCCTGTACTTGTGATCTACGCAATGGTCCAGGCAGCGGATATGATGAAATGTGTCATTGGATTTATCCTTGTAAAAAAAGGCGTATGGCTTCAGAATATCGTTTCATAGAATTTTTTGAAATCTTCCGGGAGGGGTGCTTCCAGGGAGATTTCTTTTTTGGCATTTTTGTCATGATGCATGGAAGCCCGGGTGTCGGAAGCAGATTCATCAATTGAAAATGGAAGTTGAAATTTAAGCTTCCATGCGTGGAGTGCAGCCCGGGAAAACGGATTCGATATGTCCGATAAACAGTACAGAGAATCACCCAGAAGAGGATGCCCGAGAGATGCCATGTGTACACGGATCTGATGGGTACGGCCGGTTTTCAAACGGAGCATTACAAGAGAAGCCGGAGCTGCTGCGTCAGGGCCGTTAGATTTCAGAACAGAATAAAGGGTTTCTGCATGTTTGCTTCCGGGAAGCGTGCCATCTGTGGATACGACCATTTTCAGACGGTTATCCGGGTCAGGTGCAAGGGGAACGGAGATCCTGTGAAAAGCTCCATCTTCATCCACAGGCATGAAACCGGAAACTGCAGCCAGATAGGTTTTCTCTGAAATCCCTTCTTCACGCTGGTTCTGTAATCTGGCGGCAGCAGTCTGGTTCCTGGCAAAGAGCAGGATACCGGAGGTTTCTTTATCCAATCGTCCGATAGACCGGACTTTGGTAGGCTCTCCTTTGGAACGGAAATAGGAAGCCACCTGGTTGGCGAGACTGTCACTGTAGTGAGAACCGGAAGGATGAGTGACAATCCCGGCAGGTTTATTTATGGCGAGGATATCCTGGTCTTCGTATATGATCGCCAACTCAGGAAGAATCTGTGACGTTGCAGCCAGTGAATGATAAATGTGAGAATTGACATCAGAACCTGCAAATTCTGAAGCTGCGGAATCAGAATATGAAATTGCGTCTGCGGAGAACTGGAAATTGTGATTGGACGAATAGACGGTAAAGGATGAAGATTCCAGCTGGGCAGAATCCACATCGTCCGCTTCCAGGCATACTATGATCTGATCCCCGGGATAAGCGGTTTCCGTTACCCGGCACTGTTGTCCGTTTTTTCGGATACCACCGGGACGGAACTTCGCCTGGCTGATCTGCTTTTTTGTAAGACCTGCCTGCGTGCGAAGAAAGCGGGAGACAGGTGCCGGAACAGCTGTTTTCGGGATATAGATAGTAAGATAGCGGTTCATTGTGAGGAATCCTCCGATTCTATTAAATTAATAAATATTTACAGGAATTTGGATGCAGGAGATTTTTACTTATGCTGATAATAAAAAACAGCAACTTGAGTCCGATCCCTCAGCTGCAGTTTATCCAGAATGGAACTGAGATAATTTCGTACCGTTCCCTCACTGAGAAACAGTTCTGCGGCAATCTCCTTATTGCTGTATCCGTTGGCGATCAGCCGGATGATATCCAGCTCCCGTTCGCTGATGTTTCTGGAAGCATAATCAAATCCGTCGGAGGACTGCAGGAGTTCAGGGATTTTGGATATGATCTCTGTGCCGAATACGGTCTGACCGGAGTAAACCGCCTGAAGGGCCGGAAGAATGCTGGTATGATCCTGCTTCAGAAGATAACCCTTTGTGCCGAGGCGGAGGGCTTTTACAATATATTCATCATCGGAAAAAGTAGTCAGAAGAAGAATTTTTGCCTCCGGAAATTCGCCCAGGATCTTTCTGGAAGCTTCCAGTCCGTCCATTCCTTTCATACGGATATCCATCAGAAGAATATCCGGAAGATACTCTCTGTACAGAGAGCAGGCTTCTTCACCATCAGAGCCGGTGGCAGTCACTTCGATATCCGGGTTTGCTTCAAGAATGGTTTTTAGTGCTCCTGCAACCAGGCAGTCGTCGTCTACGATTATAATTTTCATGTCAAAATCTCCTGTTTATGAGTTATAAAAAGTAAATTTACAGATCAGAAAAAACAGACGGATCCAATATGCCGGGAAAGTACTTTGATCAAATCAGGAAGGTTTCCGGCAAAGTGAGAAATATCTGTCTGATTCAATTAGAAAAAGATTTCGGGATCGTCACAAAGATCCGAAAACCATTCTCCTGCGTAATCTGGACCGTACCGCCCAGCGCCTTTGCACGGTCACGGATATTGGACAGTCCCATACCACCGGAAGTATTTTTGGACTTATTGCTGTCTGATCCAGTTTGAATATCCGGAATTCCATTTTCCGGTGTCCCGTTATCCTCAATGCACAATTGATAAAGTGCAGGATGCTCCCGCAGAAGAATATCCACAGAATCCGCATTGCTATGCCGCATTACATTGGAAAGCCCTTCCTTTGTAATACTGATCAGACTGTATTTCACCTCTCTTGGAATCTGCCTGGACATATCATAAGTAAGATTCACCGGGCAGAAGGTGAAATCCTTTACAAGTCCTTTTATGGCATCTTCCAGATCTATCGCATCGTCATGAAGATCATGTACACTGGAACGGATGCTGTTCATAGCACCGTTCAGGGATTCTTCCAGATTTCCAAGCAGAGGATCAAGAGAATCATTTTTGTTGATGGTTTTGCAGGCAGCAGTCATAAGGATAGAACGGGATAGTACATGTCCCACATTATCATGGATCTCTCTGGCAATTCTGTTTCGCTCGCGCAATGTAGCAGCATAAATTTCGTAATCCTGTTTTTCCAGAAGTGCCTTGTTTTTTTCAGAAAGAAGAAGCGTATGTTCCTCACTGTCATCCCGGATTTGATGAAAATCCTGGTAAAGAGCCTGATATTTTCCGGCATAGAGCCAGAGAAAAAATGAGAGAACGAAACCAAAAATCCCAAGCAGACAAAGAACTGCCGGAAATCTATTGATCTGAAAAACCAGAAATCCCCAAAGTGGAAGCGCAGCCACTGCCAGAGGAAAAAGCCCAGCAGATAAGGTCTGATACAGCAGCAGCGGGAAAAATAGAAGAAGATCCGAAAACCACAGGGAACATAATCCAAAGATCACATAGCTTCCTGCAAGAACCGGAATGATATTTCCGGCGGGTTTCAATACTGGCAAAGAATTGTGTGAACAGGATTCTGTTTTACATACCCTGCCCAGATAAGTAATGCAGCAAAGGATCACCGCAAAAAGGAGGGCAAACACAAGAGCCTGATCTGCAGGCACATAAAAAAATGTTAAAGTACTGTATAAAAGCAATAGTATGGAATCTGTAAAATAACGCATAAAAAATATACCCTCCTTTCTCAGAATTACAGCCTTTTCCGAAAGTCAGGCAGATAACCGGCTAAAATTATCGTATCCTGTTCCGGGAGAACCCCTTTTGCTGCACAAATTTCTGAAATCAATGTGCCTTTATTATAATATACCGGTTCCTTCCCTGCAAAGAAAAATCTATCCTTCTGAAAAAGACATGACATTTGTCATTTGCAGGTGGTGACATTCAACACTTGGAGCAGACAGAAGAAAAGGATATAATGGCATCATAGAAGAAATATGAATTTCTGCGAAAAAGACATAAAAGTCCTGCTTAACGGACTGTAAAAAAGGAGGAAAACATATGCCACAGAGTATGGTCCACATAGAAAATCTGGTAAAACGATATGGTGATCTTACCGCACTGAATCATCTGGAACTGGATATCCGGGAGGGTGAGATCTTCGGATTACTTGGTCCCAACGGCTCGGGAAAGACAACGGCCATCAGCTGCCTCTTGTCACTTCTGAAATATGACAGAGGTGAAATAAAGATATTCGGAGAAGAGATGAAGCCGGACAGCTATAAGCTCAAGGAACAGATTGGGATCGTGCTTCAGAATGTAGCCGTTTTTGATGAGCTGACAGTGCAGGAAAATATCGATTATTTCTGCGGCCTTTACATACGGGACAGGAAACGGAGAAAAGAGCTGGTGGAGGATGCCATTGAATTTACAGGTCTTGAAGATTTCCGCAAAATGTACCCAAAGAAGCTTTCCGGGGGCCTTTTACGAAGATTGAACATTGCCTGCGGGATTGCCCACAAGCCAAGACTGATCATTATGGATGAGCCGACGGTAGCTGTAGATCCACAGAGCAGAAACAAGATCCTGGAAGGGATCCAGACGCTGAACCACCAGGGCTCCACCATTATCTACACATCCCATTACATGGAAGAAGTGGAGCAGATCTGTACCAGGATCGCCATCATGGATCACGGAAGAGTCATCGCTCAGGGAACAAAGGAAGAATTGAAGCAGATGATCAAAACAGGAGAGACCATCACCGTAGAAGCCATTGCCCTGGAAGAAAAAAATCTCCGGGATATCCGCACACTGGAGCATGTGTTTGATGTGCAGTATAAAAAACAGGTGCTGGTCGTGCGCTGTACCGATGCGAAGCATAACCTGATCCGTCTTCTTAATTATCTGCAAAGCCAGGATATTTCTTTTGGAAGAGTCTTTTCCGAACTGCCTACATTAAATGATGTCTTTCTGGAGATCACCGGAAAACAGCTAAGAGATTAGGAGGGATGGGAGATCTTACATTTACTGAAATACAGTTTTATTTCCAAGATCCGGAATTTTAACATTGTATTCTGGCCGCTGGTCTTTCCGCTTGTGCTTGGAACCTTTTTTTACTTTGCATTCGGAAATATCAATGAAGCAGATTTTCAGACGGTTCCGGTGGCAGTGGTGAAGGAAGCTTCTGCGGATACGTTTTTTATGACCTATCTGGATGAAGTGGAAAAAAGCAGTCCGGATCTTTTAAAAGCAGAAGAAATGTCGGAAAAGGAAGCGCTGGAAGCACTGCAGGATAAAAAAGTAGAAGGGATTTATTATGTGGGAAAAGAGCCTTCCCTTACAGTAGCAGGAACCGGAATAGAAGAAAGTATCCTTCAGACAGTTCTCGACAGCTGTGAAAACACCAGAACGACTATCACCAATATCATGAAAAAAAATCCGCAGATGGATATGGAAACCATGAAATCCTTGTTAAGTTCCGACAGCTTGGTAAGGGAAGTCTCTCTTGGTGGCCGGACCATTGACGGAAATGTGCAGTTCTTTTACGCACTGATCGCCATGGCCTGCCTGTATGGATGCTTTATCGGATTTGGCTCTGCGATCGGGATCCAGGCTAATATCACACCTCTGGCAGCCAGACGGTGTGTAACGCCGACCCACAAGCTGAAGCTGATCCTTACAGACCAGCTGACATCTTTTGCTCTGGGCTATGTGGACGTGATCATTCTGATCCTGTATCTCCGGTATATTCTCAATCTGGATTTTCAGGGACAGATGGGAAAAATGCTGGTGGTATCTTTTTTCGGAAGTCTCATCGGTGTATCTATGGGAATGTTTATAGGCAGCTTCGGAAAAATGCAGGAAGGCGTCAGAATCGGGCTCATGCTTGGAATCTCTATGGTAAGCAGCTTTCTTGCCGGACTGATGAACGGAAATATGAAGGATATCGTGGAAAACAGTGTTCCGTTTGTGAACCGGATCAATCCTGCATCACTGATCTCAGATGCGTTTTACTGTATCAATGTATATGATGATATGACCAGATACTATAGAAATCTGATCACACTGGCGGTAATGTGCGTGGTGCTGATGATGGCATCCTTTTTCATGGTCAGGAGGGAACGTTATGACAGTATTTAAAGGCTATATGAGGATCATGAAAAAAAATACAGGTCTGATCCTCCTGTATCTGGGCATTTTTTTCGGAGTGACAATGGCACTTCAGGCAGCGGCCGGTAAGGAAACTTATACCAGCTATGAAAGCGAAAAAATAAAGATCGGAGTGGTGGATAAAGACAACGGACCACTTGCAGAAGGATTGGTAAAATGGCTTGAAGGTACGCATCACGTGACCATGCTGGAGGATAACAGGGAGAAGCTTCAGGAAGAGCTTTTTTACAGAAATGTAGAATACATCGTGGTGATTCCTGAGGATTTTTATGAGAACTGTATGGTAAACGGCGAAAGTATTTCTGTGACCAAGGTGCCCGGATCTTATTCGGCATATTATGTGGATCAGCAACTTGAGAGCTGCCTGAATACAATGCGGACATATCTGAAAGCCGGTTTTTCCCAGAAGGAAGCGGCAACAGCGATCCTGGATAAAAAAAGAGGAGAAGTCACCATGCTGGATACAGATGAAAACAGTGGTACGTCCGGATGGCTCTATTATTTCCGATATATTCCATATCTGTTTCTTGCATTACTTTGCTATGTGATGGGATATGTTCTGATGGCTTTCAAAAAAGACGATATACCAAAGAGAATGCAGGCATCTGCGATCTCTGCAAGACGACAGAGTCTGGAGGGGCTTCTGGCCATGTTTGTGATGGGTGGGGGCTTATGGGGAATCGGTATGGCTGGAGCTATCCTTATGTATGGAAAAACATTTCTCAGTTCAGAAAATTTCGGATACTATGTACTGAACACTCTGGTAATGATGGCAGTGGCACTTTCACTTTCCTATCTGATCGGTCTTTTTGTAAAAAATAGTAACATGTTAAGCGGGATCGCAAATATCCTGTCTCTTGGAATGTGCTTTCTGTGTGGTGTGTTTGTTCCCATGAATATTATGGACAGAAACGTCCTGAAGGTGTCTCAGTTTCTTCCTGTGTACTGGTATGAAAACGTAAATGAGACTCTTGGAAGTTATAGTCACCTAACAGGTGAGGCAGCTGTATCGGTGTGGAAAGGCATTGGACTGGAAGCTATGTTTGTGGTAGTTTTTGTCTGCATGATCCTGGCAGTGACCAGATATCAGCGGCAGAAATAACAGAAAATAATAGCAGATGGCTGTTAATTATGGTAGGATATAGCTGATAAAGATGATTTGCGGAGAAAAACATGAAAAAAATACAAGTTTTACTAAAACCACAATGCAATGCAGAAATTCAAAATCAGTTTGCAACAAAATTCGGAGATCAGTGCGAATTTACATTTCAGGGCAAAGAAACTGAGGATGCGATCGCAGCAGCAGAAGTAGTGATCGGAGAGCCAGAGGAAGAAGAAATCCTGAAAGCAGAAAATCTTCGCTGGATCCAGCTGACCTGGGCCGGTGCGGACAAATATACAAAAATGAAAGCATTCCCGACAGGAGTTACATTAACCAATGCTTCCGGCGCTTTTGGAAAGATCATATCAGAATATGTGATCGGGAATATCATTGCGCTGTACCGTGAACTTCCGAACTACTGGAAGAACAAACAGAAACACCTCTGGGTACAGAATCGATCATCAGAAACCATATATGGAAAAAACATTCTCATCCTGGGAACAGGGGATATAGGAAGAAATATTGCCCATAGAATGAAAGCGTTTGAAACGCATGTGACTGGAATAAAAAGAACTGCAGTCCCGGAGCATTTGCAGCAGATGAAAGAGTTTGATGAGGTATATGATCTGACAGCGCTGGATCAGCAGCTTCAGAAAGCGGATATTGTGATCGGCTGTCTCCCGGGAACACCGGAAACAAAAGGCCTTCTGAATTACGAACGGCTGCATTCCATGAAAAAAGATGCAATTCTGGTTAATGTAGGAAGAGGAAGCCTCATTCCAACAGAAGACCTGATCAGAGTACTGGAGGAAGGCCACATAAAAGGAGCGGTCCTGGATGTATTTGAAATAGAACCATTGCCGGAAACATCACCTCTTTGGAATATGGAAAACGTCCTTATCACTCCACACATTGCAGGCCCGAGTTTCGGTGGAAACGCTGAAGTCCAGGATATGATCTGGAACATCTGTATGGAAAATATGGAACGATATCTGAATGGAAAAAAATTAAAAAATATTGTCCGGTTAAAGGATGGGTATTAAATAAAAAAGATAGTTACAAGCTCCTTCTGATAAACTGTGAAGCAGTTATCCGGTTATGAGCAAGTAGCGAAGCGGATGCTTTTATCCGCTTGACTAAAAATACATTTATGGATATTTAAGAAAGAGATAGAGTGCATAATGATAACACGCCAGAAACTGATCGATCAGATAGAAAAATACAAGCCATACAATGAGCAGGAAGAAAAAGATAAAATCCTGATCCTGGACTGGATCAGAAATAATGAGAATGCTTTTTCCAGGGAAAATGCAGTAGCCCATATGACAGCTTCTGCCTGGGTAGTAAACAGAGAACGGACGAAAGTCCTTATGGTATATCACAACATATACAATTCCTGGTCCTGGCTTGGAGGACATGCAGATGGTGAGACGGATTTACTGTCCGTTGCTGTCAGAGAAGTAAAAGAAGAGGCAGGGATTTCCAATGTTCGTCCGGTGTCAGAAGAGATTTTTTCCCTGGAATCCCTGACTGTAGACGGTCATATGAAAAAAGGAAAATATGTATCCAGCCATCTGCACTTTAACCTAACATATCTCCTTGAGGCAGATTCAGAAGAGGCTGTTTCCATAAAAGCAGATGAAAACAGCGGTGTAGCCTGGTTTTCACCGGAAGAAGCATTGATGAGATCAACAGAACCGTGGTTTGTGGAACATGTTTATATTAAGCTTTTGAAGAAAATGAATCTATGTTATAATGGGATAAAGACAAAAGAGGTTTGACATTGACTGAGCAAATACGAAAATCTGACTGTAATGTAAGACAATACAGTTTTGCAGGGATCGATGGGAAGCAAGGTTAAAATAAAAGAATAAAGGACTGGATTGTATGAAAATGCAGTCTTTTTTTTATTCATAAGGAATAGGGAAACTGTTAGCTGAGAAAGGGGGAAACAAACATGAAAAATTATTCAGAGGATGCGGACAGACAGTATCACATTCAGGTAGCAAAAGGAGAAGTGGGACGTTACGTTATTTTACCGGGAGATCCGAAACGCTGCAAAAAGATCGCACAGTATTTTGATGATCCGGTTTTGGTAGCAGATAACCGGGAATACGTAACATACACCGGAACACTGGACGGAGTGAAGGTAAGTGTGACATCTACTGGAATCGGCGGACCGTCCGCTTCTATCGCAATGGAAGAGCTTTATCGGTGCGGGGCTGACACATTTGTACGCATCGGAACCTGCGGTGGAATGCAGCCGGAGGTAAAAAGTGGTGATATTGTTGTTGCAACGGGTGCGATCCGTATGGAGGGCACCAGCAAAGAGTATGCACCTATTGAATTCCCGGCAGTGGCAAATCTGGAAGTGATCAATGCACTTGTGGAAGGAGCAAAGAAAGAAGGATGTGAATTCCACACAGGTGTGGTACAATGTAAGGATTCCTTTTATGGCCAGCATGAGCCGGAAACCAAGCCGGTCAGCTATGAACTGATGAATAAATGGGAAGCGTGGAAACGTCTCGGCTGTCTTGCGTCGGAGATGGAATCCGCTGCTCTTTTTATAGTGGCAAGCCATTTAAAAGTACGTGTGGGCTCCTGCTTCCTGGTGCTTGCAAATCAGGAAAGAGAAAAGCTGGGTTTGGATAATCCTGTGGTACATGATACCGATAAGGCAATCCAGGTTGCAGTACAGGCGATCCGTGAACTGATCCGTGCAGAACAGGCACAGAAAAAGGCAGAATAACGATATACATGTCTGATTCAGGAAAGGTGGGAAAATCATGGAAAAGAAGCAGATCCAAGAAATGATCGATCTGGCAATCAGACAGATGGACTATTCCTATGCGCCATACTCACATTTTCATGTAGGGGCGGTACTTCTTGCAAAAAACGGTACCTATTATACCGGGTGTAACATAGAAAATGCTGCCTATACTCCGACAAACTGTGCGGAAAGAACTGCTTTTTTCAAAGCGGTCAGTGAAGGCATGAGAGACTTTCAGGCAATCTGTATCGTTGGCGGCAAGGATGGTGTTCCTACAGAGTATGCAGCACCCTGTGGAGTATGCAGACAGGTTATGATGGAGTTCTGTGATCCGGAAACCTTTCAGATCATACTGGCAGTCAGCAGAGAAAAATATGATATCTTTACGTTAAAGGAACTGTTGCCATTTGGATTTGGACCGGATAATCTGAAGAAACTGAAGTGATAAGCGCATGTGGATATGTGCAGAGATTTTCACGATATGAATGCAGTGAGAAGTAAAATATTGAAAAGTGATCGCCCGGATGTTGATATGACAGGCCGGGCGATCACTTTTTCTGCCATACAATAAAAAACGCTGAAAATCCTTAATTAAGGTTTTTCAGCGATTCTAATAGCAGGGGATGAGAGAATCGAACTCCCACCAAAGGTTTTGGAGACCCCTATCATACCATTTGACCAATCCCCTATATTAAATTGTATTTTCATCACTGTTGCAATTATACATATAAAATATACAATTGTCAAGAGATGAGAGTGCTTTTTGTATAATAAAATATAAATAAAATTCTTCCTGTCATAAATCGGCAGAAAAGCGGAGATGGAGGGATTTGAACCCTCGCGCCGGTTACCCGACCTACCGCATTTCGAGTGCGGACCCTTCAGCCACTTGGGTACATCTCCGGATGCAAACCTTTATTATTATATAAGGTATCCGGAGAAAGGTCAATCTTTTTTAAAACTTTTCTTTTTTGTATTATTGACGAATCTTCCAGACTATAATATGATAATGAGATAAAGTGTACAGACAGAAGTGGATGTGCAGAAATGGAGGGAATTATGAGCGATAAGAAATCTGCGATTCTCAGGGCGGCGAAGGGTCTTACTGAGAATTATGCTTCAGAAGAACTTTTTATGCCGAAGAGCGGCAGACGTCTGCCGAACCGTTCGGTGATCATTGATATAGTAAGAGATCTGAAATCTATTGTATTTCCGGGATATTTCAGTACGGATACCAGTGCTACCGTATTTCCGGAGTATTATGTGGGACACAGACTGAATGATCTTTATGACAGATTGAAGAATCAGATCGAGATCGCACTTCTTTATCACGGAGAGGAACCGGAAGAAGCAGCAGCTCATGCAGACAGAACTGCATGTGGATTTTTTGAGCAGCTTCCTGAGATCCAGAGACTGCTTCTGACAGATGTACAGGCTGGTTTTGATGGTGACCCCGCAGCCAAGAGCAAGGAAGAGATCATTTTTTCATATCCGGGATTATTTGCTATCTACGTGTATCGTCTGGCACATGTTCTTTATAAAGAAGAGATCCCATTTATCCCGCGCGTGATGTCAGAATATGCTCATGGCCGTACAGGAATCGATATCAACCCGGGAGCGACCATCGGAGAGTATTTCTTTATCGATCATGGTACCGGTGTGGTTGTAGGTGAGACTACAGAGATCGGAAATAATGTAAAACTGTATCAGGGAGTGACACTGGGAGCGCTTTCTACAAGAAAGGGACAGCAGCTTGCCAATGTAAAACGTCATCCGACGATCCGTGATAATGTAACGATCTATTCTAATTCCACAGTGCTCGGTGGTGAGACGGTTGTAGGAGAGAATACGATTATAGGTGGTAATACCTTTATCACAGAATCCATTCCTGCAAATACCAAGGTCAGTGCAAAAAGTCCGGAGCTTGTGATCAAGAAACCGAAGGCCCAGGTTTCTGCCACAAATGTATGGGAGTATTGATAAAAAATCCAATAAATAAAAAAATTAAAAAAAATAAAAAAACCTGTTGACAAATAAAACAGTATGCTATATACTAATCATCGTTGCAGCGGTCAAGCGATCGGTAATCACCGAAGCGACGATGCGCGGGTGTAGTTCAATGGTAGAACACCAGCCTTCCAAGCTGGATACGTGGGTTCGATTCCCATCACCCGCTTGTGCGATAGTGGCGTAGTTGGTAACGCGCGACCTTGCCAAGGTCGAGACCGCGGGTTCGAGCCCCGTCTATCGCTCTCATCGAAGGATGAAGATTTATAATTTCATAACTGCGGGTGTAGTTCAATGGTAGAACACCAGCCTTCCAAGCTGGATACGTGGGTTCGATTCCCATCACCCGCTTGTGCGATAGTGGCGTAGTTGGTAACGCGCGACCTTGCCAAGGTCGAGACCGCGGGTTCGAGCCCCGTCTATCGCTCTTCGGAACTCTGAGGATGATCAGAGTTCTTTTTTGTTGCGAAAAAATCCTCTGCTTTATTTTTATGCAGCAGAGGATTTTTCGCGTTATGTGTTACTGCGTAGCTTATTCAGTTGTTTCACCCTGATCGATCAGAGTATAGAAGGTCAGAAGATAAAGCCCGCATAAGCCTACAAGTCCGTAGATGATCCGGGAGAGCCAGCTCATGCTTCCGAACAGGAATGCTACCAGATTAAAATTAAAGAAGCCGATCAGACCCCAGTTTATGGCACCGACCACAGCAATGGTCAGGGTGAAGTACTGCAGATATTTATTTGACATAAGTCACCATCCTTTCGTTATACAGGAAATAGTTTTTCATGGAATCAAAAAAATATACACAGGAATGAGAAAAAGAAAAACGGAAATTTCTGCCAGCCATGAAAAAATCATGAAGGAGAAATTTCCGTTTTCCTTTCATATGCAAGATAAAATGTAAATTTCCGGTTTATCGAATTTGGATCGTAAATATCCGCCAGGCGATTCCGATATCTTACTTCAGCTTCAGAATCTGAGAGGTTGTCTGTCCGCCGCTTACATTCAGAGTTTCTTTGCCCTGAAGCGTTACATCATTGGTAGTATCCTTCAGAAGAAATACCTGGCATACAGTGACGGTTTTTCCGGGATCAATGGTGCTCATGTAGTTATCTACAGCATCATCGCTGGCTTCCGGATAAGTTCCTTCTAGAACTTCTCCGTTCTGGGAAGCCTGCAGGGTGAAGTCTACAAATGCACTGGACTGGGAATCGCCGGAGTTTGTATAGTCGTAGTAGATCATCAGACAGGGATTTCCGCCGTAGTCCTTGGAAATCGCAAACTGTTTGAAACGGACGGAGAATTTGTCAGTTGTAATATCAATGGATGCACTTGTGCCCTCAGCAGAGGCCGTGCTGCCTGGGGTGGAAGAATCCTCTGCAGCGGCAGAACTGCTATCTGTGCTGTCATCCGTAAGCTGGGATGATATTTCGTCTTTTACGCTTTTGAAGTTTGCGCACATAACCTTGACTGTGGTGTCATCCAGAGAAACGATCTTCCAGTCGCTGCCGATTTTGATCAGAGGATAGGTAATATCGATCTCATTGTATTTCTCATCAGCTGTGGAAGCATTTTCGGCAAGAAGTGCAGCGAGCATTTCCTGGATATCATCCTGTGTCATTTCCTTTCCGGCATAGGCTGCGACAGCAACCTTACGGGTGTATTCCTGAATAGTTGCTGCATAGATATTGGTTCCGTCAATATATTTCATGTGAACCGTTATCTTGGCAGTTCCGTTCTGGATGTCAAATTTGTTTTTGGTGATCTTGTAGGTCATTTTTTTGTTGACGGTAGTGAAGAAATCTGTGTAAGCAGAATCACGGATATCTGCATCATCCAGAGCACTGAGATCATGACTCTGGAGAAGGTTCTCCATTGTGGTAAAATCCATGTTCTGCATGCCTGTGAGAAATTTTTCTGTGGCTTCTACCGGTTTATGGCGCTGCATCATATACCAGGCGGTTCCGCCGGCTGCGGCAGCGATCAGAAGGATGATCAGACAGATCACGAGAGGCTTTTTGCTTTTTTTCTTTCTGTGGGGAGTGTCGCCTTCAAAATCATTGGAGATCAATGATCTGGAGAGCTCATCGTCATAAAAATCATTATTGTCTTCTGTATTCATTATTCCTCCTTACAATAAGTCATTCTGGTTTTCGGGTGGGTAAGTCAGAGGATATCTGTTTGCATTTGCGGGCAAACAGCATCACCCTGTGTTACCGTAACGATTATATCATAGGTTTACTGTTTGAGAAACCCCCTGTGTTATGATATACTGGAAGACACAGAAAAAGTGGTTGAGTACAGGTGACAAAGCGGAATGCGAATGCCCGCTTTATGCAGCAGAAAAGGTGAGGTGAAATATATGTTACGGACAATTCAGTATTCATTTCCTTCAAAAGCAGACGGATTGGAAATTTCCTGCCTGGCAGTAGTGCCGGAGTTGGAACGTAATGAGAAATACCGTGGGATCATACAGATCGTTCACGGAATGAGTGAGTACAAGGAACGCTACATTCCTTTTATGGAATATATGGCAGAGCGAAAATATATAAGTGTGATCCATGATCACCGTGGCCATGGGAAAAGCGTACGCAGTAAAGAGGATCTTGGGTATATGTACGGTGGTGGGGCGGATGCCATGCTGCAGGATATCCATACGGTGAACTGCTTGATCAAGGATCATTTCCCAGGTATCCCGCTGATCCTTTTCGGACACAGCATGGGCTCTCTGGCAGTTCGTGCCTATGCAGCGCATCATGACAGTTGTATGGATATGCTGATCGTCTGCGGCTCACCTAGCTATAATGTATTTCGTCCGGTCGGAGTAGCTCTGGCAAAAGTGGGAAAGACTGTTTTCGGGTCTAAACACAGTGCGGGTCTGATCGAGATGATGTCTTTTGGAAGCTATGCAATGCACTTTAAAAAAGAAAAAAACCGTTTTTCCTGGATTTGCTCTGATCCGCAGGTTGTACAGGATTATTCGGATTCAGAATACTGTGGATTTACCTTTACGGATGATGCATATCTGGCACTTTTTGACCTGATGAAAAGAGCCTATGATGTGAAGCACTGGAAGTGTACAAAGCCGGAAATGCCGGTGCTGTTTATCAGTGGGGCGGAGGATCCCTGCATGGGAAATGTGAGACAGTTTGCGAAGTCTGTCCGTGCCATGCGTTGTGCAGGATACCGGGATGTCCGGGGAAAATTATATCCGGGAATGCGCCACGAGATCCTGAATGAGAAAGACAGGGAAAAGGTTTATCATGATATATTTACATATATCTGCAAAAAAGGACTTTGAACGCTCTGTGACAGAGTGATATAATAAAAATCTGAGTGCTCCTGCAGACATCTGTGAGAGGGCGCAACTACTGAGAAAACAGGAGGATTCGTAAATTATGAGAGCAAGTGGGATTTTACTTCCAGTGTCCAGTCTGCCATCGAAATATGGGATCGGATGCTTTTCTGAGGAAGCATATGAGTTTGTAGACCAGCTGGCAAGAGCAGGACAGAAATACTGGCAGATTCTTCCTCTCGGACCTACCGGATATGGAGATTCACCATACCAGTCTTTTTCTACCTTTGCGGGAAATCCGTATTTTATTGATCTGGAGGCTTTTGTAAAAGAGGGATATCTGGATAAAAGTGATTGCGAGGACTGTGACTGGGGTACAAACGAGAGCTATGTGGATTATGAGAAGATTTATAATTCCAGATTTCGGCTTTTGAGAAAAGCCTTTGAAAATTATGACTGTGAGACAGATCAGGAGTACCGGAAGTTTGTAAAAGAAAATGCTGCCTGGCTGGAAGATTACAGCCTGTATATGGCAATCAAGGACAGCCTGAATGGGATCAGCTGGATCGAATGGCCTACGGAACTCAAAAACAGAGAAAAAGCTACATTGGCTGAAGAAAGAGAGAAGCTTGCAAAAGAAGTGGGATTTTACTGCTTCCAGCAGTTCTGCTTTTTTAAACAGTGGACAGCACTGAAAGCTTATGCAAATGCTAAGGGAGTGGAGATGATCGGAGACATCCCGATCTACGTTGCGTTTGACAGTGCGGATGCCTGGGCACAGCCGGAATTGTTCCAGTTTGATAAGGAAAATATTCCGATCGGCGTTGCCGGATGCCCGCCGGATGCTTTTTCCGCCACAGGGCAGCTCTGGGGAAATCCGCTTTATGACTGGGAATATCACAAGAAAACAGGCTATGCATGGTGGATACGCCGAATGGCAAATTGTATGAAGCTTTATGATGTGGTAAGGATCGACCATTTCAGAGGCTTTGATGAGTATTATTCCATTCCGTACGGAGATAAAACTGCGGAGTTCGGTCACTGGGAAAAGGGACCGGGAATGGATCTGTTCCGTGCGCTTGAAAAGAATCTTGGAAAGCTGGATGTGATC
The DNA here is from genome assembly GCF_024460535.1 of Blautia sp. MSK.18.38. Taxonomy (NCBI): domain Bacteria; kingdom Bacillati; phylum Bacillota; class Clostridia; order Lachnospirales; family Lachnospiraceae; genus Blautia; species Blautia sp. MSK.18.38. Next base: position 82,671 of record NZ_JANFYP010000014.1, on the reverse strand, counting down.
GCAGAGGATCTTGGTCTCCTTACAGACAGTGTGATCGAGATGGTGGAAGAATCCGGATTCCCGGGAATGAAGGTATTGCAGTTTGCTTTTGACGAGAATGAGGACAGTCCGTATCTGACGCACAGATATGAAAGGAATTGCATTGTTTACACAGGTACTCATGACAATGAGACAACAAGAGGATGGTTCCGCAATCTGAGCCAGCATGATCGAAATTTTGCCAGGGCCTATATTGGCTGTGAGGGCAAGCATGAGACTGCGGCAGTGTGGAGCATGATACGTGCGGCGATGTCCAGTGTTGCAGATCGCTGTGTGATCCCGGTACAGGATTATCTCTGCCTTGGAAATGAGGCAAGGATCAATGAACCGTCAACTCTTGGTGACAACTGGAAGTGGCGTATGAAAAAAGGCCAGCTCAATGAAACAATTATTCAGAAGATTTATAAAATGACAAAGCTTTATGGAAGACTTGTAAAAGAAGAAACGGAAGAGAAGGAAAAAACAGAAGCTGACAGGGAAAAGATATCTGACAAATAGAGAAATATAAGGATATCAGAAAGGACAGAAATACATCATGGAAGAACAGAAAAGAGAAAATAAGGAAGAGCTGCAGCAGGAAACTGCTGAGGAAAAGAATTCCGGACAGGGAAATTCTTCCACAAGAAGCAGTCTTCTGTGGATCTTTGCAGGAGGCTATCTTGTGTATACAGGATATCGTCTCTGCGCCAGTGTCATAAGCGGAGCAGAAGACTCCGGTGTGGTATTTCTGGCAGCGGGAGGTATTTTTGTTGTGATCGGAGCAGTGCTTCTGATCATGGCGATCCGTAATCTTGCAAAGGCTGGCGCACAGAAACATGAGCTGGAAGAAGCTGCTGCGAAAAAAGCGGCAGAGGAAGCTTCTCAAAATCCGGAAACCGTGGCAAAGAAAAAAATGTCAATTGCGGAGCGGGCGCATCTTGCGGAAAATCTGGATGACGCACCGGAGGAGAAAGACGAAAAATAAAACTGGATGCAGGTGAGAGTAAAATGCCTGCTGAGATATGACGATTAGTAATAGCAAAAACGGAACATCATAAGGCAAAAAAATCCTTATCTATGTTCCGTTTTTTAGATCAGGCAGATCGCAAAACAGTTATCTGCGTCTTTGCGCGTTTCTGCGTTTTTTTCGAGATTTTTTTCTGTTGGGGGTATGTAAGGTAGACCAGCAGAATGCCTGTACCAGCAAAATTCCGATCATTGCTCCGCAACTGTCGATCCCTACATCCCTTACGGAAGGTCCGCGGGCCTCTACAAAAGACTGATGGTATTCATCCAGTCCAGCAAATCCCACACATACAAATCCGGCAAGGAGCATCAGCCAGATTCCCCGAACTCCGTATACATAGAGGGGGAAGGAAATAGATATGGCCAACAGGCAGTATTCTGTCATGTGAGCAGCCTTACGGACATAAAATTCGATATCTGCAGCTTCCTGGGAAAGCTGTTCCAGGCTTTTGCCGGAAGCTAATATTTCGTTTTTGGTTTCTACGATCTGGTAGCTGATCTTATAGCTCAGGGCACCGGAAACATCTCCGGTCTGTGCGGAAAAAGAGTAGATCACGCACATCATCAGGATCGCAGGTGCAAAAGAAAAAGGTTTTAATAAGGTAATCAGTATTTTCATGGCTCTTAATATAGCACTCCCGCATGGAAAAGTCCAGAAAAATACAGAAAAAGAACAGGGAAAAGGAAAAACAGGGAGAGAAGGTTAAATGGGATAGGAGGTTAAAGGGGAAGTGGACAGTAAGGACTGAAATGTGTTAGAATATAAAATAAATTTCAGGGGCATTTTTAAGAAAAAAGCAGCCCGGGATCGAATAGAAGAAAATTACAGGAGGAAATCAACAAATGAGTCTTGCAGATAATATATTCATTGACATGTGCAAAGATGTCATAGAAAACGGAACCAGCACAGAAGGTGAGAAGGTACGTCCTGTGTGGGAGGATGGAACTCCGGCTTATACCATCAAGAGATTTGGTGTTGTGAACCGTTATGATCTCCGGAAGGAGTTTCCGGCACTGACTTTAAGAAAAACAGCGTTAAAGAGTGCGATGGATGAGATTCTATGGATCTGGCAGCAGAAATCCAATAATATCCATGATCTTCACAGTCACATCTGGGACAGCTGGGCAGATGAGAAGGGCTCCATCGGAAAAGCCTACGGCTATCAGTTAGGTGTGAAGCATCAGTATAAAGAGGGAATGATGGATCAGGTAGACAGAGTTCTTTTTGATCTTAAGAACAATCCGTACAGCAGAAGGATCATGACCAATATTTATGTACATCAGGATCTCCACGAGATGAATCTTTACCCATGTGCCTATTCCATGACTTTCAATGTAACCAAGGAACCCGGAAAAGACAAGCTGGTCCTTAATGCGGTGCTGAACCAGAGATCGCAGGATATCCTGGCTGCAAACAACTGGAATGTGTGTCAGTATTCTCTTCTTCTCATGATGATCGCACAGGCCTGCGATATGGAAGCCGGAGAGCTTGTTCATGTGATCGCAGACTGCCATATTTATGATCGCCATATTCCGGTAATTAAAGAACTGATCTCCAGAAAACCGTATCCTGCACCGACAGTAAAACTGAATCCGGAGATAAAGGATTTTTATAAATTCACCACCGATGATCTGATCGTGGAGAATTATGAGACATGGCCACAGATCAAAAATATTCCCATTGCAGTATAATTGCATAAAGAAAGGAAGAAAGAATGAATATTATTGTTGCAGCAGATAAAAACTGGGGAATCGGAAGAAATAATGAACTTCTGGTAAGTATTCCGGCAGATATGAAGATGTTCCGTGAGGAAACTACAGGAAAAGTGGTTGTTATGGGAAGAAAAACACTGGAGTCTTTTCCAAACGGACTTCCTCTGAAAAACAGAACCAACATTGTGATCACCGGCAACAGGGATTATCAGGTAAAAGGTGCGGTGATCGTTCACAGCATCGAGGAAGCACTGAAGGAAGTGGAGAAATATCCGGCAGAGGATGTGTACTGTATCGGCGGAGACAGTATTTACAAACAGATGCTCCCGTACTGTGATACAGCTCATGTGACAAAAATCGATTTTGCATATGAAGCGGATGCGTATTTTCCAAACCTGGATGAGGACCCGGACTGGGAGATCACAGCGGAGAGTGAAGAACAGACATACTTTGATCTGGAATATGCGTTTGTAAAATACGAGAGAAAAGATAGGTAATGTGAGCACAGATCATAAAGCAGAATGAGAATGCCCGCTTTGTACAGAAAAACAATGAAGAAATAATAAAAAAACAGACCACCGAAAAAAATACGGCGGTCTGTTTTTTGTACTTAATGTTATGTATAATGACGAAAATCCGGTAATTACTCGATTACGTGGATCCATCCCTTCGGTGCTTCGATGCGTCCCATCTGGATACCGGTCAGTGTGTCGTACAGCTTCTGGATAACCGGTCCCATCTTCTCCATTCCGCTTGGGAAGCAGATTTCCTTGCCGTGATCATTGATCTTTCCGACAGGAGAGATAACTGCAGCAGTACCGCAAAGACCACACTCTGCAAAATCTTTAACCTCATCGAAGTAGACCTCACGCTCTTCAGCTTCCAGTCCAAGGTACTCCTTTGCAACGTAGATCAGAGAACGACGTGTGATGGAAGGAAGGATGCTGTCAGACTTCGGTGTTACAACCTTGCCGTCTTTAGTAACGAAGATGAAGTTTGCTCCGCCTGTCTCCTCAACTTTTGTACGAGTCTTGGGATCAAGGTACATGTTCTCATCAAAGCCCTGTTTGTGAGCATCTACGATAGCATGAAGGCTCATTGCGTAGTTCAGGCCAGCCTTGATGTTACCGGTTCCGCAAGGTGCGGCACGGTCATAGTCGCTGACACGGATCGTGATCGGTTTGGCGCCGCCTTTAAAGTACGGACCAACCGGTGTTGTAAGGATACGGAACTGATATTCGTCAGCCGGTTTAACACCGATCACGGCGTTGGAACCAAACATGTACGGGCGAAGATAAAGTGTTGCGCCGGAACCATATGGCGGAACCCATGCAGCATTTGCCTTAACAACCTGCTCAACAGCGTCGATAAATCTTTCCTTCGGGAATACCGGCATTTCAAGTCTTGCTGCAGATGCAGCCATACGCTCTGCGTTCAGGTCAGGACGGAAAGTAACGATATGTCCGTCTTCTGTTGTGTATGCCTTCAGACCCTCGAATACACTCTGAGAATACTGAAGCACACCAGCACACTCGTTGAGTACGATATTAGGGTCTGTGCTTAAAGTACCCTCATCCCATTTTCCATCTTTAAAATTAGACACGTATCTGTAGTCGGTTGGCATGTAAGCGAATCCGATGCTGGACCAGTCGATGTTCTTTTTTTCCATAACGATTCCTCCGTTTACAATTTTTACTTTTTACCATTGTAAAACTTTTACGTGATGACTTCAATAGTTTTTTGTTCCTTTTTTTCATTTGCTTGTAATTTTAATATGATTTCGATATAATAAAAATTATCTATGGACTGGAGGGAAAAATGGACAATCACGAATTTGAAGACCTTGGAAAAAAGATGCAGGATATTGTAGATAATGCAGTGAATTCAAACAGCTATCACGAATTAAGCCATACGATCAACCAGACAGTAAATAAGGCCATTGAGTCCGGAAGCGAAGCGCTGAAAAATGCGCTGAATTCCGTGTTTGATCCGGGTGCTGATCCGGAATTCCGTAAGAAAAGCTATACATACCAAAGCCCTTATTACGGAAGAAGCAGAAAAGCAAAGCAGCAGGCTGCAAGGAAACAGTCGGAACTGCTCTACGGAAAGACTACCGGTGAGAATCTCAAAGGCATGATGATGGCAGTTTCCGGTGGGATACTTTTAAGTGGCATGGGGCTTGGAGCCATGGTGCTTTTGATCTGGATGGGCATTGGACACAGCGGTGCACTTGCAGCAGGTGTGCTTGGAGTGATGTGTGCAGGCGCAGCAGGTGGCGGTGCTCTTTTGGGAGCAGGAACAAGCCGTCTCGGAAGACTGGGACGTTTCCAGAAATATATCCGTGCGCTGGGAGACCACACCTACTGTAATTTTCAGAAGCTTGCCCAGGCAGCAGGAAAGAACGAGAAATTTGTAAAAAAAGATATCAGCAGAATGATCCAGAAGGGCTGGTTTCTGGAAGGCCATGTGGATGAGCAGGGAACCTGTCTGATCACCAGTAATGAGACCTATCAGCAGTATCTGGAAACACAGAAGCAGCTGGAGCTTCGTAAACAGGAAGCAGATCCTAAGGTTCAGCTGGAGGAGAATATGAGTCCGGAAGCCCAGGAAGTCCTGAGAAAAGGAAATGAATTTCTGGTAAAGATCCGTGAGAGCAATGACGCCATTCCCGGGGAAGAAATTTCCGCAAAGATTTCCAGGATGGAAATGATCGTTCAGAAAATTTTTGAGCGTGCAGGAGAGCATCCGGAGGTGATTCCGGATCTTAAGAAAATGATGGATTACTATCTGCCCATGACTGTGAAGCTTCTGGATGCTTATGAGGATATGGATGGACAGCCTGTACAGGGCGAGAATATCACGGCTTCCAAGAAAGAAATTGAAGAAACCATTGATACACTGAATATTGCTTTTGAGAAACTTCTGGATTCCATATTCCGGGATACCGCATGGGATGTATCCACCGATATTTCTGTGCTGCATACGGTTCTGGCACAGGAGGGACTGACAGAGGATGATTTCGAAAAAATGAAACAGAATGCGGAAATGAAATAAGTACAACGAGCAGATCAGAAGCTGGAATACAGACATCTGCCGGAAGGTACAGCTGATCAAGGAGAATGCTTATGGGAGAAGAATTTAAAGAATTTGAGGTAGAAGCACCGGTGCTGACTTTGAAACCGGATCTCACGGAAGAAAAAGAAGAAATTGCAAAAAAAGAATCGGAGAAACCCCAGGAGCCTGCAGTAGAGGAACCGGTGTTATCTCCCCAGGAACAGAAAATCGTAGAAGATTTTGCAGCAAAGATCGATATTGAAAATACAAACCAGATCCTGCAGTACGGAGCCGGCACTCAGAAGAAGATGGCAGATTTTTCTGATGCAGCGCTGGTAAATGTGAAGACACAGGATCTTGGGGAGGCAGGAGAGCTTCTTGCAAATGTGGTAGGAGAATTGAAGGATTTTGATGCCACAGAGGAAAAGGGATTTTTCGGCTTTTTCAAAAAACAGACAGCGAAGGTGGAAACTCTGAAAAACCGTTACACAAAGGCCGAGGGAAATGTGACGAAGATCACGGAAGCTCTGGAGCAGCACCAGATGCGTCTGATGAAAGATTCTGCCGTGCTGGATAAAATGTATGAGCAGAACCTTGCATACTTTAAAGAACTTTCCATGTACATTCTTGCAGGTAAAAAGAAGCTTAGGGAAGTCAGAGGAGGCAAGCTCAACGAATTGCATCAGAAGGCAGCGGCAAGCGGACTTCCGGAAGATGCACAGGCTGCCAATGATCTGGAAAGCAAATGTGACCGCTTTGAGAAAAAGCTTCATGATCTGGAGCTTACCAGAACCATTTCTATGCAGACTGCACCGCAGATCCGCATGATCCAGAACAATGATACGACGATGATCGAGAAGATCCAGACAACCATTGTAAATACCATTCCTCTCTGGAAAAGCCAGATGGTGCTGGCTCTAGGGATCGCGCACTCCACAGAAGCCGCACAGGCACAACGGCAGGTTACGGATTTTACCAATGAACTTCTGAAGAAAAATGCGGAAACGCTTCACCTGGCATCTGTGGAAACTGCAAAGGAATCCCAGCGTGGTATTGTAGATATTGAAACTCTGAAAAAAACCAATCAGGAACTGATCCAGACACTGGATGATGTGATGAAGATCCAGCAGGAAGGCCGTGAAAAACGTCAGGCAGCAGAGGCAGATATGAGACGTATGGAAAACGAACTGAAAACAAAGCTGCTGGAGATCCGACGTTAGGAGTAAGAGTAAAAAGATAGTTCGGAAAGGAAAGGCAGGGCGTTTGAAGACACCTGCCTTTCAGGATTCATAAAGGAGATTTTTATGTACAGAGATCATACAAAAGTAATAAAAATTGGAAATCGTGTTATCGGAGGAGGAAATCCGATCCTTATCCAGTCCATGACCAATACGAAAACTGAAGATGTAGAAGCAACGGTTGCGCAGATCCTTTCACTGGAAAAAGCAGGCTGTGATATTATCCGCTGCGCAGTTCCTACTATGGAAGCTGCGAAGGCTTTATCCCAGATCAAAAAACAGATCCATATTCCGCTGGTTGCGGACATCCATTTTGATTATCGCCTTGCCATTGCAGCCATGGAGAACGGTGCGGACAAGATCCGTATCAATCCGGGAAATATCGGTTCCAAAGAGAGGATCCAGGCAGTTGTGGATACAGCAAAGGAACGGAATATCCCTATTCGTGTAGGAGTAAACAGCGGTTCCCTTGAAAAAGAACTGGTAGAAAAATATCACGGTGTTACAGCCGAAGGACTTGTGGAGAGTGCTCTTGATAAGGTGCACATCATTGAAGAGATGGGATATGACAATCTTGTGATCAGCATCAAATCTTCTGATGTTCTCATGTGCGCCAGAGCCCATGAACTGATCGCAGAAAAAACACAGTATCCTCTTCATGTGGGAATTACAGAAGCAGGAACTCTGTATTCGGGAAATATCAAATCAGCTATCGGACTTGGGATCATCCTGTATCAGGGAATCGGAGATACCATCCGTGTTTCTCTGACAGGCGCGCCGCTGGAAGAAGTGAAATCAGCCAAAAGGATCCTGAAAACGCTGGGACTTCGCAAAGGAGGCGTGGAGGTTGTTTCCTGTCCGACCTGCGGAAGAACAAAAATCGATCTGATCGGCCTTGCAAACCAGGTAGAGACCATGGTACAGGATATTCCTCTTGATATCAAGGTTGCGGTTATGGGCTGTGTGGTAAACGGACCGGGAGAGGCAAAGGAAGCAGATCTCGGAATTGCAGGAGGCGATGGTGTTGGTCTTCTGATCCGGCATGGAGAGGTTGTAAAAAAAGTACCGGAAACGGATCTTCTGGATACACTTCGTCAGGAACTTCTTACCTGGAATGAGCAGGAGTCATAATGGAGAAAGATTTTTTTGATGTATTTCCGCATCTTAAAGTGAAGAAAGAGCTGGAAGAACTTCTGGACATGGTATTTGTGACAAAGGTTTCCATGAACCCCGGAAGAACTCATCTGAGGGTTTATATCGAAAGCAGCCGCTGGATACACAAGAAGAATATTTTTGCGCTGGAGGATGAGATCGAACGGCAGTGCTTTCCGGGGATTCCCATGACTGTAACAGTTGTGGAAAAATTTCATCTTTCCGAGCAGTATACACCGGAGAACTTTCTGGAAAGCTACCGTTCCAGTATGGAGATGGAGCTGCGCAACTATAACATGCTGGAGTACAATCTGTTCCGTAGATCAAAAATCATTTTTACAGGAAAAGATACCTTGCGTATGGAGCTTCCGGATACGGTTATTTCCAGACAGAAAAGCGAAATACTTGTTGAATATTTTCATAAGGTTTTCTGTGAACGCTGCGGTATGGATCTGAAAGTGGAACTGGATTTTGTGGAAGTGAAAGAGAGTAAATACCGGAAAAATGCTGCACTTCAGATCAAACAGGAAGTGGAAAATGTCCTGAAGCATGCCAAACTCAGCGGGGATCAGGAAAGCGAACCGAAGCAGGAGGATACAGCCAAGGAAGAGACAAAGAAAACCTCTGGAGATAAGAAGGGCGAAAAGACAAACGAGAAGAAATCCTTTGACAAAAAACAGCAGAAGGTTCAGAAGGGAGATTTCCGCGGCAGCTTCGGATTCCGCAGGGACAGCAATCCGGATGTGGTTTACGGCAGAGATTTTGATGGAGAAACGATTCCGCTGGAGAGCATTACCGGTGAGATGGGTGAGGTTATCATCCGATGTCAGGTTATGGATGTGGAAGCTCGTGAGATCCGAAATGAGAAAACGATCCTGATTTTCCCTGTGACCGATTTTACGGACAGTATTGTTGTGAAGATGTTTCTGCGTAACGAGCAGGTTCCGGAAGTGACGGAAAGTGTAAAAAAAGGCGCATTCCTGAAGCTGAAGGGAGTTACCACCATTGACCGTTTTGACAGTGAGCTTACTATTGGAAATATTACAGGTATCAAGAAAATCGCCAATTTTACCAGCACAAGAATGGATACCAGTCCTCAGAAGCGTGTGGAGCTTCACTGTCACACCAAGATGAGCGATATGGATGGTGTCAGCGATGCAAAGGCATTGGTAAAACGTGCCTATGAGTGGGGACATAAGGCTATCGCTATCACGGATCATGGCGTGGTGCAGTCCTTCCCGGAGGCAAATCACTGCTTTGATGCCTGGGGCGGTTGTGTTCCAAAGGAGTCTGATTTTAAGGTGCTCTATGGAATGGAAGCGTATCTGGTAGACGATCTGAAGGGTATGGTCACCAATTCCAAAGGGCAGCGGCTGGATGGAGATTTTGTTGTTTTTGATATTGAGACTACGGGATTCTCAGCACTAACCTGCAGGATCATTGAGATTGGCGCGGTAAAAGTGGAAAAAGGACAGATCACAGATCGTTTTTCCACCTTTGTAAACCCAGAAGTGCCCATTCCGTTCCGTATTGAGCAGCTGACAAGCATCAATGATTCCATGGTCCTGGATGCACCTTTGATAGAGGAAGTACTGCCGAAATTCCTGGAATTCTGTGAGGGCTGCGTGATGGTAGCCCATAATGCGGACTTTGATATGAGCTTTATTATTGAAAACTGTAAACGGCAGGGGATTTCGGATGATTTTACTTATGTGGATACCGTTGGTATGGCTAGATTCCTTCTTCCTGCCCTGAACCGTTTTAAACTGGATACGGTAGCCAAGGCAGTAGGTGTTTCTCTTGATCATCACCACAGAGCTGTGGATGATGCGGCATGTACCGCAGAGATTTTTGTGCGGTTTGTAAAGATGCTGGAAGAAAGAGATATTTTTGATGTGGATGAGATGAACAGGCAGGGTGCGGTTTCACCGGATACCATCCGAAAGCTGCCCACATACCATGCTATTGTTTTTGCAAGAAATGAGACCGGAAGGATCAATCTGTACAAGCTGGTAAGCCAGTCCCATTTAAAGTACTATCACAGAAGGCCAAGGGTTCCCAAAAGCGTGCTGGAAAAATACAGGGAAGGCCTTCTGGTGGGAAGTGCCTGCGAGGCAGGAGAGCTTTATCAGGCACTTCTTCGCAATGCACCGGATCAGGAGATCGCCAGACTGGTAAATTTTTATGACTATCTGGAAATCCAGCCTCTTGGGAACAATGCGTTTATGCTTGCGGATGAAAAGCACGATATGATCAATTCTGAGGAAGACTTAAAAGAGATAAATCGGAAGATCGTAAAACTTGGAGAACAGTTCAAAAAACCGGTGGTTGCCACCTGTGATGTGCATTTTATGGATCCTCAGGACGAGGTTTACCGACGGATCATCATGGCAGGAAACGGATTTTCTGATGCAGATAATCAGGCCCCGCTTTATCTTCGTACAACGGAGGAAATGCTGGAGGAATTTTCCTATCTGGGAAGTGAAAAGGCAGAAGAGGTGGTGATCACCAATACCAATAAGATCGCGGATATGATCGAGAAGATATCACCGATCCATCCGGATAAATTTCCACCGGTCATTGAGAACTCCGAGCAGGATCTTAAGAATATCTGTTTCACGAAGGCCCACGAAATGTACGGAGATCCGTTGCCGAAGATCGTGGAGGACCGTCTGGACAGGGAGCTGAATTCTATTATCTCCAATGGTTATGCGGTAATGTATATCATTGCACAGAAGCTTGTGTGGAAGTCCAATGAGGACGGCTATCTGGTTGGATCCCGTGGTTCTGTAGGTTCTTCTCTGGCAGCGACCATGTCCGGTATCACGGAGGTAAACCCTCTGCCGCCTCATTATCTCTGTCCGAATCCGGACTGTAAATACAGTGATTTTGATTCCCCTGAGGTGAAAAAATACGCGGGTATGGCAGGATGTGATATGCCGGATAAGATCTGTCCGAAATGCGGTGCCAGGATGAACAAGGAAGGCTTTGATATTCCTTTTGAGACATTCCTTGGTTTTAAAGGTGATAAGGAGCCGGATATCGACCTGAACTTTTCCGGTGAATATCAGGCCAATGCCCACCGGTATACAGAGGTTATCTTCGGAAAAGGGCAGACCTTTAAGGCGGGAACCATTGGTACCCTTGCGGAAAAAACCGCATTTGGTTATGTGAAGAACTATTATGAGGAACGGGGGCAGCACAAGCGTTACTGTGAGATCAACCGTATCGTGAAGGGCTGCACCGGTGTCCGCCGTACCACTGGCCAGCATCCGGGAGGTATCATCGTACTGCCTATGGGTGAGGAGATTGAGAAATTTACACCTGTGCAGCACCCGGCCAATGATGTGAACAGTGATATCATCACCACACATTTTGATTACCATTCCATTGACGGAAATCTTCTGAAGCTTGATATACTTGGACACGATGATCCGACCATGATCCGTATGCTGGAGGATCTGACCGGCATCAGTGCAAGAACAGTTCCGCTAGACCAGAGAGATGTCATGTCCCTGTTTGCGGGAACGCAGGCTCTGGGGATCAGCCCGGAGGATATCGGCGGCTGCAGGCTGGGATGCCTTGGGATCCCGGAGTTTGGTACAGACTTTGCCATGCAGATGTTGATCGATACCAAGCCGAAATATTTTTCCGACCTGGTACGTATTGCTGGACTTTCCCACGGCACGGATGTATGGCTTGGAAATGCCCAGGTATTGATCCAGAATGGTACAGCTACCATTTCCACAGCAATCTGTACGCGAGATGATATTATGATCTATCTCATCGGAAAAGGAGTGGAAAGTGGTCTGGCGTTTACCATCATGGAGAGTGTCCGTAAGGGAAAGGGTCTTCGTGAGGAATGGATCCAGACTATGAAAGAGCATGATGTTCCGGACTGGTATATCTGGTCCTGTAAGCTGATCAAGTACATGTTCCCGAAAGCCCATGCGGCAGCCTATGTTATGATGGCGTATCGTATCGCCTGGTATAAAGTGTTTCATCCACTGGCTTATTATGCAGCATTTTTCAGTATCCGTGCCACTTCCTTTTCCTATGAACTGATGTGCATGGGAAAAGAACGTCTGGAATATTATATGGCGGAGATCCGGAAAAAAGGTGATGAGGCATCCAAGAAGGAACAGGATACACTGAAGGATATGAGGATCGTACAGGAAATGTACGCCAGAGGTTTTGATTTTGTGCCGATCGATCTTTATAAGGCAAAGGCACACCGGTTCCAGATCATCGGAGATAAACTGATGCCTGCTCTGGATACCATAGAGGGTCTTGGAGATAAGGCAGCAGAGGCAGTTGTGGATGCTGCCGCAAAAGGCAGATTCCTTTCCAAGGATGATTTCCGTGATCGTACCAAGGTCAGCAAGACCGTTATCGATCTGATGGATGATATGGATCTTTTCGGAGATATCCCGCAGTCCAATCAGATGTCACTGTTTGATTTTACGGGTTGATATATGATACCGGAAGGGCTTACAATAAATAAAAAATACTGCCGTTTATCCTGAAGGCTGATCTGGCAGTGAGAACTCCCAGGAGGATACCAGATACTATGAAAAAAGAAGAATTAAGATACCTGCAGCGACTTGCGGAGCTGTATCCTACTATAGCAAAGGCTTCAACAGAGATCATCAATCTGCAGTCTATATTAAACCTTCCGAAAGGTACCGAGCATTTCATGTCGGACATTCATGGAGAATACGATGCGTTTTCCCATGTTCTTCGGAATGGATCAGGGGCTGTACGAAAAAAGATCGATGATGTATTCGGACATACCTTAAGCAACAGCGACAAACGTTCTCTTGCCACACTGATCTATTATCCGAAGGAAAAGATGGAGGTTGTAAAAAAACAGGAAGAAGACATGGAGAACTGGTACAAGATCACACTTTATCGTCTGATCGAAGTATGCAAGACAACGGCATCCAAATATACTCGTTCCAAGGTCCGTAAGGCACTTCCTGCAGACTATGCATATGTGATCGAGGAGCTGATCACAGAGAAAGCGGAAGTTCTGGACAAAGAAGCATATTACGATGCCATCGTCAATACGATCATTGAGATCGGCCGGGCAGAGAATTTTATCATTGCCCTGGCAGAACTGATCCAGCGTCTTGTTGTGGATCATCTTCATGTGCTGGGAGATATTTATGACAGAGGTCCGGGCCCGCATTTCATCATGGATCGTTTGATGAAATATCATTCGCTGGATATCCAGTGGGGAAATCATGATGTGGTCTGGATGGGAGCTGCTACAGGACAGAAAGCCTGCATTGCAACGGTGATCCGGAACAGCATCCGTTACCGAAATATGGATATTCTTGAGGATGGATATGGAATCAATCTCATGCCTCTGGCAACCTTTGCAATGGAGGCTTATAAGGATGATCCATGTACTGCTTTTGAGATGAAGGGAGATGCCAATAACTATAGTATTCTGGAAGAAGAGCTTGGACGGAAAATGCACAAGGCTATTGCCATTATCCAGTTTAAGCTGGAGGGTCAGCTGATCCGCCGGCACAAAGAATTCCATATGGAAAAGCGTTGTTTGCTTCATAGGATCGATCCGAAAAAGGGAATGATCACACTTCCGGACGGAAAAGAATATCCGCTGACCGATACATATTTTCCTACTATTGACTGGAAAAAGCCATATGAACTTACTACAGAGGAAAAGGATGTAATGGAACGCTTGGATTCCGCGTTCCGAAACTGCGAGAAACTGCAGAATCATGTCCGGCTTCTTCTGGACAAGGGAGGCCTTTATAAAACTTATAATGGAAATCTTCTGTTCCATGGAAGTATTCCGCTTAATGAGGATGGAAGTCTGAAAGAAGTCCAGATTTATGGAAAAACCTACAAAGGAAAAGAATTGTACGATGTTCTTGAGACTTATGTGCGCCGGGCGTTTTTCTCTGTAAATGAGGATGAAAAGCGTAAAGGCAGGGATATTATGTGGTATATCTGGGCAGCTCCGAATTCACCGCTGTTCGGAAAAGACAAGATGACCACCTTTGAACGTTATTTTATTAAAGATAAGGAAACACATAAAGAAACTAAAAATGCCTACTATCATCTTCTGGAAAATGAGGATGTTGTAGATGATCTGCTCCGTGAATTCGAACTGGATCCGGAAAAAGGTCACATCATCAACGGGCATGTGCCGGTTCACCAGAGTGAGGGAGAGAGTCCTGTAAAATGCAATGGCAAAGTTCTTGTGATCGACGGCGGTTTTTCCAGACCATATCAGAAGGTTACGGGGATTGCCGGCTATACACTGGTTTATAACTCCTACGGGCTGATCCTGTCTGCTCATGAGCCTTTTACTTCTGCGGAAGAAGCGGTAGCCAAGGAGCAGGATATTGTTTCCAACAGGGTGGCAGTTCACTACAATAACAAACGTACTCTGGTCGGTGATACCGATACCGGAACTGCTCTGAAGGAAAGGATCAGTGAGCTGATCCAGCTTCTGGAAGCTTACAGAAAAGGTATCATCAAAGAGAAAAAATAAGCAGAATTGAGAAATACAAGAAGCGTTTCCTGTATGCTATAGTAAACAGAGGTGATGCAGATGAGAAAAAACAAAAAAAGAAAAAAACGGCTGAGAGCGGTTCTGGTCCTGTTGATCATCCTGTTTATTCTGGCAGGACTGGGAGGGATGCTGTATGTTTCCCACAGGGATAAGGTGGAAAAAGAACAACGAAGAGAGGCCGCATTGGCTGCATTGGACAGTATTCCGGAGGTGACAGCAACTCCGGCAGCAACAGCAACACCGGTTCCGACAGCGACACCGACACCGTCATTGACACCGGTCCCGACAATCCTTCCGGCATTTGAACCGGAAAATTATCAGGGAATCTGGTACAGCGAAGACGGGCTGACAACGATCGATATTTATGATATCAGTCTGAAATCTGTTTCCTTTACCTATAAGAGAGTGAATGGAAAAGATCCTTCCATGACCGCAGAAGTAGATGTGACTGCAGAGGTAGCAGGAAATGCCACACAGTTCCGTTTTAAGGATTCCGAAGGGAATAAGGCAAAAGGAGAGTTTGTTTTCGATAAAAGTGGTGAGCTTTATGTGAAGGTAAAAACATATGAACGGGGAGAGGGATCTCTGACCTATCCGAAAACAGAGTCTATTATGACCCGGCAGGAGCCATCCCTGGAAGTATCCGAAAATTCCGAAGAGGATGCTTCCTATAATGAAAGCAACGAAAATTCCTATGAACAGGAATCCTACAGCGAAAGCAGTGAAGATTCTTCTGATGAGAATACAGAAGAATATGAGATTCCCTACGGAGAAGAAGAAACCTATTATACGGAATGATCAAAAAAAATAAAACACGATAAAATAAAGAATCCCCGGATTTTGGCAATCAGGGAATCCCGATACAGGAATTCCCGAAACTGTTCCACATTTCCGGGGATCTCTTTATTTGATCATTTTTTTGCGGTCTGTGCGGCCGACGAGATAATCGATGCTGGTGTCGTAATAATTTGCCAGCCGGATAAGCATTTCGATAGGAATATTACGGGATCCCGTTTCATAATGGGAATAAGAACGCTGACTGATATGAAGAATCTCACTTAATTCTCTCTGGGACAGATCCGCGTCTGTACGTAAATCCTGAATACGCTGAAATTTCATTGTGCTCACCTCTTCTTTCTATTGAAAGTATAAAACAGAACGAAATGCACCCTTGCAAAAGGGAGCAAAATGGACTATACTAAATTTATTATCTTCTAAAATTCAGAAAATGTCTATCTGAAAATTCCCTTGTTTTTAACCAATGCGGATTTCGAATATCCGCCTGACCTGAAAAGACGAAAAGATGGAAGATCGGGATCCGTTTTTTCGCAGAAAGGAATGTATTTGTTTGCGAGTGTTTTATCAGCAGCGATCTACGGAATGGAAGTACGTGAGATCCAGGTTGAGGCAGATGTCAGTGATGGTCTGCCTTCTTTTGCTATGGTAGGATTTCCCTCTGCCCAGGTGAGAGAGGCCCAGGAAAGAGTCCGGACTGCATTTAAGAACAACCGGCTTTGTCTGCCACCAAAAAAAGTAACTGTAAATTTTGCACCTGCCGATATGAAAAAGGAAGGAGCCGGTTTTGATCTGCCTGTGGCGGCTGCAGTACTTGCGGCTGCCGGAATTCTGGAACCGGATCTTCTGGAAGGAGTTATGATCGTAGGAGAGATCAGTCTGAATGGAGAGATCCATGGGGTTGCCGGAGTTTTGCCTCGGGTGATCCGCGCAAGAGAGCTGGGCTTACGCTTTTGCGTTATTCCGGAGGAAAACATCCGGGAGGGGAATCTGGTGAAGGATATGCCGGTGTTTGGAGTAAAAAGTCTGAATGCCATGATCCGATGTCTGAGAGACCCAAACACTTATACAGCTGCGTATCAGGAAAAAGAAAAAACAGAAAACAAACCGGAAATACCAAAGGTTGATTTTGCGGACATCTGCGGGCAGGAAGGAGCCAGGCGGGCGGCAGAGATCGCAGTGAGCGGTTTTCATAATATTCTTTTTATCGGACCGCCAGGATCCGGAAAGACCATGCTGGCAAGACGTCTGCCGACCATTATGCCGGAGATGACATTTGAGGAAAGCCTGGAGATCACCAAGGTATACAGTGTGGCAGGACTTCTCACGGAAAAAGATCCGCTGATCCGGCAGAGGCCTTTTCGAAGTCCGCATCATACCAGTTCCCCTCAGGCTTTGGCAGGTGGCGGCAGGATACCGGGGCCGGGGGAGATCACTCTTGCACACAGAGGTGTTCTTTTTCTGGATGAGATGCCGGAATTTTCCAGAAAAAGCCTGGAGATCCTGCGTCAGCCGCTGGAAGATAAGGAGATCCATCTGTCCAGAGCTGCCGGAACTTATATTTTTCCGGCTAGTTTTATGCTGGCGGCAGCGATGAATCCCTGTCCCTGCGGATTTTACCCGGATATGAACAGATGTCGTTGTACGTCAGGGGAGATCACGCATTATCTTGGAAAGATCAGCCAGCCTCTCCTGGAGCGTATTGATATCTGCACAGAAGTTCCGGCAGTGAGTTTTTCAAAAATGAAAAAGAAAATTGCAGGGGAATCCTCTGCTCAAATAAGAAAGAGGGTGGAAGCAGTACAGGAGATCCAGAGAGAACGTTACAAAAAGGAAAAATTTTGCTTCAATGGGGAGCTTGACGGAAGAAAACTGGAAAAATACTGTGTAATGACGGGAGGGGCAGACAAACTTCTGGAGCAGGCATATGAGCAGTTTCAATTCAGTACCAGAGCATATCATAAGATCCTGAAAACGGCCAGGACCATCGCGGATATGGAATCTTCCGAAAAGATAAAGGAAGAACATATCTGCGAGGCGTTGGCTTACCGGGCATATGATAAGAAATACTGGTCATAAAACAGAAAAAAGGAAGGTATTTTATATGGAAGAAATACAGCAAACAAGGATCCGGTGTGCCCGGAAGGACAGTAGTGTTTATCCGGCAAGACTTCAGGAACTTCCTGGTATGCCAAAACAATTATATTATATTGGAAGATTTCCGGATGATGACAAACCTACAGCTGCAATTGTAGGAGCAAGGCTGTGCAGTCCTTACGGACGGATACAGGCATTTAATTACGGAAAATTCTTAAGCGAACATGGGGTACAGGTGATCAGCGGTATGGCGGCCGGCATTGATGCTGAGGGCCACAAGGGTGCTCTGGAAGGTGGTACCCCGACCTTTGCCGTGCTGGGAAATGGCGTGGACATCTGTTATCCTTCATCCAGCAGAGGTATTTACCGGAGGATCCCCGAAAAAAACGGAGGGATCATCAGCGAATATGAACCAGGTACCAAAGGCAGGGCATATTATTTTCCGGCAAGGAACCGAATCATCAGCGGACTGGCAGATCTGGTGCTTGTGGTGGAAGCAAAAGAAAAGAGCGGATCACTGATCACAGCTGCCTGTGCACTGGAACAGGGGAAGATGGTATACGCCATTCCGGGAGCAGTAAATGATGCGCTGAGCCGAGGCTGTCACAAGCTGATCTACGACGGAGCAGGAATTGCATACTCTCCGGAAATACTTCTGGATGAGTGGGGATTATCTGTGAAAAAAAAGACAAATTTGTCTGAAAAAAGCAAGTTAGGACTTGCAACGGATTTGGATTTGGTGTATAGTTGTCTCGATTTACGACCAAAAAATCTGGATCATATTATCAGAAAAACCGGTTTTTCACCGGGAAAAACAGCCGGGATCCTGGGACAGCTTATTTTGATGGGGCTTGTGAAGGAAACCGGGAGACAGTATTATATCAGACTTGAATAAATGCTTTTTTGCCCGGAGATTTAGCAGGAGTTTTTAAGCCGGACAGGAAGGCAGAATGAGATTAGGAGAGGTAAAATGGCCAAAAATCTGGTGATAGTAGAGTCACCTGCTAAAATGAAGACAGTAAAGAAATTTCTGGGGGCAAATTATACAGTAGAAGCGTCCAACGGTCATGTGAGGGATTTTCCCAAGAGCCAGTTTGGTATTGACGTGGACAATGATTTTGAACCGAAGTATATTACAATACGGGGAAAAGGTGAGCTTCTTGCAAAACTTCGTAAAGAAGCAAAAAAAGCAGATAAGATCTATCTTGCAACTGACCCTGACCGTGAGGGAGAAGCAATTTCCTGGCATCTGATGCAGGCTTTGAAGACAGATACTGCAAAGATGCACAGGATCACATTTAATGAAGTAACAAAAACAGCAGTTAAGGCGTCCATCAAGCAGGCCAGGGAACTGGACATGAATCTAGTAGATGCACAGCAGGCCAGGCGTATGCTGGATCGTATGGTAGGTTATACCATCAGTCCGCTGCTCTGGGCCAAGGTAAAAAGAGGCTTAAGTGCAGGCCGTGTACAGTCTGTGGCACTGCGTATCATCTGTGACAGAGAAGATGAGATCAATGCATTCATTCCTGAAGAATACTGGAGCCTGGAGGGTGAATTTCAGGTAAAGGGTGAGAAGAAACCGTTGACAGCCAAGTTCTATGGAACAGATAAAAAACTTCCGATCAGAAACCGTCAGGAAATGGATGAGATTCTGAAAAGTCTGGAAGACTGTAAATATGAGATCACAGAAGTAAAAAAAGGTGAGAGGATCAAAAACGCTCCCCTTCCGTTTACCACAAGTACTCTGCAGCAGGAAGCTGCCAAGACACTGAATTTTTCTACGCAGAAGACTATGCGCCTGGCACAGCAGTTATATGAAGGTGTGGATGTAAAAGGCAGTGGTACGGTAGGTCTGATCTCCTATCTGCGTACAGATTCCACTCGAATTTCAGAGGAAGCAGATGCAGCAGCAAGAACTTATATTTCTGAGCAGTATGGTTTGGATTATGTTTCTCAGACAGAGAAGGCGATCAAAAACGGACAGAAGATACAGGATGCTCATGAGGCGATCCGTCCTACAGATATTGCGAGGACACCAGTTCTGGTGAAGGAATCTCTGACCAGGGATCAGTTCCGTTTATATCAGCTGATCTGGAGACGTTTTGCGGCGAGCAGAATGGCACCGGCACGTTATGAGACCACGTCTGTCAAGATCGGAGCAGGTGAGTATGTGTTCACGGTTGCAGCATCCAAGGTTGCCTTTGATGGCTTTATGTCTGTGTACACAGAAGAGGGCGATGACAAAAAGGGCAATGTTTTAAGTCAAAGTCTGGAAAAGGGTATGGAGCTGAAGCTGAAAGAACTGAAGCCGGAGCAGCATTTTACACAGCCGCCGGCACATTACACAGAGGCTTCACTTGTAAAGACTATGGAAGAGCTTGGAATCGGACGTCCAAGTACGTATGCGCCGACCATCACAACGATCATCAGCAGACGCTATGTATCCAAGGAACAGAAAAATCTTTACGTCACAGAGCTTGGAGAGGTTGTTAATAATATTATGAAACAGGCTTTTCCAAGTATTGTGGATGTAAACTTTACAGCAACTATGGAGGGGCTTTTGGACTGCGTGGAAGCAGGTACCGTACAGTGGAAAACGGTTGTACGTAACTTCTATCCGGATCTGAAGCATGATGTGGATGAGGCTGAGAAAGAGCTTGAGAAAGTTGATATACAGGATGAGGTTACGGATGTGATCTGTGACAACTGTGGCCGCAACATGGTGATCAAGTACGGTCCTCATGGAAGATTTCTTGCATGCCCCGGATTTCCGGACTGCCGTAATACAAAACCATATTATGAGAAGATCGGTGTTGCATGTCCGAAGTGCGGCGGCGAAATTGTCATGAAAAAAACGAAAAAAGGCAGAAAATATTACGGATGTGAGAATAATCCGGAATGTGATTTTATGTCCTGGCAGAAACCTTCTGCAAAGAAATGTCCGAAATGTGGTAATTATATGCTCGAAAAGGGAAATAAGCTGGTTTGCAGCCAGGAAACCTGCGGATATGTGGAACAAAAACCAAAAGATGAAGATTGATTGAATAAATGCTTTTCTATTAATTTTCAGAAAATCCCGTTAAAAATAAAAAAAATATAAAAATGTCTTGTAAATTTCCAGAATAACGTGTAATATTAGACTAGAAAAACGATTTCTTTCAAGGTACGAAAGTGAAAGGAGGAAAAATGAGCGTTCAGTTGCTAGATAAAACTAGAAAAATCAATAAGCTTCTGCATAACAGCAGCTCAAGCAAGGTAGTGTTTAACGACATTTGCCAGGTGCTCATGGAAACCTTAAGTTCCAATATCCTGGTACTCAGTAAGAAAGGTAAGGTTCTGGGAGTCAGTATCTGCCCGGGTGTGGATGAGATCACAGAGCTGATCGATGACAAAATCGGCGGACATATCGACCCGTTATTGAATGAGAGATTTCTTGGTGTTCTTTCCACAAAGGAGAATGTCAATCTCCAGACACTTGGCTTTGAGCATGTACCCGGAAATTATCAGGGAATCGTGAATCCGATCGATATTGCAGGTGAGAGACTGGGAACGTTATTCATGTACCGCAATGATCATCCCTATGATATTGAGGATATTATCGTCAGCGAGTATGGTACAACAGTTGTTGGCCTGGAAATGATGCGTGCGGTTCATGACGAGAACGCAGAAGAAGACAGAAAACAGCAGATCGTTAAATCGGCATTCAGTACACTGTCCTTCTCAGAACTTGAGGCGATCATCCATATTTTTGATGAGCTGGATGGGGATGAGGGTATCCTGGTTGCCAGCAAGATCGCTGACCGTGTAGGTATCACCAGATCCGTGATCGTAAATGCACTGCGTAAATTCGAGAGTGCAGGTGTGATCGAATCCCGTTCATCCGGTATGAAGGGAACTTACATTAAAGTTCTTAATGAAGTGATCTTTGATGAGCTTGAAGAGATAAAAGCACAGAGAAGCAAGAAGGCATAATGTGATCAGCACTGTCAGATGCTTGATATAAGATAAAGAACGTGACAAAAGAGACTTCCCGCTAGCGTGGGAGTCTCTTTTTTGTCTGTTTCATAAAATCAAAATAAATAATGAAATTAAGAAAACAAGAGAAAACAAGAGTATAAAAGAGATAAAACCAGAATAATATAGAAAAACCATATCTTAAAAGGGTTGCGAAAATATGTGAAATTCACTAATATAGCCATAGTGATTAGCACTCGTATAAAGCGAGTGCTAGCAGACGAAGACGGAACTTATAAAGGAGGAACATAGATCATGAAGTTAGTACCTTTAGGCGACAGAGTAGTATTAAAACAGGTTGAAGCAGAAGAGACAACAGCATCCGGAATTGTGCTTCCGGGACAGGCACAGGAGAAACCACAGCAGGCAGAGGTTATTGCAGTTGGACCTGGCGGAGTTGTAAACGGGAAAGAAGTAAAAATGGAAGTAGAAGTCGGAAATACTGTTATCTATTCCAAATATGCAGGAACAGAAGTAAAGATGGATGGAACGGATTATATTATTGTAAAGCAGGAAGATATCCTGGCAATCATTAAATAATATAAACATCTTATCGTATATCAATATAAATAGGAGGTCATTTTATCATGGCAAAAGAGATCAAATACGGCGCAGAAGCAAGAGCAGCACTTGAAGCTGGTGTAAATAAACTTGCAGATACAGTAAGAGTAACACTTGGACCGAAAGGAAGAAATGTAGTACTTGACAAATCTTTCGGTGCTCCGCTTATCACAAACGATGGTGTTTCCATTGCAAAAGAGATCGAGCTTGAGGACGGATTCGAGAATATGGGTGCTCAGATCATCAAAGAGGTTGCATCCAAGACAAACGATGTAGCTGGTGATGGTACTACAACAGCGACTGTACTTGCACAGGCAATGGTACATGAGGGAATGAAGAACCTGGCAGCAGGAGCGAACCCGATCATCCTCAGAAAAGGAATGAAAAAAGCAACAGATGTTGCAGTAGAAGCAATCAAGAACATGAGCCAGGCAATCAACGGAAAAGCTCAGATCGCTAATGTAGCCGCAATCTCTGCAAGTGATGAGCAGGTTGGACAGTTGGTTGCAGACGCTATGGAGAAGGTTTCCAAGGATGGTGTTATCACTGTTGAGGAGTCCAAGACCATGCATACAGAGCTTGACCTTGTTGAAGGTATGCAGTTTGACCGTGGATATATTTCCGCATACATGTCTACAGATATGGAGAAGATGGAGGCAACTCTTGATGATCCGTATATTCTGATCACAGATAAGAAGATCAGCAACATCCAGGAGATCCTTCCGCTTCTTGAGCAGGTTGTTCAGGCTGGTGCAAAGCTTCTCATTATTGCAGAAGATGTTGAGGGTGAGGCTCTCACAACCCTGATCGTTAACAAACTGAGAGGAACCTTCCAGGTAGTAGCTGTTAAAGCACCTGGCTATGGTGACAGAAGAAAAGAGATGCTTCAGGATATTGCGATCCTGACAGGCGGACAGGTGATCTCTGACGAGCTCGGTCTTGATCTGAAGGAAGCTAAAATGGAGCAGCTCGGACGTGCAAAATCCGTTAAGGTTGCAAAAGAGAATACAGTTATCGTTGACGGCCTTGGCGATAAAGATGCTATCGCAAAACGTGTTGCTCAGATCCGTGCGCAGATCGAGGAGACAAAATCCGAGTTTGATAAAGAAAAACTTCAGGAAAGACTTGCAAAACTGGCAGGCGGCGTAGCTGTTATCCGTGTAGGTGCTGCTACTGAGACAGAGATGAAGGAAGCAAAGCTTCGTCTTGAGGATGCTCTTGCAGCAACAAGAGCAGCTGTTGAGGAAGGTATCATCGCAGGCGGCGGCTCTGCTTATATCCATGCTTCCAAAGAGGTTGCAAAACTTGCAGCAACACTTGAGGGAGATGAGAAGACAGGTGCTTATGTGATCCTGAAAGCCCTTGAGGCTCCGTTGTTCCACATTGCTGCAAACGCAGGACTGGAAGGCGCTGTTATCATCAACAAGGTAAGAGAGTCTGAGGTAGGTACAGGCTTTGATGCTCTGAATGAGAAATATGTAAACATGGTTGAGAATGGAATCCTTGATCCTGCAAAGGTTACAAGAAGTGCACTTCAGAACGCAACAAGTGTTGCATCTACACTTCTTACAACAGAGGCTGTAGTTTCTACGATCAAAGAGGATACTCCTGCTCCGGCACCAAACCCGGGAATGGGAATGATGTAATTTCAAGCAGGCAGGTAAATAATTTACAAAATGAGAGGGCCTGCGTCATGGACGCGGCTCTCTTTTTGTGTTATAATCAAAAGAAATCAGTAAATTACGAAAGGAAGAAGCAAATGAGTGACTTATATTCAGAACTTCTGGTAAAGAAGAAACAGACAGGGAAGGATCTTGCTATAAAATACGGTCTTATTGCACTGACCGTGATCATGGTTCTGGGAGGTCTGGTGCTGAATGCACTTCTTCTGGTTCCGGCTATCGCTCTTGGTGTTGCATGCTATTTTGTAATTCCGAAAACAGACCTGGAATATGAATATCTGTTTGTTAACGGGGAACTGGATATTGATATGATCATGTCCAAGTCAAAGAGGAAAAGAGTAAAATCACTTCAGCTTGCGGAGGCTGATCTTGTGGCACCTCTGAAATCCCACAGAATGGATTATTACAACGGAAATCAGAAGATGAAAACCATAGACTTTTCTTCAGGTATTGAGGATCATAAGCGCTATGCCATGATCGTAAGAGACAGCGGAGAAACCTGCAAGGTGATCCTGGAGCTGGATGATGAACTTGCCAATACCATGAAAAATTCTGCACCGAGTAAAGTTTTTTTGGATTGACATGAATCTTGTTTTTTGTTACACTAGTTCACAAATTTAAAATATCTTACACAAAGGGAGGAAATGCAATGGGTACTATTATTGGTGAAGGCATTACGTTTGATGATGTCCTGCTGGTTCCGGCTTATTCTAAAGTAATTCCGAATCAGGTTGATGTTTCAACGTATTTAACCAAGAAAGTAAAGCTGAATATCCCCATGATGAGTGCGGGAATGGACACAGTTACAGAGCACAGAATGGCAATTGCTATGGCCAGACAGGGTGGTATCGGTATCATTCACAAGAATATGTCCATTGAGGCACAGGCAGAAGAGGTTGACAAAGTTAAACGTTCTGAGAACGGTGTTATCACCGATCCATTTTATCTTTCAGCAGAGCATACACTGAAGGATGCCAATGATCTGATGGCGAAATACCGTATTTCCGGTGTTCCGATCACAGAAGGCAGAAAACTGGTAGGTATTATCACAAACCGTGATCTTAAATTTGAGACAGATTTCAGCAGAAAGATCAAGGAGTGCATGACTTCAGAAGGACTGATCACAGCTAAGGAAGGAATCACACTTGAGGATGCCAAGAAGATCCTTGCGAAATCCCGTAAGGAGAAATTACCCATTGTAGATGATGACTTTAATTTAAAAGGACTCATTACCATCAAGGATATCGAGAAACAGATCAAGTATCCGCTTGCAGCCAAGGATGCACAGGGAAGACTTCTCTGTGGTGCTGCGGTTGGCATCACAGCAAATGTGCTTGCACGTGTTGATGCGCTTGTGAAGGCTAATGTAGATGTGATCGTAATTGATTCTGCACATGGTCATTCAGAAAACATTTTAAAAGCAGTCCGCGAGATCAAGGCAACATATCCGGAGCTTCAGGTAATCGCAGGTAATGTTGCAACAGGCGAAGCTACCAAGGCTCTGATCGAGGCTGGAGTAGATGCAGTCAAAGTTGGTATCGGACCGGGATCTATCTGTACAACACGTGTTGTTGCAGGTATTGGTGTTCCGCAGGTTACTGCAGTTATGGATTGTTATGAAGTGGCTAACAGCTACGGAATCCCGATCATTGCAGACGGCGGTATCAAATATTCCGGAGATATCACCAAGGCCATCGCAGCAGGTGCCAATGTCTGCATGATGGGAAGCATGTTCGCAGGATGCGATGAGAGCCCGGGAACATTCGAACTTTATCAGGGAAGAAAATATAAAGTATATCGTGGAATGGGATCTATCGCAGCTATGGAGAATGGCAGCAAGGATCGTTATTTCCAGGAGAATGCAAAGAAGCTTGTGCCGGAGGGTGTTGAGGGTCGTGTTGCGTATAAAGGACATGTTGAGGATACCGTATTCCAGCTGATCGGTGGTTTAAGATCCGGTATGGGTTACTGTGGAGCAGAGAACATTGAGAAGCTGAAGACAACAGGCAGATTCATCAAGATTTCAGCTGCATCTCTTAAAGAGTCACATCCACATGACATCCACATCACAAAAGAGGCTCCAAACTACAGTGTAGATGAATAATAAAGGAAAAAAAGGTAAGACCGGTAAAAAGTCACCCAGGCCGTCCCATAGCGGGCGGCCTGTTTCCGTAAAGAAAACTTCCTCCGGGTCTTCCAGAAGAAAAAAGAAGTCTTTGAGAAAAAAGAACCCGATCAAGATCCTGCAGAGGATTGTGCTGATATGTATCATTGTGATCGTTGCTTTTGCTGCGTGTGCGTTAGGATACGCATTTTTTGAGATGCGCATGGAACAGAGTAAAATTCAGTCCGGACAGGAAGAAATATCCGGGAATGCCAGCGGAAATGGCGGACCGGAACAATGGCAGGCAGAAGGAGCACCTTTTATTGATGTGGAGCTTCTGACACCGAATTCCTATTCTAGACCACAGATTTCTATCGAACAGGTAAATTATATAGCCATTCATTATACGGCCAATCCGGGATCTACTGCCGTATCCAATCGGAATTATTTTGAAAATCTTGCGACAACGCAGGACAACAAAGTCAGCAGTCATTTTGTGATAGGGTTGGAGGGAGAAGTGGTACAATGTATTCCCACTTCGGAAATATCCTATGCCACAAATTCCAGAAATGTAGATACCATATCCATTGAATGCTGCCATCCGGATGAAACAGGGCAGTTTAATACAGCAACCTATGATTCGGCGGTAAAGCTGACAGCGTGGCTTTGTACACGCTTTGGACTGACTTCGGATCAGGTGATCCGTCATTATGATGTCACAGGTAAAGACTGTCCGAAGTATTACGTGGAAAATCCCGATGCATGGATCCAGATGAAATCAGACATTGCAGCACAGATCCAGACAGATTATGCATTACAGGGGAAATAAAGTGTTATTGTTTATTTTGTGAGCAACAAGAAGTCTGGAAAAATAATTTCTGAAAATAGGGGCTTGAAAATTAAGAAGAAGTATTGTAGTATAACAGCAGAAGCTGCATGACTGGCGGAAAGTAGGATTACCTACAGGGAGTGCAGTGAAGTGAGAAGCCGACCGCCTGGGCAGCCTGATAAGGGGGTGTCCAGGCGGTTTTTTGTTACCGTTCATATCCTGGGATAAGCCCCGGGCCTTACATTAGACAAGGAGG
Organism: Blautia sp. MSK.18.38; assembly: GCF_024460535.1. Classification (NCBI taxonomy): domain Bacteria; kingdom Bacillati; phylum Bacillota; class Clostridia; order Lachnospirales; family Lachnospiraceae; genus Blautia; species Blautia sp. MSK.18.38. Next base: position 55,579 of record NZ_JANFYP010000014.1, on the reverse strand, counting down.
ACTGTGAAAAATGACGACATTTTCACTTGAAAAAGAACTGAAAGAAAATTCCTATCCGGGAAGAGGAATTGTGATCGGACGTTCCGCTGACGGGAAACATGCAGTTACTGCATATTTTATTATGGGAAGAAGCGAGAACAGCAGAAACCGTATTTTTGTTGAGGATGGGGAAGGAATCCGTACACAGGCTTTTGATCCATCCAAGCTTACAGACCCGAGCCTGATCATTTATGCACCGGTACGTGTCCTTGGAAATAAGACCATCGTAACAAACGGTGATCAGACAGATACGATCTATGAGGGAATGGACAGACAGCTCACCTTTGAACAGTCTCTCCGCAGCAGAGAGTTTGAGCCGGATGCGCCGAACTATACACCTCGTATTTCAGGCGTTCTTCATGTTGAAAACGGTAAATTCAATTATGCGATGTCTATTTTAAAGAGCAATAACGGAAATCCGGATTCCTGTCTTCGTTATACATTCGCCTATGAGAATGCGGCAGCAGGGCAGGGACGTTTTATCCATACTTATAAATGCGATGGAAATCCACTTCCAAGTTTCGAGGGAGAGCCGAAGCTGGTAGAGATCCCAAACGATATTGATGAGTTTGCGGATCTCCTCTGGAAGAGCCTGAACCAGGATAATAAAGTTTCTCTCTTTGTTCGCTTTATTGACATTGAGACAGGAAATTATGAATCCAGGATCGTAAACAAGAATAAATAAGAAAATAGGGATATCACAGAGAACGGAGGAGCTTTTTCATGAAAGAATTACAGTTAAAATACGGATGTAACCCAAATCAGAAACCATCAAAGATCTATATGGCAGATGGAAGTGAGCTTCCGATCCAGGTACTCTCCGGAAGACCAGGATACATCAACTTCCTGGATGCCTTTAATGGCTGGCAGCTGGTACGTGACCTTAAGAAAGCAACCGGACTTCCGGCAGCAACTTCATTTAAGCATGTATCTCCGGCAGGTGCTTCCATCGGACTTCCGCTGAATGAGACACTGGCAAAGATCTACTGGGTAGATGATATGGACTGGAAGAATTTTTCCCCGCTTGCATGTGCGTATGCAAGAGCAAGAGGTGCAGATCGTATGTCATCATTTGGTGATTTCATTTCTCTTTCTGATGTCTGCGACAAAGATACCGCGATGCTGATCAAGAGAGAGGTTTCTGATGGTGTGATCGCACCTGGATATACAGAGGAGGCTCTTGAAATTCTGAAGCAGAAGAAAAAAGGCAATTACAATGTGATCCAGATCGATGAAAACTATGTTCCGGAACCTTTGGAGCACAAACAGGTATTTGGAGTCACTTTTGAGCAGGGCCGCCAGGAGCTGGCAATTGATGATGCGCTGATCTCCAATATTGTAACAGAGAATAAAGAGCTTACGGAAGAAGCCAAGAGAGATATGAAGGTTTCTCTGATCATCCTGAAATATACACAGTCCAATTCCGTATGCTTTGTTAAGGACGGACAGGCTATCGGCGTTGGTGCAGGACAGCAGTCCCGTGTACATTGTACACGCCTTGCAGGCCAGAAGGCAGATAACTGGTACCTCCGTCAGTGCCCGAAGGTACTGGAGCTTCCGTTTAAAGACACGATCACACGTGCGGAGAGAGATAATGCCATTGATGTTTACATTGGTGAGGAATATATGGATGTCCTTGCAGATGGTGCATGGGAAAAGACATTCACAGAGAAGCCTGAAGTGTTCACAAAAGAAGAGAAGAGAGCATGGCTGGATGGTCTTACCGGCGTGACACTGGGATCCGATGCATTCTTCCCGTTCAGTGATAATATCGAGCGCGCATATAAGAGCGGTGTAAAATATATTGCAGAGCCGGGTGGATCTGTACGTGATGACGCAGTTATCGATACATGTAATAAGTATGGAATGGTGATGGCATTTACAGGAATCCGCCTTTTCCACCACTAAAAGATGCATGCCTTGGCCATGATATGCAGTTGAAATAAAAGATAAAAAATATAAAGTCCCGAATCTGGATTTCTGGAAAAAAGAGATCAGACCCGGGACTTTTTGATCGAAAAAGGATAGTTTTAAAAATAAAAAAAGAACTCTGAAAAACTCAGAGTTCTGAAGAGCGATAGACGGGGCTCGAACCCGCGGTCTCGACCTTGGCAAGGTCGCGCGTTACCAACTACGCCACTATCGCATATGCATTATCGCTTCACGTATTTCCCTCAGCGACAAGACATATATTAGCATAGATTTTATATTCTGTCAAATGTTTTTTGGAATTTTTTTGAAATTATATACAACATATAAAGTTTATTCCAGACATCTGAAATAGAACTTGTATATGACAATATTTCGGTGGTTTATGAGTTATTGTCTAAGTGGTAATAGCGCAAAACATGATCCGGATAGTATTGGTCACCATAGTCCCATGGACCGGCAGGATCATGAAGGGGATCATCTTCATCACGTTGTGTGTTGCCGCTTGCCATCTGAGCAAAGGCCTGAGCACTTTGGGCCGTCCACACAGTCTGACCGTTTTCTTCCAGATAAGCAAAATAGGAATCGGCTCCGAAATTGTATGCCTGCAGAGCCAGACGGATCTTGGAAAGATCAGTCGGACCGGTACAGCCGGCTTTATCCAGAGCATATTTCAGCTCCTGGATGCCACAGGAAATAGAGTAAGAAGGATCTGTGATACCATTGGGCTGCTGCGGATATCTGGTGTTGTAGGCTCCTTCTGAAGACTGCATGGGATCAGTACCCTGCCCGGAGCTTTCCTGCATCATCACAGCCAGAATCAGGTCTACATAGTCGGACATATCATATTGTGCGGCTTCGCTGGAAACCTCATCGCGATAAGCTTCACAGGCTGCATTGATCTGATGGGCTTCCTCCTGCCTGCCGGAAAATTTGGAAAAACGCAGAAGGATACAGCCCACGATCAGCAGAAAAAGACATGTCAGAAAGATCTTCTGCCTTCGCACCTGCTGTACACGGAGTCTGTGGCGCTGTTTTTTAGTAAGGGTTGGTTTCTTGTGTTTTATATTCATATAAGTATTGTATCCGTTACGGATAGATTTGACCAGTTAAAAAATATGATCTTTTTGTTAAAAATTTCTGAAGACTGTCCTGTGAAATTGCAAAATATGATCTGATATGCTATGATAGTCGGGACAAACCGTAGAATGCCGGAAGAAAGGAGGCAAGATTTCATGCGAAAAAAGCTTCTGGCAGTTATTTTATGTGCTTCTATGCTTTTCCCTGCATCAGTATCAGCAGAGGTACTGGGATATGAAGCAACACTGGATACATATACAAAGGAGAAAAAAACACCTCAGCAGTTTCAGATCGATGATGGGGCGGGAAATACAGTAAATGTTTTGGCGAAGAGTGATACGCTTTATGTTACAGCGAAAAATACGGAAATCCGGTCCAATCCGGGAGACAGTGGTACAGAGCTGCGTTCTGTGATCCTGGGAACGAAGCTTGAAAGAGTTGCAGTCTGTGACAATGGCTGGAGCAAGGTGACCTTCCAAAAGAAAGGTGAGGACAAGATCATCGGTTATGTTTCGGACAGCGTGCTCAGTGATACGGAGATCGTAAATAAATTTACAGATACAGTTACAGCGGCACAGGACAGTGATATCCTGGATTATCCCGGCAAGAAGGACGGAGAGGTTGTAGGAGAGGTCCTTCAGGATGATGAGCTGAAAAGAACAGGTACGGTAGATGCTATCTGGAGCAGGATCGTTTACACAGATGACAGTGGTTCAGATCACGTCGGCTATATTCCGACCAGCTGTCTGGAAGGTTATCAGGCTACGGAAGTGGCCAAGGCAGAGCAGGAAAAGAATACAAAAGCAGGATCCCTTACTAAGAGTTCCGGGGAGGGCGTTTTTGCGGATGCGGTGGATGGTGTAACTTCCACAGGTGGTTCCGGAAGTACCGCAGCTGGCGTACAGATCGGAACGCCGGTATCAGTATCTTCGGACGCGACACTGAAACCACTGGGAACATTCCGGATCACGCATTATTGTCCGTGCAGCATCTGCTGCGGACCATGGGCGAATGGAATTACTTCCACAGGAGTAACGGCCACTACCAACCGTACGATCGCAGTGGATCCGAGTCAGATCCCATACGGTTCCAAAGTAGTGATCAATGGACAGGTTTATGTTGCAGAGGACTGTGGAGGAGCGATCCGGACCAATTGCATTGATGTATATGTGGCAACACACTCCGAAGCAGAGCAGAAGGGCGTGTTTTATACAGAAGTATATTTGCTTCAGTGATCAGAAAAAGACTGCTGTAGATTCCACAAGGGATTTGCAGCAGTTTTTTGTATAAAAAAACTCTGACCAGCAGAGGCTATTCTGCGATCAGAGTAAAAAAATAATGCCCAGAGCCGGAATCGAACCAGCGACACGAGGATTTTCAGTCCTCTGCTCTACCAACTGAGCTATCTGGGCATGTCTCTTTTGAGTACTTTGTTACTTTAACACATTTATGTAGAGAATGCAAGGAAAAAATAAAAAAAGCAGATGTTTTTCTGAAAAATCTGATTTTCAAAAAAACATCTGCAATATTATGGCTACAGATTTATCTGGCAGCAAGATAGATTTTTTCCATATCTTTCATGTTAAGCTGTTTGAACACACCGATGGTACGGGTGTCTTCAAAGCTGCATTTAAACGCCAGATCATGGATCTCCTTTTCTGTAAGATCAAGACCAAGCTCATGAAGGCTGGTAGGCATCTGGATGGAACGGAAATAATCTTCCATGGCTTCTATGCCGGCAAGAGCAGTTTTGTTGAAGTCGGTACTGCAGGGAATGTCAAAGATATTGACTGCAAACTGGGCAAAGCGTTCCGGATTTGCATCATAAACGTAACGTGCCCAGCTTCCCCACAAAGCGGCAAGACCGGCTCCGTGAGCCACATCGTAGGTGCCGCCCAGTTCATGCTCCAGCTGGTGACAGGCCCAGTCACCACCGCCGGTTCCGCAGCCGGTAAGTCCATTGTGGGAAAGACTGCCGGCCCACATGATCTCTGCCCGTGCAGTATAATTATCCGTCTCCTTCATCAGGATCCGGGAGTTATAGATCACGGTCTGCATCAGAGATTCGCTGATACTGTCGGTGATCTCCATGGTTTCGATATTTACAAAGTACCGTTCCATAGTATGCATCAGGATATCCACACAGCCGCTTTCGGTCTGATATTGCGGCAGGGTATAGGTGAGGCGGGGATTTAAAATAGCAAAACGTGGGCGGCACAGATCGTTGCGGGCACTACTCCGTTTCAGCCAGCCCTCTTCATTGGTGATCACACAGGATCCGCTCATTTCACTTCCGGAAGCTGCGATCGTCAGGATAACGCCTACAGGAAGACAGGCTTTTGGGGTTTCGGTGCGGAGAAAAAAGTTCCATACATCTGTATCCGGATTGGCAAGTCCATAGCCGATGGCCTTGCAGGAATCAATAACGCTGCCACCGCCAACAGCCAAAAGAAAATCAACCTGTTCTTTGCGGCAAAGCTCAATACCCTCACGTACCTTGGAGAGACGGGGATTGGGAACCACACCGCCAAGAGTGACATAGGAAATTCCAGCTTCATCCAGAGAAGATCGGATCTCATCAATCAGACCGGAGCTTACTGCACTGTGGCTGCCATAATGGATCAGTACTTTGCTGCAGTTCTGCTCTTTTAGAACAGTGCCGATCTTAAGGTGTGTATCTTTTCCGAAAATAACCCGGGTAGGGGTAAAATATTCAAAATTTCTCATAGAGATTAGGCTCCTTTTTATGATTCATGATCTATTGATAAATATAAGGAATCTGTTTCCTTACAGGTCAAGCAGATATTTATGATCCCGCAGGGGTATCATCTTGATTCATTTAATTGGTTAAAGTCGTTATAATAATAGCATAGAAGAGAAACAGACGCAAATAAAAGCTATTGAAAAAAAGGTGTAATTTTGGGGGAATGTGATATAATGACTTCTGTGAGGGAAAAGTGACCTGATCACAGAAACAGACCAATGCGAAGCGTATATTATAGAACAGATCCAAACGAAGAAGAAAGCAGGTGCCTGAAATGGAGAATATCATTATCATAGGAGCAGGTCCGGCCGGGATCTCGGCAGCACTTTATGCGGCAAGAGGAAATATGGATCCGCTGATCATAAATACAGGGATCGGTTCACTGGAAAAAGCGGAGAAGATCGAGAACTATTACGGACTGGAGCAGCCGCTGTCCGGCAGAGAGCTTTTCGAAAGAGGTCTTGCCCAGGCAAGAGCACTTGGAGTACGGATCCTGGATGCCCAGGTTGTGGGAATGGGTGGTTTTGATACTTTTGAGGTGAAAACTACCGCAGGAGATTTTGAGGCACGCAGCGTGATCCTGGCAACCGGAAGCAGGAGAGCTTCTGCCAGGATTCCGGGAGTAAAGGAATTTGAGGGAAAAGGTGTCAGCTACTGCGCAGTATGTGACGCATTTTTTTACAGAGGAAAAGAAGTGGCAGTGCTTGGAAACAGTGATTTTGCTCTTCATGAAGCAGAAGAACTTTCTCATACCGCTTCCCGTGTGACGATCTTTACAGATGGAAAGAAACCGGAATTTTCAAGAGAAAATCCGCTTCCGGTTAACACCATGAAGATCCAGGCGATCGAAGGAGATGAGCGTGTTTCCGGCATCCGCCTGAAAAGTGATGTGTCCATGCAGGAAGCAGGTACCGGAGCAGATTCTTTTGTGCCGGCAGAGGGAGTCTTTGTAGCACTTGGTACAGCCGGAAGCTCGGAGATGGCCCGCCAGATCGGAGCGGAACTGAATGAAAAAGGAAATATCCGGGTCAATGAAGAGATGGAGACTACAGTTCCGGGACTGTATGCAGCAGGTGATTGCACCGGTGGACTTCTCCAGGTGGCAAAAGCTGTTCATGACGGTGCCCAGGCAGGACTTTCCGCCTGTCAGTATGTGCGGAAGCTTCTGAAGGCGTAAGCATAAGCTGATACTAAAAATAAATACAGGATCAAGGAGGAATTTTATCATGGCAAAAGTTTTTACAACAGACAATTTTGAAACTGAGGTATTAAAGGCAGAAAAGCCGGTACTGGTAGATTTTTGGGCAACCTGGTGCGGACCATGCAGACGTCAGGCTCCGGTCGTGGAAGAGCTTGCAGAAGCCGGATATGAGGTTGGCAAGGTTGACGTAGACAAAGAGCCATCACTGGCACAGCAGTACAAGATCATGAGTATCCCCACACTGCTGGTATTCAAAGAAGGAAAAGAGACCGCACGTTTTGTGGGACTGACATCAAAGACAGAGCTTGAGGCAGCGCTTCAGTAACCAAAACAGAAAACAGAAAAAACAGATACAGCTCTGGGAACCGAAACGGTTTCCGGAGCATTGTTGGTTTACTGAAAATTTTAGACAAGGGTTAATAAAAATATGGATGAGAAAATAATAAAAAAGAATGCAGTGCCTGTGATCGCGGCAATGATCACAGCGCTGGCCTTTTCTTTTACGGGCCTTCCAATGGATGGAAATACTTCTGCAAAAAAAATGAGCGATGTTTATAATGGATTGGGATGCATGAGCTTGCTTGCATGGATCCTGCTTCTTATTTTATACGTGAAAGGATGGGAGGGCTATCGGAAATACAGAAACTGGCAGGCACATGTTTTGGCAGTGATCTTTTCGGCGGGAATGCTTCTTGGAACTTCTTATTTTACAAATGGAAGCTGGGATTTTCTGTTTGGCGCAAAGAAACAGATCCTGATCTCAGCCGGATGCTTTATAGGATTTTATATTATCTGTGATATGGGAATCACTTATTTCTGGAGGATTCCTGAGATGGAGTTTTTCCGAAAGGCCTGCGGGCGTATCCCGGCCAGAGAGGAAGAAGTAATGTGGTTCCGCCTGGCAAAGATATCTATGATCATTGGATGGACACCGTTTATCCTGGCATTTCTCCCAGGTTCGATCCCGGCAGATGGATTTCGGCAGCTGGATGTATTTTTGGGAGCTATGCCGCTGGACAATCATCATCCATGGGTCCTGTCGATGATCATGGGTGGACTGCTGACACTTGGAAAAACTATCTGGTGTTATAATTTTGGAGTATTTTTGATCGTCATTGTGTTTACTTCTGTGGAAATCTGGTGTTACAGTGCGGTAGTCCGCTATCTGTACAGATGGAAGGCTCCAAAATGGATACTTTTTGGTACTGTTCTGCTGTTTGCATTTGTTCCCATATTTGGAAGCTATGCCCAGGCAGTGATCAAAGACGGATTGTATACGGCAGTCATTACTTTGTATTTTGCAGTGTATATAGATATTTGTCATTCCTTTTCCAAGAGAAAGGCAGTATATTTATTTCTTCTGGGAATCAGTGTTTGTCTTACCCGAAATAATGGCATTCATCTAGTCCTGCCTTCTTTGATCCTTTTGTTTTTCTTCCTGGTAAAGGGCGCGAGGAAATATGCATTTATTGTGGCTGTCTGTGTTTTTGCCTGCTATCTGGGCGTAGAAAAGGGGGCAGCACCTGCCCTTGGCGTGGCACCTGGATCCCGATGTGAAATGCTTTCGGTACCGTTTCAGCAGACTGCCCGATATCTGAGAGAATATCCGGATGATGTAACCGCAAGTGAGAAGAAAGCGATAAACAGGATCCTGGATTATGATGTTCTTGCCGAGAAGTATAATCCGGAACTGTCGGATCCCGTGAAAATCACATTCAGGTTCAGAGATGATGATAATGATCCTAAATTGGATGGATACATGAAAGATTATTTTAAAGCCTGGTTTGCCATGTTCCGTCGTCATCCGGGAGTATATGTCCAGGCGACATTGAATAACACCTACAGCTATAATGATCCGTTCCATATGGGAAGAGGACAGCAGGGCGTGTACCGGTTTTACATAGATAAACTGTATCAGAAAAAATCCGGGATCGATGTCAGCTATGTGGGCCCAAAAAAGATCCAGTATCTATTCAGGCTTTATGATGAATTATGGATGCGTGCACCTGGGCTGGGACTTATCTTAAGTGCAGGAACGTATACCTGGCTTACTCTGTTGCTGATGGGGTATCTTCTGGTGAAGAAGCAATGGAAAAAACTCCTGATCTTTGCCATACCGGTGCTGAATATACTGATATGTCTTGTGTCTCCTGTAAATGGGATGATCCGTTATATGTGGCCGGTAATGACTATTATGCCGATGCTGTTCTGGTGGATCCTGCAGCCGGCACCTAAAACATCTTCAAATTAAAAAGTATTCATCATTTCATAAAGACGTCTTTTATCCAGAATGCGGATCGATCCCCGTGAGATCTGGATAGAGCCGTCTTTATTCATTTTTTTAAGGCTGCGGCTGACAGCTTCTCTGGCACTTCCGATGGAGCGGGCGATGGCTTCCTGTGTGAGAGCGAGCTCATCGGAACCGGTATCTGCAGCTTCATCCAGAAGAAAGGCTGCGATTCTCTGAGTCAGAGTCATAAAAAATGTCCGTTCGATTCCTGCGATCACATCTGAGAAATGTTCAGTTGTCCGTTTGTAGATGAAATTTTCCAGATAGATATTGTTTTTCATCAGCCGGGAAAAAGGAACTGCCGGAAGCAGAAGCAGATCACAGTCTGTTTCTGCATCGATCTGTACATCAAATGTAATGGCAGAAAGCATGCAGGAGGCGGAAAGAGTGCAGATGTCACTGTCCCTTAAACGGTACAGGGTTGCCTCTTTTCCCTGAGCGGACAGTAGATAAACACGGATAACTCCCTTCAGAAGAAAAAGAGTTCCCAGGCACTGGCGCTCTTCAGACTGTACGGCAGCACCTGCCGGGTAATGAAGCTCGCGAATGTTATCAAGAAGAAAATTCCGATCTTCTTCCGTCATATGTTCCCAGAAGGGAAACGCCTGAAAATAATTCAGACAGCTGTTTCGATCCATAAAAAGATTACTCCTTTATAAAAATATATAGTACTCATTTTAACGCTGTTTGGATGGAAATACAACAAAAACGGCATTTTTGCGGCAGGAGGGAAATCCCTGTTTGTTACTGTTCACTCCGTTCTCAGCAACACGCTTCGCGATGCACAGAATTTATGCTGATCGCATAAATTCGCGCGGTATGTCTCGGGTTTTCTGTGACCTTCGCTCACAAAAAACACCTCGCGGAATATTACCAGTGAACAGTAACCCCTGTTTTTCTATTTACATCCGGTGGCGGGAACGTTATAATCATAAAGCGAAAAGGATCAACAGAGAAATAATGAAAACTGCCGGGGAAAGAAATTATCCGACAGAAGTTAGGAGAATATAAAATTTGAAAATCTTACTTGCAGCATGCAATGCAAAATATATCCATTCCAATCTTGCGGTATATAACCTGAAATCCTGTTCCGGAGAATACAGCTCCAGGGTTGTGGTCAAAGAGTATACGATCAATCAGATCAGGGATGACATTTTAAAAGATATTTATCTGGAGCAACCGGATGTGGTCTGCTTTTCCTGCTATATCTGGAATATTTCTTTTGTCAGGGAGCTGGTGCCGGATCTTAAGAAAATCCTTCCACAGGTGGAGTTTTGGGCAGGAGGCCCGGAGGTATCCTACGATGCGGTGGAATTTCTGAAAAAGAATCCTGCGTTTTTTGGAGTGATGGTGGGAGAAGGAGAGGAAACCTTCCATGAACTGGCAGGTTATTATATAGAAAGAAAACCGGAAACTTTGAGCGGGATCCGCGGAGTGGCTTTTCGTGATGAAAACAAAGGCAGGGATATTGTACACACGGGCTGGCGGGAATTGATGGATTTAAGTAAAGTTCCGTTTGCATACAGCAATCTTACAGAGTTTAAAAACCGCATTATTTATTATGAGAGCAGCAGGGGATGCCCCTTTTCCTGCAGTTACTGCCTTTCTTCCATAGATAAGAAGCTTCGGTTCCGTGATATTGAGCTTGTAAAAAAGGAATTGCAGTTTTTTATTGATAATAAAGTTCCTCAGGTCAAATTTGTGGATCGTACCTTCAACTGCAAGCATGACCATGCCATGGAGATCTGGAGGTATATTACGGAGAATGATAACGGGATCACCAATTTTCATTTTGAGATTTCAGCAGATCTTCTCCGTTCGGAGGAGCTGGCGCTGATGAAAACCATGCGTCCGGGCCTGATCCAGCTGGAGATTGGTGTACAGTCTACCAATCCTCAGACTATCAAAGCCATTCGGAGAACCATGGATTTTGAAAAGCTGAAAGGGATTGTAGAGCAGATCCACAGCTTTGGAAATATCCACCAGCATCTGGATCTGATCGCAGGACTTCCCTATGAGGGATATGACAGCTTCCATAAGTCCTTCTGTGATGTTTACGCACTGCGTCCGGAACAGTTTCAGCTTGGTTTCCTGAAGGTGCTGAAGGGTTCACACATGATGGAAATGACAGGGGAATATCAGATTCTTTACAAGGATCGGGAACCCTATGAGGTACTTTCCACAGCCTGGATGACCTACGGGGAGATTTTAAGGCTGAAAATGGTGGAAAGTATGGTGGAAGTGTATTATAATAGTGGGCAGTTCAAAAATACCCTTGTATTTCTGGAGAAGTATTTTGACGATCCTTTCCGGATGTATGAGGCACTTGGCAGATTTTATGAGAAAAAAGGATACTCGGAGATCTCTCATTCCAGGATGAGGCGCTATGAGATCCTTATGGAGTTTGCCGGAGAACAGAAAGAGATCCCGTCGGAAGCACTTTCCGATGTAATGCTCCTGGATCTTTATCTTCGAGAGAATTTAAAGAGCAGGCCATCCTTTGCTTCAGACCAGAAGCCGTATGAGCGGCTGATCTGGGATTACCGGAAAGCGAAAAAAATCCCGAAAACCGCCCATATCGAGGTGTTCCGGGATGGAAAGAAGCTTCTTTTTGATTATACAGACAGGGATCCTTTGACCAACAATGCGCAATTAACGGATATTACAGATGAGGTGAATGATAATTATGGGAATGTTTGATCCGAAAAAAAGAAAAGTGATCACAGCGATCATCGCAGTTATTCTGGTACTGGCAATGGTAGTTCCGACAGTGCTTTCGCTTATCCTTTATTAAGGCGGCAGTTATGAAACTTGGAAAAAAAGCACTGGAGGCGCTTCAGGCAGAGATAGACGGACGGCTTATGCCGGGAGACGAGCTGATCGTGGCAGGCCCTGTGGCAGCAGAAGGAACTGCATGGATCACAAAGAATTATTATGACAGGCTGCGGGAGTTTTTTGCAGAACGGTTTCTCGAGGATGCTGTAAAGCTTCCTGAGGTTTACGGAACAGGAACAGAGAATGATAAAATTTGGAAAATGGCGGAAGAATCCGGAGCCAGTGCCCGATATCGGATGGGAGAAGGCGGCTTTCTTGCTGCCCTCTGGAAAATGGCGGAGGCATCCGGAGTAGGTCTTAGTGCAGATCTTCGAAGTGTGCCCATCCGACAGGAAACCATAGAGATCTGTGAGATCTTTGATGTGAATCCGTACAAGCTGCTTTCCGGCGGAAGTATTCTTATGGGAATCCATGGCGGTGATGCGTTTGTGCAGCAGTTGCGGCGAGAGGGGATCATGGCAGCAGTGATCGGGCAGACCGATTCCGGAAATAACAGGCTTCTTTACAGCGGCGGAAATGCCAGATATCTGGAACGCCCGGCAGAAGATGAGACCAAAAAGCTTGGCTTTTTGATCTCATGAGCAAGCAGCGAAGCGGATTGCGAATGCATATTTTGTATATTTAATGCTATGTAGAAAAGAGGAAAAATAAATGGGAGTTTTGAATATTGTGCTCCATGAGCCGGAAATTCCGGCAAATACAGGAAATATCGGCAGAACCTGTGTGGCAACAGGAACCAGGCTGCATCTGATCGAACCGCTTGGTTTTCGCCTGAATGAAAAGGCCATCAAGCGTGCAGGTATGGATTATTGGGAACATCTGGATGTGACCAGATATCTGGACTATGAGGATTTTCTCAAAAAGAATCCGGGAGCAAAGATTTATTACGCAACCACCAAGGCACCTCAGACTTATACAGATGTGCAGTATGAGGATGACTGTTTCATTATGTTTGGCAAGGAGAGTGCGGGAATCCCGGAGGATATCCTGGTAAACAATCAGGAAACCTGCGTGCGGATCCCGATGATCGGAGATATCCGTTCCCTGAATTTAAGCAATTCAGTTGCCATTGTGCTTTATGAGGCGCTGCGACAGCATAATTTTACGCATATGAATCTGGAAGGCCATCTGAGAAATTACGATTGGAAATAAGCCTGCAAAGAGTAAATAAAAACCTCTGATCTGGAAATACTGTAGGAGATATTGAGAGATATTTCTTTTACAGCCTTCCGGATCAGAGGTTTTTGATGTTTTATTTTGCTTTTTCCAGTGTAAAGATAAATTCTGTTCCAACACCTACGGTGCTGATCACATTGATATTCTGCTTATGAGCGTTGATGATCTCTTTTACAATGGCAAGGCCAAGCCCGGTACCCTTGCGGTCTTTTCCACGGGAGACATCGATCTTATAGAAACGATCCCAGATTCTGGAAAGACTTTCCTTTGGAATTCCGCTTCCATGGTCTTTGACTGAGACAAAAACCTTTCCATGATTGACTGTGGTTTCCAGTGTGATAGAAGAATTGTCGCTGCTGAATTTTACCGCATTGTCCAATAAATTGTATAGTACCTGCTGGATCTGTTCCATATCTGCACGGACAAAAAGCTCTTTTCCCGCAAGGAGGAGCTCCAGACGGATGTTTCGTTCCGAACAGGTTCCCTCAAAGGTGGCGGCTGTGGTACGGATCGTTTCATTGATATCAAAACGCCGCATATGCATCATACGCTTTTTGACATCCAGTTCGTTTAAGGTAAGGAGACTTCGGGTAAGCTTTTCCAGACGGGTGGATTCAAAAGCAATGACTTTCAGATAACGTTCCTGCATTTCCGGTGGGATGGTACCGTCCAGCATGGCTTCCACATAGCCTTTGATGGAGGTCAGAGGCGAGCGGAAATCATGGGACACATTGGAAATGAATTGTCGTTGATACTCTCCGTTTTTGTTCAGCTTGTCTGCCATGTAATTCAGGGAGTGGGAAAGATATCCCATCTCATCTTCAGAATCTACGGGGATCGTGTAGGTAAGATTTCCGTTGGCAAATTCCAGGGCACCCTTTAAGATTTCTTTCAGAGGTTTGTGGACCCTGTAAAAATAGATCAGAAGAAAACTGAAAAACAGTGCATAGATCACAATAAAGATCAGGATCATAACCTCTACGATATTGCTGCGGCTTTCGTAGAGGTTTTTCATAGGGTAGTGGATCACCAGATAACCAGTCACCAGATCCGTATCTTTTATGGGAACGACTGTGCTTAGCTGTGTGGTTTTTAATGTCCCGTAAAACGTACCGGAGGAATAGCAGGTATCTTCGTAATCTTCCGGTCGGAAGTTCCTGACGGTGATATCACCGGAATCAGAGGACTGCTGGTTTGTGTTTATCAGAACGTTCCCATCTGTATCCATAACCCAGAAATCTGCATTTTGAAAGGCTGCTGCAGAGGAAAGAGCCAGGGTGAGGGATTCGTTTTTGGGGCTTTTTACAGCCTGACGAAGTTCATTTTTGGAAACCAGCTGGCTGGCAGTGCGGTAAAGGGACTCTCCGGTAGAGCGCTCCAGCCTTTTTTCTACCAGGTAGGAGCCACCGGAGGAAAGCAGCAGAAAGCAGATTCCGCCCAGCATAAAGTACAGGATCAGCAGTTTAGTATAAAGATGCTGTTTCATGAATCCTTTACCTCAAATTTGTAACCGATCCCCCAGACTGTGGAAAGAGCCCAGTTTGGATTATCCTTGATCTTTTCACGGAGACGTTTGATGTGAACGTCTACGGTTCTGGTATCGCCAATGTATTCATAGCCCCAGATGTGATCCAGAAGCTGTTCTCTTGTGAAAACCTGATTGGGAGAAGCTGCCAGGAAATAGAGAAGCTCCAGCTCCTTTGGCGGCATATCGATCTGGTGTCCCATATAAGTTACAGAATAGTTGGTCAGGTTGATCACCAGATCCGGATAGGAAACACATTTTTCCTTTGGCGCGGCAGACGGAGATTTTACATGAAATCTGCGCAGTACCGCACGGACACGTGCCACCAGCTCTTTGGAGTCAAAAGGCTTGATGATGTAATCATCCGCTCCAAGTTCCAGTCCCAGGACTTTGTCAAAGGTTTCTCCCTTGGCGGAAAGCATAATGATCGGTACATCGGAGGTGTGACGGATCTCACGGCATACCTGGTATCCGTCAATGCCCGGAAGCATGAGATCCAGAAGGATCAGATCCGGGTGAAAAATATGGAACTGCTTCAGGGCTTCCTCGCCGTCATTTACGATCTTAGTCTCAAAGCATTCTTTTGTGAGATAGAGAGCAACCAGCTCTGCAATGTTGTTGTCATCGTCAACAATGAGGATTTTCTGTTTTGTAGCCATGGCTTCAGCTCCTTTTTATTTCTTGAATTCTACAATGGTCACGCCGGCATCGCCTTCTCCGAATTCGCCGAGACGGAAGGAAGCTACGTGCTTTTGGCGCTTCAGGTAATTGTGGACACCTTTGCGGAGGGCACCGGTACCTTTTCCGTGAACGATACGGACGGATTTCATGTGTGCGATATAGGCGTCATCCAGATATTTATCCAGCTCTGCAACTGCCTCATCTACGGTTTTTCCGAGAAGATTGATCTCTGTGGAAATGCTGGCTGCCTTGGACATACGGATCTTTCCGGCGCCGGTACGCTGCATGGACGGAGTGGTGATCACCGGCTCGTCCACAAGCTCCAGATCGGAGATATGAACCTTGGAACGTATGATACCCATCTGCACAAAGAGATATCCTTTGGAATCCGGATAACTGGAAACTGTTCCTTTCAGATTCAGGCTGAGCACCTTTACAGTATCGCCAAGAGAAAGATCGGATGGCTTCAGCTGTTTCTTTGGCTTTTGCTTCTGCTGCCTGGAAGACATTCCATTTTCGGCTTTTGACATACGTTTTTTCAGGTTCTGGCGCTCTTTTTCCACGGAAGCGGTATCTACGTGATCCTTCTGGAATTTATGGAAAAGCTTCATGGTCTGATCTGCGTATTCCTTGGTATCGCGGAGGATTGCATGTGCCTGTTCATTGGCTTCTCTGAGAATCCGCTCTTTACGTTCATCCAGCTTTTCTTCTTTTTCCTGAAGAGATTTTTTCAGCTCTTCTACCTGTTCTTTGTAACGGGCAATTTCAGCACGCTCGTTTTCGATGGTGACACGGCTCTGCTCCAGGGATGTCAGAACATCTTCAAAAGATTCATCCTGCTCGCTGATCTGTTCCTTTGCTTTGGCGATGATGAAATCCGGAAGCCCCAGCTTGGAAGAAATGGCAAATGCGTTACTTTTTCCCGGAACACCGATCAGAAGGCAGTAGGTCGGACGTAAGGTTTCCACATCGAATTCACAGCAGGCATTTTCCACACCTGGAGTGGAGAGGGCATAGATCTTCAGTTCGCTGTAATGGGTGGTTGCCATGGTACGGATACCCTGCTCGTGAAGATGTGACAGGATCGCAATGGCAAGAGCGGCACCCTCTGTAGGGTCCGTACCTGCACCAAGCTCATCGAAGAGGACCAGGGAATCCTGATCTGCGGATTTCAGGAAGGAAACCACGTTTGTCATATGAGAGGAGAAGGTACTTAAGGACTGTTCAATGCTCTGCTCATCTCCGATATCAGCATAAACCTCGCGGAAAAGTGCAAGTTCGGAACGATCCAGCGCCGGGATATGGAGACCCGACTGTCCCATCATGGTAAGAAGACCTACGGTTTTCAGGGAAACAGTTTTACCACCGGTGTTTGGTCCGGTGACAACCAGGAGGTCAAAATCATCCCCGAGACGGATGTCAATAGGAACGGCTTTTTTCTTATCGATCAGTGGATGACGGGCCTGGCGAAGCCGGATCCGGCCTTCTGTGTTGAAAACAGGTTCACTGGCGTTCATGTCCATGGCAAGTGCGGCACGGGCAAAAATAAAGTCCAGCTGTACCATGATGGAAAGATCTGCGTGAATAGCTTCCAGCTCAGCAGCTACCTGCTGGCTTAAGGATGCAAGGATCACTTCGATCTCTTTCTGCTCTTTCAGCTCCAGCTCGCGGATATCGTTGTTCAGCTTGACAACAGCCATAGGCTCAATGAAAAGAGTGGAACCTGTGGCAGACTGGTCGTGGATCATACCGGGAACCTGGCCTTTATATTCAGCTTTTACCGGGATACAGTAGCGACCGTCGCGCATGGTGATAACGGAATCCTGAAGATAATTCCTGGCACTTCCTGCAACCAGAGAAGAAAGCTGGGTGTGTATCCGGTCGTTGGTGGCTTTGATGCTGCGGCGGATCTGACGAAGCGTGCTGCTGGCATCGTCACTGATCTCATCCTCAGAAAGGATACAGCGGCGGATCTCTGTGCTGAGGGGTGTCAGAGGTTCCAGTGCTGCAAACATTCCGTCAAGGGAATCGGTCATTCCGTCATCACGGTCACTTCTGGAATAGGCCTTTACACGACCGGTATTCTCAAGAAGACTGCAGACAGAAAGCAGCTCCGGTGCATTTAGGGCGCTGCCAACAGTAAGACGTTTTAATGTGCCGCGGATGTCCTTGACGCTGCCGAAGGAAATGCCGCCTTTTTTGAACAGGCGTGCAAGGGCATCGTGTGTCTGCAACTGCATGGACCGGATCTCTTCAATGTCTGTGGAAGGGGTAAGCTTTCGACAGAGATCTTTTCCCATGGGGGAGGATGCCTTGTCTGTGAGCAGATCTATGATTTTATAGTATTCAAGTGCTTTGTATGCTTTTTTGTTCATTGTTGCTATAGTTACTCCTTTTTGTTACTTCTGTTGATTCTGTGCTTTTCTGCGTAACACAGGATATGCAAAAAAACACTTCGTTTCCTATTTTACATGATTTCCATAGCAAAGGAAAGTAAAATGTGTTATGATACTGAATAAAGCCCGGAAGTAAGTGGAAACTGTGCAGAAATGCCAGAAAGCCCGGACCGGGATGCGGCCAAAGATCATAAAGAAAGTCTGGCTATAAATGCAAAGTGTGAAGCAGATGTGTTTGTGAGTATGTCTGCTTTGAAAGTAAAAAGAACAGAAAGGCAATAATTTTATGCGTTTTTTAAATGAATTACATGAGGGAGACAGAGTAAACGGGATCTATCTCTGCAAACAGAAACAGGCAGCTACAACGAAAAATGGCAAGCCCTATGAGAATCTGATCCTTCAGGATAAAACAGGTGTGATCGATGGTAAGATCTGGGATCCCAATTCTCTGGGAATTGATGAGTTTGATGCGCTGGATTATATTGAGATCATGGGAGATGTGACAAGCTTTGCAGGCGCCATGCAGCTGAATATCAAGAGAGCACGCAAGGCAGGAGAAGGGGAGTATGATCCGGCAGATTATCTTCCTACCAGTGAGAACAGTGTGGATGATATGCAGAGCCAGCTGCGCGACCTGATCAACAGTGTGAAAAATCCTTATCTTTCTCAGCTCCTGAAGAAGCTTTTTGTGGAAGATCAGGAATTTATGAAAGTGTTTGAAGGACATTCCGCAGCCAAGACCGTACATCATGGATTTATCGGCGGACTGATGGAGCACACCCTTGGAGTGACACGTCTCTGTGATTACATGGCAAATGCGTATCCGCTGTTGAACCGTGATCTTCTGATCACAACTGCTCTTCTTCATGATGTGGGCAAGACCAAGGAGCTTTCTACTTTTCCTATGAATGATTATACAGATGAGGGCCAGCTTCTGGGACACATTGTGATCGGGGCACAGATGGTACATGATCTTGCAAAAGAGATCCCGGATTTTCCGGAGAAGCTTGAAAATCAGGTGATCCATTGTATTCTTGCACATCATGGTGAGCTGGAGTACGGTTCTCCCAAGAAGCCGGCACTTGCAGAGGCAGTTGCCCTGAATCTGGCAGACAATACAGATGCAAGGATGGAGACACTGACAGAAATTTTCCACGCAGACAAAGGCAAAAAAGAATGGCTTGGTTTCAACCGGCTTTTTGAGTCCAATTTAAGAAGAACAGGAGATATTTAATACATGGAATTCCGTAAAAACGATATACTCACTTTAGATATAGAGGATTGCGGAGTTGACGGTGAAGGTATCGGGAAAGCCGATGGCTTCACCGTTTTTGTGAAAGACGCCGTGATCGGAGACCGGATCAAAGCCAAGATCATCAAGGCAAAAAAGAACTATGGCTATGGCCGCCTGATGGAGGTGATCACACCGTCTCCATACCGTGTGAAACCTGCCTGCTCTATTGCCCGCCAGTGCGGAGGATGCCAGCTTCAGGCGTTATCCTACGAGCAGCAGCTGAAATTTAAAGAGAAAAAGGTTCGTGGACATCTGGAAAGAATCGGAGGTTTTCAGAATCTTGATATGGAACCGATCATGGGGATGGAAGCCCCCTATCATTATCGAAACAAGGCACAGTTTCCAGTAGGAAAAAATAAAGACGGAAAGATCATCACAGGCTTTTATGCAGGAAGAACCCACTCCATCATTGATAACCGAGAATGTATTCTGGGAGTGAAACAGAATAAAGAGGTTTTGGACCGTGTGATCGGACACATGGAAAAATATCATGTACAGCCCTACGATGAGGCCACGGGAAAAGGTCTTGTACGTCATATTATGATTCGTTATGGTTTCCATACAGATGAGATGATGGTCTGTCTGATCTTAAACGGAGATAAGATCCCTGCAGAAAAGGCTCTTGTGGAATCACTCTGTGAAATTCCGGAAATGACCAGCATTACCATCAATATTAATAAAAAACGGAACAACGTGATCCTGGGTGATCAGCTTCGCCTCCTTTGGGGACAGTCCTATATAACGGACAGCATCGGAGATATTTCCTATCAGATCTCTCCCCTGTCCTTTTTCCAGGTCAATCCCATCCAGACTGAAAAACTGTATGGAAAGGCTCTGGAGTACGCCGGCCTTACGGGAAATGAAACTGTCTGGGATCTGTACTGCGGAATCGGAACTATCTCCCTGTTCCTGGCCCAGAAAGCAAAATTCGTCCGCGGCGTGGAGATCGTACCACAGGCCATTGACAATGCAAGAGAGAATGCGAAGCTCAATGGCATTGAGAACGTAGAGTTTTTTGTCGGAAAAGCAGAGGAAGTGCTGCCGAGAGAGTATGAGAAGAATGGCGTTTATGCAGACGTTATCGTGGTAGACCCGCCACGGAAGGGCTGTGATGAGGTACTTCTGAATACGATCCTTAAAATGAAGCCGGAGAGGGTTGTGTATGTGAGCTGTGACAGTGCGACACTGGCGAGGGATCTGAAGGTGCTGTGTGCGGAGGATTATGAACTGGTGCGGGTTTCTACTACTGATATGTTTCCGCAGGGAGTCCATGTGGAGACTGTGGTTCTTTTGTCCCAACTGAAACAAAAGCCGGCATGAAGGTTTCCAATCTGTATATCTCACAGGTAAAGCGAAAATGCGGAATTGAGGTTGGAAAGAAATATAATTTACCTAAAAATGAAGATAGCAGGCAACCGCAGTGTCCAGAAGATAAAGAGAGTGCAATTGTGGAGGCATTGAAGCATTTTAAGATGAATAGTTAATAAAGAGAGGTCAGATGCTATGCCAGGTATACTCGTGGTTGAAGATGATGAAAATTTAAATCGTGGAATTACATTTTCACTGAAAAAATCCGGATATGAGGTTTTTTCAGCAGAATCAGTGAAAAAAGCGAAAAGAATTGCAAGTGATAATAATGTGGATGTTACCATTTGTGATGTGA
Source organism: Blautia sp. MSK.18.38 (assembly GCF_024460535.1). NCBI lineage: Bacteria > Bacillati > Bacillota > Clostridia > Lachnospirales > Lachnospiraceae > Blautia > Blautia sp. MSK.18.38. Next base: position 34,706 of record NZ_JANFYP010000014.1, on the reverse strand, counting down.
ATCTTCCGGATGGGAATGGACTGGAATTTGTAAGGTGGATGAGATGCAATTATAATACATACATTATTTGTCTTACAGCACTAGATCAGGAGATGGATCAGGTTATGGGATATGAAGCAGGGGCGGATGATTATATTACCAAGCCGTTTAGTCTTTCGGTACTTCTTTTGAAAATAGAAGCATATTTCCGTCGCAGACAGGAGAAAACGGAAGCTGGAAAGATGATTTCGGGAGATATCGTATTTATCGCAGGAGAAATGAAAGTCCTGATAAAGAGTCGTGAAATCAGTCTGACAAAAACGGAGTTGAAAATGCTGACTTTTTTTCTTCAGAATCCGAAAAAGATTCTTTCAAAAACACAAATATTGGAAAATGTGTTTGATCTGGAAGGGGATTTTGTGGATGAAAATACAATCGCTGTCAATATCAGAAGACTCCGTGAGAAAATCGAAGACAATCCGGCTGCACCGGTCTATATAAAGAATATCAGAGGTCTTGGGTATATATGGAATCAGGAGGTAAGGCAGTGACAAAGAGATATCACAGGAAACTCACATCAGCCTTGTCTTTGGTATTGCCGGTCATATTAGTGTTTGCAATATTAAATTGCTTTACCACGTATGTGTTTTATGAAGATTATAAATATAAAATGAATCTTATGACAGAGATTGCTGCAAAGGAAGAATTTTCCGGGCTGGATGCTGTTTCGGAATTGCTTAAGGATAAGGATATTGAAACTAACGAACAGGGAAGGCGATTATTGGAGCAATATGGATACTGGGGGAATAAAGGGAATGCATTTTATTCGCAATTCCGGCATCAGGTTATGGTGACCGGTGCTGTAAGCACTGTGATATGCGTGCTTCTTTTGACTTTTTTACTTTATTGGAAGAAAAAAGAAGATGCGTGTCATCAGAAAATTTTAGACCAGTTGGAAGAAATTCTGATCAGATTCCGTGAAAATAAATTTGATGATTTACTGAAAACGGAAAATCATGCAGAACTGGAAAAATTGAATGACCAGCTTGAAGCAATCGGACATCATATTCAGTTGATAAAGGAAGAAGCAAGGGCAGAAAAGGAGAACACGAAAGAAATGGTTTCTGATATTTCTCACCAGTTAAAGACACCGGTTGCAGCTTTGGATACATGTTTTAGTGTGCTGATGCAGAATGACTTAAGTGCCACAGAACAGGAGGAGTTTCGTATCCGTTGTCGGAGTGCTCTGGATGGACTGGAGACATTATTGCAGTCGCTTCTTGAAATATCCAAGATGGAAACTGGACTGATTCAGATTAATAAGAAAAAACTTCCGCTTATGGATACTGTCATATCTGCTGTGAACCGCACTTATCCTAAAGCGGATGAGAAAGAAATTGAATTCGTTTTTGACTATGAAAAAGAGCTGGAAACATGCACGATTATGCAGGATAAAAGGTGGCTTGGTGAAGCTGTGATCAACGTTCTGGATAATGCGGTCAAGTACAGTCCGTGTGGTTCAAAAATATTTATCCGGTTACAAAAAAGAAACGATCTTGTAAGAATGGAAATTGAGGATCAGGGAATTGGTATTCCGCAGAATGAGTATCACAAAATTTTTCAACGATTTTACAGAGGAAGTTCCAAGGAGGTCATGGAAAAGAGTGGTACAGGAATCGGACTTTTTCTATCGAGAGAAATTATCGAAAAACACGCAGGTACGATTACGGTAACCTCCGGCAAAAAGAAAAAAGGAAGCATGTTTGTGATTCAATTACCATATGTTGGTTAAATTTTAAGTGAGCAGAAATCTTACAATTCTGTAAGATTTCTGCTCGTTTTTTGAAAGTGAAATGAAAGATTGTCCTGATACAATTTGGATGTAGGTTGAAAAATGACCAAATATATAAACAGGCAAAGAAAGCGTGCTGAAAAGGTACGCTTTACAGAATTGAAAAGGAGGCAACACATGAGTGTGATATTAGAAACCAAGCAGCTTTGTAAGTTTTATGGCGCAGGTGAGAATCAGGTCAAAGCGGTCAATCAGGTGGACATTCAGATTGAGCAGGGAGAATTTGTCGCAATTGTTGGAAAGTCAGGTTCCGGTAAAAGTACATTACTTCATATGCTTGGAGGGCTTGATACCCCGACAAAAGGCAGTGTTACTTTAGCAGGGAAAGATTTATACAGGATGAAGGAAGATGCCCTTGCTGTTTTCCGCAGAAGAAAAATCGGATTTGTTTTTCAGGCATTTAATCTGGTTTCATCTGTTAATGTCTGGGAAAATATTGTACTGCCACTGGGGCTGGATGGAAGAAAAGTGGATGAAGCGTATGTAAATGATATTATTGCAACTCTGGGGATTGAAAACCGGATTTATAATCTGCCAAATCAGTTATCCGGAGGACAGCAGCAGAGAGTAGCAATTGCAAGAGCACTGGTGAATCGTCCGGAAATTATATTTGCAGATGAGCCGACAGGAAATCTTGATTCTAAGACCAGTGATGAGGTAATCGCTCTGCTTAAGATGACAGCAAAAAAATATGGACAGACAATTGTAATGATTACCCATGATGACGAAATTGCACAGGTCGCTGACCGTATTCTGGTGATTGAGGACGGACAGGTGGTGGATTTCAGATGAAGACAATAAGCAGGATTGCATATAGCAATGACAAAAGGAACAGGACAAGAAGTATACTGATCATGATGGCAATCTGTCTGACCACGATGCTGCTTGTTATCATCAGTACTGTGGGAAATGGGGTAATTCATTTACAGAAAAGTCAGGCGGCAGGATCATATGGAAGCAATTATGGTCTGTTTGTTTCCGCAGACGGATCGCAGTTAAAAGAAGTAAACCGCCGTGCGGAAATAGATGCTACAGGCACTATGTGCACCGAAGGTATCATAAAAGGCAATGAAAAAGGCGGGTTTGTCTGCATGGATGAGACTGCAAGAAAAATGCTTCCTTATAATAAAGAATATGAGTTGAAGGAAGGAAAGTATCCGGAAAAAATGCAGGAAATTGCCGCAGGAAGAGCATTTTTTCGTGCAATGGGGTATGGTGATGTAAAGATCGGAGATACGGTTACACTGGATTACCGCGCAGGGATGCAGTCAGAATATAAGCCGGAAGAATTTGTTGTCAGCGGAATCCTATATGATCGGGATGAGTATACCATCGAGGCATCTTATGTTGCTTTCGGGTCACAGGAGTTTTATGATGAGCACGTCGCAGAGAATGACAGACAGTATAATATTTATTTTACTTTAAATGATTCTGCAAATGTATCTATGAATAATATTGATTCGGTTATAAAGCAGATTGCAGCAGCTTGTGGGATCGAAGAAAAAAACGTTATAGTCAATGATCTCTATTTGCAATGGGTCTTGCAGCCGAGTTATGAAACGATTGCGGTATGCGGGGTTTTGATTCTTGCAATTGTACTTTTCTCTGTTGTGGTCATTTATAATATTTTTCAGGTCGGTATTGCCAACAAGATACAGGAGTATGGAAAAATCAAGGCTCTGGGAGCGACAAAAAAGCAGATGAAACAACTGATCTTCAGAGAGGGTATGTTTTTGACAATTTCTTCAATACCAGTTGGATTGCTTCTTGGTTTTCTGATTGCAAAATGCGGTTTTAACTGGCTGTTAGAACAGGGAAAACTTGTATCAACCGGAACTGGCTCTATGGGAGTCCAAAATCAGCAGATGCCACTGTTTTCCCTGCCTGTTATGCTTCTATGTATTTTCGTGTCATTTTTTACCGTTGCTTTGGCGCTGCGTAAACCAATGAAAATTGTTTCACGGATTTCACCTATCGAAGCAACACGGTATTTAGAAAATGCAGAAACACACAAAAAAGGAAAACGAAATGGCAGAAAAAATGTCACCGTGTTTTCTATGGCAATGGTAAATATAACGGGTAATCCAAAAAGAACCATTGGTACCATCCTCACACTGGGGCTTTCCTGCGCATTGTTTGTGATTATCTCTAATTATGTAGGAAATATTGATACGGAGCATGAAGCACGTCTTTCCGTTAATCATGGACAATTTGAACTGCAGCTTGACTATTCTGCTGAGTACGATGAAAGATATCCGGAGAATAATCTGGATACGATTCTGACGGATAATCCATTGAATGATTCAATGATTGAAGAAATCAAAAGCATTCCAGGAGTGACAGATGTCATGACGAGAGAGATTGTCTCTGTAAATCTGAACGGAACAAGATTTCCGGTTGATATTGTGAGTAAAAATGATTTTGATTTTATGCGCCAAGACGGGGATATTGGCTCTATGGACTATGATCAGGCGGTAAAGAATGGTGAAATTTTCTTTGGTTGGTTGATGTGGATGGAACAAGATGGATATGCTCCGGGTGAATCCATTGCATTTGACTTTGAGAATGGAAGTGAAACCTATACCTATCAGGGAAAGATTGCAGGATCCTTTGTAAGCGCGGACACTTATCTTGTCATTCCGGAAGGTGTATACCGTTCCATGAATCCGAGGGGAACAGCCTATGGCTATCTGTGGGTGGACTGTGATAAAAAAGATGTTGCATCTGTGGAACAGAGTCTGAATACTTTGATTTCTAATACTTCGCATATAAAAATGGATACCTATCATGCACAGTTACAATCTGCAGAATTCACAGCTCGCATGATGAAGCTTGGCTGTTATCTGTTTATGGCGGTTGTAGGACTCATCGGTTTTATGAATATGGCAAACACCATAATCATGAATATTACGACAAAAAAGCAGGAATATGGTGTATTACAGGCTGTGGGTATGACAAATAAACAATTAAATTTATGTCTGCAGTTACAGGGAATGATGTTTACGGTTGGTACCATATGTGTAGCTTTGATCATTGGTCTGCCGCTCGGCTATGCACTTTTTTCCTATGCAAAACATAATGGAATATTTGGAATGAATATCTATCATGTTCCAATCGTACCAATTTTTATTATGATTTTTTTGGTCGGTCTGTTGCAGATTGTACTTTCCTGTGTTTTAAGCAGTAATCTGAAAAAGGAAACGCTGGTAGAAAGAATAAGGTATCAGGGATAGCATCTACCCACATCTGTAAATTGCCCTCAAGATATAATCTCGCATATTCAAGTGGTTCATCGACTGCAAGTGAAGTCAATGCACAGTCTGATCCGGGTGTGGTTTTTAAATCCTTTTCGGCTTCCCAGCAGTCAATGCGAAGCATATAGCCAACATTTGTATAAATGTCAATGCTGTTTCGTTGTGGATTGTATTCTGCAAATATTGTTCTCATCGTATCCCATCTCCTTATCATTTAATCAATCATTAGTAGCAAAAATTAAGAAGCATTTCAATCAGTCCACCATGTCACTTTTATTTTATGTTATACTGTTTTATATAATTTTTTTGCCCTTGTATTTGCCCTTATCAGAGTTCATAAACACTGATGGGACGATATAACACAAGGGAAAAAATAAGGGAAAGCTCACCTGCGACAAATCCAGTGTTTTCAAGAGTTTGCGGAGAATTTAATAACAAAATATAACAGTTATTAAATCTCTTAAAACAGGTGAAATCTCAATCGGAATTTGAAGAGGTAGTTAAGATGAAAGACGGAAAACACCCAAACCCCAATACAATCCATCCAATTGCAGGGTATGATAAAGAAATATATGTGAAGCCGACGATTACAAATCCGAATATTATTGTCGGGGACTTTACTTATATTGCCGATTCGGATTTTGAAAGTCATGTTTCACACTTATACGAGTGGAATGATGACAAACTCATCATCGGAAAGTTCTGTCAAATCGCCGCCGGAGTTGAGTTTGTGATGAACGGTGCAAACCATCAGATGAACGCCGTCTCTACATTCCCGTTCTATACCTTGGAGGGATGGGAAATGTCGCCGCCTGCAAAGACGGATCTGCCATTAAAAGGAGATACCGTTATCGAAAATGATGTTTGGATCGGGCAAAATTCGGTAATCCTTCCCGGCGTTCACATTGGAGATGGTGCAATCATTGGTGCAAACAGCGTTGTGGGAAGTGATGTTCCACCATATACGAAGGTCGTTGGGAATCCTGCAAGAGCAATTCAAAAACGCTTTGACGATGAACTGATTGAATTGCTGCTGAGATTCAAGTGGTGGGATAGGAGCATTGACGAAATCAACCGGCTGATTCCAATCCTGACTTGCAGTGATTTGGATAAAGTGAAAGCTGAAATCAAAAAGCAATTAGGCTGACAAATTCTAGTTTGCAATACCTAAATCCTAGAAAAGGAGACCTGCCGATGTGCGCACAAAAGCTATCGTTCGATTATGCACACATCTTGCACACTGTGCGTATCGTTCATAATGCACATAGTGTTCATCGTTCACGAGTACAAAAGGGGAAATCGTGTGATTGTATCAATTTTGTAAGGGCAACCGATCCTGCGTGTGGTATGGGTGGTTTCTTGCTTGCAGCTTATGAGCATATGAAGAGACAGAGCAAGGATATTGAAAAGCAGAAGTTCCTTAAGAATCATGCTTTATTTGGAGCAGATAATACTGCACTTGTAGTAACACTTGCATCAATGAATCTTTACTTACATGATATCGGTGTAAACAAGAGCCCTATTGCATATCAGGATTCTCTTATTGATACATCAGATAAGATGTACAAGGTGATACTAGCGAATCCACCATTTGGAACAAGACCTCAAGGAAGTGTGGAGGTTGCAGCTAATAGACCTGAGTTTGTAAAAACATCCGATAATCAGGTTAACTTCTTACAGCATATCATGTCTATTGTAAAAACAGGTGGACGTGTTGGTGTAGTTCTTCCGGATAGTGTACTTACAGATACTGGTGCAACAGCACAGGTAAGAGAAAAGCTTTTGAAGGACTTTAATCTTCACCCCATACTAAGAAAAACTTGGAGGATACTATGAAACAGGCGATTGTAAATTTTTGCAAGTCAACGGATACGGGATTGTTCTTGCTAGATATGCCGACCGGCTTCGGAAAAACATATAGTGTACTTGAGTTTATGGTCGACTATTATGATTCGCCGGAATTCAAGGATAAGAAGATTTTTTTTGTTACAACTCTTAAGAAAAATTTGCCGGATAAAGAGTTGCGTGAACATTTTGCAAGGCGTGGTAAAGCAGATGATTATGATAAATATTGTTTGCGAATAGAAGCTAATGCAGATATGGTTGTAGAAAAATTGGACGAGTTATATCGTGCCAGAAAAATTCCAACAGCAATCACTATGAAACAAGAATTTAAGGATTTACATGGTTCGGTAAAATTATTAATCGAATACAGAGATAAAAAGCGTGAATTAAAAGGAACCAGTAGAGAAATTATTAATGTTTTGTGCAAGAGTGCAGAAGATGCTATTCGCAAGCAACAGGAAGGTGCTTTTCGTAAGGTGATAGAAAGTGAGCTGAAGCAGTTCAGGACACCAAAGGAAAAGTTAAAGAATATTGCTAATAATCCTGATTATCATTGGATAGGAGAATTGTATCCAGCAGTATATACGAGAGAAAAACGGATATTTTTTATGTCTATGGACAAGTTTTTCTTGGGGAATACTACGATTATTGAACCTACATACAGCTTTTACAATAATGATATTACAAAAAATGCAATTATTTTTATAGATGAGTTTGATGCAACAAGAGACAGGTTACTTAATCAGATCATAACAAGAGGCTTAGAAAATCATATTGATTATTTAGGTCTGTTTCATCGTGTATATGCATCTTTGAAGACGAGAGATTTTCCGGCAGAGCTTACTACTGCATCGAAGTTACAACAAACATATCTTGATGAACACAAAAACGCGAAAAATCCTACGGAAATTATTGAAGGATTTGGTGGTGTGTTTGATGAAACATATGACCGTTTTGCGATGCAATATAGCTTCAAAACAGAAGAAGATGGTAAGGGCGATAGAAGTCGTAATTTTATTTTTAATGACTTACAGTTTCATTCGGTATTTGAGGGAGAAAATGCTTTTATTGATATAGATACCGATATGAAGGCAAAACAGAACTGGTTGCGTTTTACAAAAAGAAGACCAACAGAGAAAGAAGGTGGCGTATTAAGTTTGCTTGCCAGTGTTAAAGGCTGCTTGACTTATTTTCAGAACGGAGCTAGAAATCTTTCGTTTAATTATAAGCATCATAAGGATGAGGATAAAAGGCCGGGTGACGATGATTATACGTTTGAAAATGCAATTGAGTCAGTGCTGACAGAGTTTCATTTATCAAGAGAACAGATAAGGTATTTGAAGCCTATCGTAATGGGAGGCCAGGTAAAGTCGAAGAAAGATAAAAAAGACAGCAATGGAAAAATGTCGTTAAAGTATTTTGACCGCTCTGTCTATAATAGGGGATTTCGCTATTATGATTTTATAGATGATCCTAATCACAGTATGCGTTCGGAGATTCAATTATTTGATTTTCAGGATTCGCCAGAACATATTTTACTTCACTTGTCTGAAAAGGCTCAAATTATAGGTATTTCAGCTACCGCAACACTTGAAACGGTTGTTGGCAATTATGACTTGGAATATCTTCAAAGGATGTTGCAGGATAAATATTATGTGATGCCAGAAGCAGATAGGTGTAGATTACAGGAGTCATTTCAAACTTTTGTTGCAAACTATGACAAAGTAAATATTCATGTGGAGCCAGTTTCTTATAATGCGGATGATAGAGTTGAATTATCAGAGATATTTAACGGAAACGAAGCACTTATAAAGAAGTATGCGGAAAAATTATCAATATCATTTGAGCGCGTTGAATATGCAAAGAATAACTTTATTCGTGTTGTAAAGGTAATGAAGGCATTTATCTTAAATGATTCGGTTAAATCCTTCTTGTGTCTTAATAATAAATTGCCGCAGGAGAATAAGGGGCTTTTTGATATTAAATTATTAGAGGAATTCGCAGACGCTATTATTAAGCTTTATGGTATCAAGGGATTAAAAGGTAAAGACTTGTTATACAGTATAAATAGTGAAGATTATGATGCTAAGCGTGCGGAGTTTATACAGAGATTGTCAAAGGGAGAAAAACTCTTTGTTATATCTTCCTATAATACAGTTGGTGAGGGACAAAATTTGCAATATAAAGCACCGGGGAATGCTACTATTGTAGCAGTTAATGATTACGATAGAGGAGATATGAAAAAAGACTTTGACTGCATATATCTTGAGAAGCCGACAAATCTTCTGGTGAATGTGGATAGCAAAAAGGGAATTGAAGCTGAAGATTTAATTCGTTTTGTATATCAGATGGAATTCTTGATGGAAAGAGGAGAAGTTTCTCGTAAAGATGGGATTGCAGTAATTAAAGATGCATTTATATGCTTCAGTGGTGGATATACTTTTTCGGGAAAAAAGGGAGAACCATATAAAACAGATTCTGTAAATAATTTTGCGATTCGAACATTAATACAGGCAGTAGGAAGAATATGTAGAACCGGTCTTAAGAATTCGGATATATATATTTATGTGGATAATACCATTTTAACAGATTACGATTTGTCTGTTGTGGAGCAACGAATGTTGAATCCTGAATTTGCGGAACTAGTTAAAGTGGGTAAAACATATTATAATGGTCAGGCAAATGAAAATTTGGATATTGCCGTAATGGAAAATCGTGCCGGAGCATTAGCACTGAAGGCAATGCAGATTATAAATGAGCTGAAGCGCAATTGGACTGAGGATAGTATAGATTATTGGAAAGCATTGCGTGAGCTATGCCTTATGAGGCCTACACTAAGCAGAAAAAACGTAGAACAGAATTCGCAATATCAGCTTGTATATATGTGTGCGCCGGGAGAAATTACAGCTTATTCTTATGAGCAAGAAGGAGACTATAATAAAAATATAAATATCAAGTTTGACGGTAGTCTTCCACAAAAGATGTCAGAGGATGAGGTGCATTTGAAAGAGATTAGGCAAATCCCAGGAGTGAAAGCATTGTTTGAAAAGCATGGATATGCAACGAGCTTTGTTCCTAGTGAGTTTATATTGACGCCACCTATGTTTAATAATATTTATAAAGGTGCCTTAGGCGAAGTTGTTGGTAAATATATTTTAGAACAATATGCAGGAGTAACGTTGCAGGAAATGCCACCGGAGTTTTTTGAATTGTTTGATTATACCCTAGGTAATGGCGTGTATGTTGATTTCAAGTTATGGAAAGAAACCATGTTAATATCTGCGGAAGAAGAAAAGAAAAACGTCCTGGAAAAGCTAGATAAGTGTGGAGGAAAGAGAGCGGTAATAATCAATATTATGCTTGATCACAATATGCAGATTACGTCTAGTGATAATGGTAGAATTATTGAGATACCATATTTATATCGGTTGGATAGAAAAGAAATAGGAACAGAAATCATAGCAAAAATAAATCGGGAGGGATATTTGCAATGAGTATAAAGAAACTTTATTCGAATGAACTCCTGGCTTCGTTTGAATATTCCAACATTGACAAAGATTATGATTTTTATTATGTTACAACATCGGATAAATATATAAAAGGTGGAGCTACTTTTCTAGATATTGATGATATAAAGATATCAGCTCTGCAATTTGAAAGCGGAAAGAGTTTTTGGGTTATGCTTCCTAAAAACGCTATTTCCAGAGCTGAGTTTGTACGTTTGTTGAATGCAAAAGAGGATGGAGATAGTTTGTCTATAAAATCTATGACAAGTAGCAGTATACCGGAGTATTTGTTGACACAATTGTTTTTGAATGCGCTAACGAGTCCGGTTGATGAAATGATATCTTTTAATAATCTGTCAGGGAAATTATTATGTTTTCGACCTGCATGGCTGAATAAGGATAAGGAGAATTTTATTTGGGGTATGCAGTGCCTTGAGGTGAAAATCGGAGATGATATGTGTGTAAAATTGGTAGCACATAGGTTGACATCACTGGCACTTAAAAAGCAAATGAAATTTGAAAAAAGAAAGTTACAGGATTTTCCGCAATATGAGTTCAGTTATAACAATAATACCTTAAAACGAGTATCTAATGAAAATAAAGACCGTAGAGAAAACTTTATTATAAAACCCGTAGATGGTGAAAGGGGTAGCATTACATTCTTTGACTTTACGGATTATGAAACGTTTTCATGTACCAAGATGGGTGTTTTATATGATATTTTGAATGCCTTACATGATGAATTTGGTAAGTATATTCGTGTTAAATTTAAACAATATAGTATTGACGAAATTTTGGAATATAAGCGTGCGTCGTTGGAGTTATATAAGGATATTGTTAAAAAGGAAGTTTTGAATTCTGGAATTAATATAGTGGATGCTGTACACACTGAAACTTCTGAAGATTATTTGCAGGATGTAGCGGATGGTATTAATAAAATTATTCCAGAGGCAAAATGCAGCGTTGGTAAAAGATTATCAAAGAAGAAGCTTAACGTACGATATATACATGATAAATCCTTCTATTCAGATTCGGAAGTGGACCCGCATCAAGAAAGCATGGAGGATTATGTTGTTCAGCATATTACAGTAGAGAATTTTAAACACCAATCATCAGCGGCAGTTTATAATATTCTGAAAGAGCTTGTAATTAAAAAGGACATTGCTATTGGTAAAATTACATTGGTGGATTGGAGTCAATACGGATATAAAGCAGACTGGTTATTTGGTGTAGTTGTAGACGGTACATATTACTTCATGACCATTCATCCGGACGGTTCATTTAAAATTGAAGCATTGAAACGAAATCTTTTTACCATGACAGAGTATGATAAATACATGGATTATTTCGGTTTGAATGAAGAGAATAAAAATGATTATAGAGGTGTTATAGGTTTAGTAAAAGATGCAGAGGGTAATATTAATCTTATAAAGGATACTAATATGTATTCTATGCCTGATTATACTGCGATGGGTGATGTGCTTAAGAATGTAGCTAGTGAAGGTAGATTTCCAGGAAAAGACGTAGTAACTTGGCTTCGTCTAGTAATGGATACAACAGATAAAATAAAAGTACACGCAGAATTGGATATAGTTATCCCGCATATCGACGTGAATGCAGAATACACGAAAGCCAATGTAATGGGATTATTCAAAGGAATTACAACAAAGAAAGAAGTTGTGCGCTATGTTTTTGAGAATACCGGTATTATGCTATATGCCTACCTGCGTGGAGAAGAAGAGAGACGCGAGTATCTTTCCGGAAATATAGACATTAATTATTTTGATTATGATGATACGCATGCAAAATATTCAGTTGGTGAAATTGGTAATGGAATGAAATACACAATTGAGAGAGCCAGCGTAGTGCGTGAGATACAGGCGGTAGAAGGCAGTAAGTTAATTTTTAAGAAAGTGTTGCCACTTATGGGAGTAGAGTTTGTAAGGTATGGAATGTTAACGGTTGTTCCGTTTCCGTTTAAGTATTTAAGGGAATATATTGTGAAAGAAGAAAAGAGCGTATAAACAATGAAGGTCACTAGCGCAGTACTAGCGGCCTTCTTCGTTTTTACGCTTGGTATAATCGCTGGATTTTTGTATACGGTAAATAGTTAGTACCGTGCTTTTTACCTAAAACCATGAGATAATCCCTTTGTAAAACTAAAAGTTTTTTAAAGGAGGATCTTATGGATAAGATCACACGTCAGGTCCGCATTGAACATTGGACCCAGATCATGAATGAATGTTTGAACAGCGGTATGAATAAAACTGAATGGTGCCGGGCTAATGGGATCTCAGACAAACAATTCTTTTACTGGCAAAGGATTCTCAGAAAAGAAGCTTTTGCTGCTTCGACATCAAAGGACCTTTCGGTTATCACAGACCCGGCAGATGAAACCAGCCCACAAAAGATTTCGTTCGCAGAGATCAGCATTCCAATAAAACAGGAGTCTGTCAGAAATGGATTCCATCCGGATATCATCCTCCGAAAAGGACCGGTCTCTGTAGAGATATCCAATTCCGTTTCAGCAGAACTCCTGTCACGTATCGGAGATATCTTTCATGCTGAATGATGCTTCCGGGTTCCGCAGGATCTATCTCGCTACCGGCTACACAGATCTGAGACGTGGTATGGAGGGGCTTGCATCCATTATCAAGTTCAATTTTCAGCTGGATCCGTATCAAAAAGATATTCTGTTCCTGTTCTGCGGAAGACGTACTGACCGCATCAAAGGGCTGGTCTGGGAAGGCGACGGCTTCCTGCTTCTATACAAAAGACTGGAGTTGGGTGCATTCAACTGGCCCCGCACAAAAGAAGAAGCATTGGAGATCACCCCAGAGCAGTACCAATATCTCATGCAGGGACTGGAAATTGTTGCACGCCATCCGATCCAGGAAGTCAGACCGGATAAGATCTTATAAGATCCTGTGCAAAACAGAGAAAATAAAAAAACATCTTCCAATCATCATAAGTCCCGAAAAAGAGTTATCCACTTTTCATAATTCCGCTGCCTTCATTTATTCAGGAGTACTTTCAGGCCCCTTTACAGGGCTTGTGGATAAGTACTCTGAAAAGCCCGAAAAACTAATAGTTTTTTGAGTTTTTCAGAGTATTCATCTATTAGTAAAAATGACGAATACCCTGTCTGCCTGATTCGCTTTTTCTTTATCTTTGCGTTACAATAGGAACATCAGATAAAGGAGAACGGCATCCATGGCAAAAGTATATACAGAAGAAGTGGACATTGAAAGAGTAAAAGTGGACATTAAGAGTGGAGAAGTGGACATTGAAAGCACAAAAGTGGACATTCGAAATAAATTACTTTCTTTCTCAGATACGATTTCAGAAAAAACAATAAATCATACAGTAGAAATATTTTCAAAATGTGGAAAAGAAAATTGTTTCGGAAGAACGATAGTTGAAGAAATTACTGGATTAAAGCCATCAAGAGCTTCCAAGTTAATAAAACTGTTGGTTGATAGTGAGGTAATCGTACTTGTAACAGGACATGGAAAAGGAAAATATCGGTTTCAATAAAAGTGAACATTGAAAGGGTGTTAATGCCATTCGCAAAAATGCCCAAAACAAATCGGCGTACTGATATATTACCAAATATGGTAGCAGTATTTAGAATAATTTTGTATTATAAAAGTGTTACAAAATATCGGCGTACCCGCCACACGTTTACAAAATCAAACGGTCTGTACGCCATGTCTTAACCTTATGATTACAGATATTAGCAACCTGTCAAAGGGTGTAAAAACTCAGTAACTATGCGGGTTTGCGTACTGTTAAAGCAGTAAAAAACGACACCGCATGTGGAGACGGTAGTACTGCTTTCCCACAAAAAGCCAGACGGACATATCAACGTAAAAGTTGAGTTTGGCGAGGGTGAGGGAAAAGTTCCACTTGATAATATTGCTAAAAGAGCGGAAAGCTATAAGCCCAAAGAACGAGTGACCTACAAAATGATAAAGGAGTACATAGAAGCTAAATACGGCTTCAAAGTACATACCGCATATATTGCAGAGGTAAAGAGAGATTTAGGCTTGCCGATGTACGATGCTCCTAATGCGGTAGAGAAATTGAAACAGCCGAGGAAGCATCCAACTCCAGAGAAGGTTGAAGCAATAAAGGATGCATTGAAGCATTTTGAAGTGATTTAATAATGATGAGCGTATCATTAAAATAGTGGTACGCTTTTCTTTAAAATATTTGGGAAGCAATATATAAGTGCTGAATATGCTTGAAAGGAGCATTCCTGTAATTCATTAAAAGCGCCAATTGAATAAAAAAGAACCTCAAGGTATGATTGAGTTGCATCTTGGCGGATGTAAACAAAACAATCAAGCACTGGAGGTTCCAAATGAATTATACACAGAATGAAAAGATTGAGCAAGTAACAGATTCAACAATGGTTGTCGGAGTTGATATAGGAAGCCAGATACATTATGCAAGAGCTTTTGATAACAGAGGACGCGAACTTACAAAACGTATTTTTCCTTTTCATAACGATCTGGAAGGGTTCAATTCTTTCAACCTTTGGGCAGAGACACTTAAGACTGAGAATAAAAAGACTGCAGTTCTGATCGGCTGCGAGCCAACAGGTCATTACTGGTTTGCGTTTGCGAAGTATGTAAATGATCATCAGAAAAGATTAGTAATGGTCAATCCATTCTCGGTTAAGAAGATCAAGGAACTTGATGATAACAGTCCAAAGAAAACAGATTCAAAAGATCCAAAAACAATCGCAAAACTAGTTGTGGATGGGAGATATTCAATCCCATACATGCCAGAAGGCATTTATGCCGAAATAAGAGACCTGGTATACAGCCGTGAGCCTATATGGATAATCTGAGGCATAAGTGTCGTGAAGAGCCGTATGCCTGAATTGGGCACGTACGGATCTGTGGGGGATATACCTAGTAATAGGTGTTTCTACCCGACAATTTAGGACTCGTCAGAGGATGGTGATCCTGGTAGACATGAGAGGTTAGTTACGAGAGGTCCTCACCCACTGCTTATTGCTTTTCGCAACCTCCACAGGGGAGTTACTTGATTCGGTTAAAATATATGTAAATTTTCCACTAAAATATTATTGACGTAAGAAAAACCACATGGTATTTTATTTTTGGAAAAAATGAAAATTATTTTAAAGGCAAACCTGTTGAAAGGCAGGGTCGCAAAGCCAGAAGGGACTAAAGTCAGAAAGTTTGACCATGTCAGCCGGTTGCCACTGTTTCCATATCATCATAATATATGGAAAAGATGTTTGAACAGAAGAGATTCCGATACCTTTTATACTATAT
This sequence comes from Blautia sp. MSK.18.38, assembly GCF_024460535.1. Taxonomy (NCBI): domain Bacteria; kingdom Bacillati; phylum Bacillota; class Clostridia; order Lachnospirales; family Lachnospiraceae; genus Blautia; species Blautia sp. MSK.18.38. The sequence continues at coordinate 18,961 of NZ_JANFYP010000014.1, read as the reverse complement.
AGATGTGTGATTTTAAAGAATATAGTAGGGACACTGGCAGATTTTGGCAGATGTCCTTTTTGTATGCAAAAATGGGTAACGAAACTAGCAGGGACAGGTTTTCTGTATACAGATAAAAGCAGGATGAAGAAGGCATAAGACGGAGAGAGGACTTTTATAAAATGAAAAATTATGAAGACAAAATATATTCCTTAGGTGAGACTGTAACGGGGCAGACACAGGCCATGTCACAGGCCGTACAGAAAACACTGGAAAATAATGGCGGGGTAGGTATAATGACAGGATCTTATGACCAAAACCTGTCTATTTTGTCTGTGGATAATCTGCTGTTGCATAGTACAGGATATACATTCGATACTTTCATGGAACAGACAAAAGGCTCATTGAGAAATTTCTTTTATGACGAGGAAGATATACTGGAGCGAGACCGTTTTTTGCAGCTTCACGGAACAGGGGAAGCACAGATCCTTGCAGCAGACGGTACAGTGAATAATGTACGGCTTTGTAAAGAGGATGCGACAGATGAGGCGGGCAGACAGATCTGGGTTATGTCCGTACAGGTCAACTGGGATCATATAAATTTGGCACTGCTCAATGAGGCTATCTGTTCCGGCTTCTGGTATTTTGACTGTGACGAAAACAGTGAGATTGTGAATGCAAACTGGAGTCATGAATTTCGAAAAATGCTTGGTTATCATGACACCCTGGACTTTCCGAATAAACTGGAATCCTGGTCAGATCTTCTGCATCCACAGGATAAAGAAAGAGTAATGGTGCAGCTTCAGGCGGCAATTAAGGATAAGACGAACCAGATAAAATACCAGGTAGAGTATCGTATGAGAATGAAGGATAATCAATACCAGTGGTTTCGGGCATCGGCAGAAGTAATACGCCGTCTGGATGGTTCTGCCAGCAGGATTGCCGGGATTTTTATTAACATTGATGGGGAGAAAAAAGAAATCATGCAGGCACAAAAATCTGCTGCTTTCCACCGGGCTTTTACGAAAGCAGATTTGTGCGAGTATTATGTGAATCTGGAAGCGAATACTTTTGATACCTTTAAGGTTGAACCGTCCCTGATGACCGTCTTTGAACAGAGTCATACGTGGGATGAATTGATCCGGCATTTTGTGGATTCCTATGTTGTGGAGACAGATAAGAAGGCGGTATCCTCTTTTTACGACCGTGGTTATATTGCAGAAAGGCTGAAGGGGCTGGAAACCGAATTGGCTTTAGAGTGCCGTATCACTCTGAATGGAGAAGAACGATGGGTCCGCAATGTGGTCATACGTGGCGAAATAGAGGATTCAGAATATGCCATGATCTTTCTACGTGATATCACAGAGACAAAGGTAGAGAGCGCACGGCATCTGCAGATGGCAGCAGATAATGCTTCCATGGAGCAGCTGATCCAGAGCATAGTGCGTCTGGTTGACCGCTTTGTTGTCTGTGATCTGGAAAATGACAGATATGAATTCTACAATCTGAATGGACAGATGATATATAAACCTCTGGGATTTTATCATGATTTTCAGATGCAGGTTCTTGAAAAATATAAGACACTGGAACCATTGGAAGTTATAGATATCCTGATAGCCCCGGATAATATTCGGAAAAAACTGAAAAGTGAAAATGATATTTATAAGTTTGAGTATTGCAGCCTGGATGAAAAGACTTATAAAATCGCTTCTTATATTCCCTTGGAATGGAAGAATGGAAAGCTGGAAAAGGTATTGCTGGCATCCATGGATGTGACACAGGAGAAGAAAGCAGAGATTGAATCCCGTCAGGCACTGAAAGAGGCTTACCGGTCCGCAGAAAATGCAAATCGTGCGAAAACAGAATTCCTTTCCAATATGTCCCATGATATCCGGACACCAATGAATGCGATTGTGGGTCTGACAGCAATCGCAGGAGCAAATGTTGAGAGCCAGGACAGAGTCATTGAATGCCTCGGCAAGATCACAGAATCAAGCCGCCATCTGCTGGGGCTGATCAATGAAGTATTGGATATGGCACGCATTGAAAGTGGAAAAATGACACTGGCACAGGAAGATTTCAATCTGTCAGAGCTGGTAGATAATCTTATTACACTTACGAAACCGGTGCTTGATGAACATAAACATAATTTTGATATACACATCAATCATATTGAACATGAGGCTGTCTGTGGTGACAGCTTGAGGATTCAGCAGGTATTTGTGAATCTGATGAGTAATGCGATCAAGTATACACCGGATGGCGGGAATATTATTTTTTCCATAGAGGAAAAGCCAAATGGATTTTCAGAACTTGGATGCTATGAATTTACGATTGAGGATAATGGGATCGGTATGTCACCGGAATTCCAGAAAATCATGTTTGAGCCGTTCAGCCGCGCGGATGACCACCGGACAACCAGAGTCCAGGGAACTGGTCTGGGAATGGCAATCAGCAGAAATATTGTGAACCTGATGAATGGCACTATTAAAGTGGACAGTACCTTGCACAAGGGAACTAAAATCACAGTAACAATTTATCTGGAGCTTCAGGAAAAAGAAAAAGAACAGGACAGAAATCTGATGAATCTGCCGGTCCTGGTTGTGGATGATGATAGGACATGCTGTGAAAGTACAGTTGCAACATTAAAGGAAATCGGTATTATGGGTGAATGGGTTCTCTCTGGCAGGGAAGCGGTTGAGCGCTGTTATGCACGGCATGAGTTGAAAGATGATTACTTTGCTGTTATTTTAGACTGGAAGATGCCGGAGATGGATGGCATAGAAACAGCCAGACAGATCCGGAAGCGGATAGGAAAAGAGATCCCCATCATTGTACTGACATCCTATGAATTCAGCGAAATTGAAGAAGAAGCAAAGGCTGCAGGTGTAGATGCTTTTATTGCAAAACCGCTGTTCCGTTCCCGGCTGACGGCAACACTGCGGCAGTTTACTTCAGGAAGAAAAGAAAAAATAGCAAGAAATTATCTGGAGAAGCTGTCAGAATCAGACTACACGGGAAAAAGGATTCTGCTGGTTGAGGATAATGAGTTGAACAGAGAAATTGCTGGTGAAATTTTACAGATGACAGGTGCAAAAGTGGAAACGGCAGAAAATGGGAAAATTGCAGTTGAAAAAGTGGAAGCTTCTCCGAAAGGTTCGTATGATCTTGTTTTTATGGATATCCAAATGCCTGTCATGAATGGTTATGAGGCAACTGCAGCAATCAGGAGCCTTCCGGGTGAAAAGGGAAAACTGCCTATTGTTGCCATGACTGCCAATGCTTTTGCAGAAGATGTACAGCTGGCCAAAAATACAGGCATGAATGGACATATCGCGAAACCGCTGGATATGAATAAGCTGAATGATGTTCTGGAAAGCTGGCTGTAACTGATTTTCATGTGATCACAAAGTATATTACTAGGAACAGAGTGAACAGTAACAGTAACTCAGGTGATGCTGCATAAATCCTCAAATACTCCTTGCAATAAAAAAATACAGCAATTATAATATAAATACAAAAGCCGGATGCGGAGGCTGACTTCTGAAAACAAAGAAAGGAAGTATAAAATGGCGAAAATTTTAATCAGTCCGTCCAAATATTTACAGGGTGCGGGAGAAATGAAGAATCTTGGAACTTATGCTGCAAAGAGTGGAAAAAAAGCGTTGGTTCTGATCAGTAAAGGCGGATATAAAAGAATCGGTAAAACGATCGAAGAGAGCTTTGCTGAGAGTACCTGTGAGGTGGTTTTTGATTATTTTAACGGAGAATGCTGTAACAGTGAGATTGATCGTCTGGTAAAGATCGTAAAAGATGAGCAGTGTGATCTTACCATTGGTATTGGTGGAGGAAAGATCTTTGATACAGCGAAGGCAGTTGCATACTATGCGGGAACACCGGTATTTATCTGCCCGACGATCGCATCTACAGATGCCCCTTGCAGTGCTTTGTCTGTTATTTATACAGAAGAAGGAGTTTTTGAAAAATATCTGTTTCTTCCGGCGAATCCGAATCTTGTTCTGATGGATACAGATATCATCACCAAATCGCCGGTTCGTCTTACTGTGGCTGGTATGGGAGATGCACTGGCAACATATTTTGAGGCAAGGGCATGCAAGAGAAGCGGAGCAACTTCCTGTGCAGGAGGTAAGACAACAGAGGCTGCCATGGCACTGGCTGAACTTTGCTTTAATACCTTGATGGATGAGGGCGTAAAAGCTAAGATAGCTCTGGAAGCAGGCGTATGCACACCGGCAGTTGAGAAAGTGATTGAGGCTAATACACTTCTTTCTGGAATTGGTTTTGAAAGTGCAGGACTTGCAGGTGCACATGCGATCCATAACGGATTTACTGTACTGGAAGAATGCCATCATATGTATCATGGAGAAAAAGTTGCATTCGGAACCATCACACAGCTGGTACTGGAGAATATTCCCCAGGAAGATCTGGAAGAGATCATCTTATGGTGCATTGAAGTAGGACTTCCTGTTACTCTGGCAGAGCTTGGAGCTGGGAAGGTAACTGATGAGCAGCTTATGAAAGTTGCCACAACTGCATGTGCGGAGAATGATACACTTCACAACATGCCATTTGAAGTTACACCGGAAACTGTATTTGCAGCAATCAAAGCGGCAGATGCATATGGAAGATATTACCTGGATGAGGAATAAACAGATAAAAAGTAAATAGCTGATATAAAAATTGCAATCTGCGGAAACAAGAGTTATCAAGTATTGTTATCCTGCAGGTTGCTTTTTTTTATGTATGGCTGTAATATAACAGAAAGATCAGTAAATATTGGAAGAGAAGACATGCGGAGGAATATCTGTGGCAAAAAAACGAAAACCCAAAATGGAGCTTCGATATTATAAGATGCCGGAGGGGAGCCCCATCCTTGCATTGCTTGGACAGAAGTGGGTCCAGAATTATGGAAATGATGTGGATTACCTTCATTTTCACAATTGTCTGGAGATAGGCTTCTGTTATGAAGGACAGGGATTTTTGATCCTTGGAGAGGATAAGGTACAGTTTCATGGTCGGGAATTTACGGCGATCCCATCCAATTATCCACATACTACAAACAGTGATATCGGAACTATCAGCCGCTGGGAGTATCTTTTTATTGATGTAGAAGGATTCCTGGATAAATTTATTAATAATTCAGTAAAAAAAGAAAAAATCGTTCAGCGGATCAACTCCAGATCGCTTTTTCTGAATGAAAAAGAAAACCGATCCATGGCAGGTAAGATCCTTAAGATTCTGGATATCATGCGGGATGGAGAGGAATTTTATCTGGAAGAAGCTAAGGGAGTTTTGGCATCGCTTCTTGTGGAAATCGCAAGGATAAACCGAGATTCAGGCGAAGAACGTTACAGCGAAGGCAGAGGAAAAGTCATGGATATGATCTCCAGGTTCCAGGATTATATTTCGGATCATTACATGGAGGATCTTCGTATTGACGAACTGGCAGAATACTGTCATATCAGTGAAACTCATTTGCGCCGGATATTTACGACTTACATGAAGATGAGCCCGCTGGAATACATCAATACGATCCGTATCCAGGCGGCCTGTGATTATCTGAAAAAAACAGATCAGCCAATTGCAGATATAGCACATAAGTGTGGCTTTACCACCAATTCCACATTTAATCGGAATTTTCGTCAGGTTACGGGAATGACACCGCTGGAGTGGAGAAAACGTCCGGAGAACTATGAACAGCAGCTTCTTAAGTTTGACATCCATTCAGAGGAAGGCTGGTAAAACAACAAAACCAGATCTGTGGATCTGACACGACAGAACAGAAATATCAGACTGTATGCGGGCAGGCAGATAGAAAGAGGTAAGAAATGTACGATTACAGGATTGTGGAGCAGGTCTCCAGAAAAAAGAAACACATGTCAGGAGCTCTCAGAAAAGTAATGGTGATCTTTGCGGCAATTTTTGTACTGATGGGTATCACGATCTCTCAGGCATTCATGCTTCCGGGATTTCTTCTGGCGCTGCTTTACTTTGTTTATGACATATTTAGCCAGAGAGACTATGAATATATCATGGAAAACGGACAACTGACCATAGATGTAATCTATGGCAAAAAATATCGTAAAACAGCTCACGTGCTGAATCTTGAGGAGATGGAAGTGACTGCACCTCACTATCATGAAAAGGTGGCAAAATATAAAAAGAATGCCGGAACGGAGAAACTGAAAAAATACGATTATACCTCTTATGAAGATGATGTGCCTTACTATACCATGATCATTCAGGAAGATGGACGTAAAATAAAACTTCTTCTGGATCTGACAGAGGAAATGCTGCATACGATGAAAACGCAGTTTCCTGAAAGGGTTTATTTTGCATAATATACAGAAATGTTTGTGAAATATATATAAAAAACAATATGAAATTTTATGAAATAGAAACAAAAGCCTTCTTTTTTGACAAAAAATGTTCGCATAATGTCAAAAAAGAAGGCTTTTTTTGAAATTTTGATGAACGTAAAAAGAGAAAATCCTCAAAGTGCATATTTTTTGTAAAAATATAGCTGGATAATAGTGCACAATTAATAAAATGGTTGAAATTGCACATTATATGAGCAATTCTGCAAACTATAGAGGAAATGCGGATGCTATAATCTATTCATAAGCAAACGGGAAATGCTTAATAAAGGAGGAAAAGTAAATGAAGAAAAAATTACTCGCAGTATTAATGACAGGTATCATGGCAATGTCTTTTGCTGCAACTACTACAGCAGTATATGCAAAAGGTGATGACGATAACACCCTGACTGTATGGGCATGGGATCAGAACTTCAACATCAAGGCTATGAATATTGCAGGTGAGCAGTATGCAAAGGATCACGAAGGATTCAAGGTTGATGTAGTTGAGACATCTTCTGATGACTGCCAGACCAAACTTACAACAGCAGCAAACGCCGGAGATTACAGCACACTTCCGGACATCGTTCTGATGCAGGACAACAGCTATCAGAAATATCTGAAGAGTTATCCGGATGCTTTTACAGATCTGAAGGATATGGATATCAACTGGGATGATTTCGGAAAACTGAAACAGTCCTACTCCATGGTAGATGACACACATTACGGAGTTCCGTTTGATAACGGTGCAACAATTGCCTGCTATCGTACAGATATCCTGGAAGAAGCAGGATATACCATTGATGATCTTACAGATATCACATGGAGCAAATTCATGGAGATCGGAAAAGACGTTCACGAAAAAACAGGTAAATATCTCCTTACAAGTGAAGCAACAGGTGGCGATACTCTGATGATGATGATCCAGTCCTGTGGAGCAAACTTCGTAAATGATGACGGAGAGGCTTATATCGTTGGCAACGATGTAGCAGAGAAATGCGTAGATCTTTATGTGGATCTTGTAAAGAACAATGTTGTTAAATTAGTAAATAACTGGGATGAGTACATCTCCACGATCACAGGCGGAGAGGCTGCCGGTATCGTTAACGGTAACTGGATCACAGCTACACTGATGGGAACAGAGGATCAGAAGGGTCTGTGGCAGATCACAACAATGCCGAAAGTTGACGGCGTTGATACAGCTACAAACTATGCAAACAATGGCGGATCTTCCTGGTACATTACATCCAACTGCAAGAATGTAGAGCTTGCTGAGGACTTCCTTGCAAGCACATTTGGTTCCAGCACAGACTTCTATGATGCAATCCTTCCGGAAACAGGTGCAATTTCCTGCTACCTGCCGGCTGGTGAGTCTGAGGTTTACAATGAGCCAAGCGAGTTCTTCAATAACCAGCCGATCTTCTCAACAATTGTAGAGTACTCTTCACACATTCCGGAATTTACAAAAACTCCGTACCACTATGAGGCAAGAGAGTGCATCAACACAGCTGTTGTTAATATTGTAAACGGCGCAGATAAAGAATCTGCACTTCAGGAAGCACAGGATACACTGGCATTCAAGATGACAGAGTAAAGCTGAAATATTAATGAAATACAGGGCAGGGGACTGCATGCAGTCCCTTGTCTTATGTAAAGGTTTAGATGTTTGAAAGGAGGAGTTCCTGTGAATTCCAAAAAAAGTGGCATGTCTCTGGTAGCGAAACAAAGAGCGGCCGGCTGGATCTTTCTGGCACCGGCAACCATTATGATCGCTGTCATGAGTTTTTATCCGATGATCCGCGCATTTATCATTTCTTTACAGACAGGTGCCGGAGCAAACATGAGGTTTGCGGATCCGATCTTCAGTAACTATAAACGTATTATGATGGATAAGGTATTCCAGCAGTCCATTGTCAATACATTTCTGTATCTTATTATCCAGGTGCCGATCATGCTGATCCTTGCGATCCTGCTCGCACAGCTTCTGAATAACAAGGATCTGAAATTTAAAGGCTTTTTCCGTACATGTGTATTTCTTCCATGTGCAACATCTCTTGTATCTTATTCTCTGATCTTCCGTTCTATGTTTGCAACAGACGGTCTGATCAACAGCATCCTGATCAAACTTGGAATTTTAACAACTGGCTATAACTTCCTGGGTAACTCCACAAGTGCAAAGATCGTGATCATCATCGCACTGATCTGGAGATGGACAGGATATAACATGGTGTTCTATCTGGCAGGTCTTCAGAATATTGAATATTCTGTATACGAGGCAGCAAAGATCGATGGTGCCAATGGCTGGAAGACCTTCTGGAAAATTACCGTACCACTTCTGAAACCGACAATTATCATGACATTTATTATGTCGATCAATGGTACACTGCAGTTGTTTGATGAGTCTGTCAACCTGACAAAAGGTGGCCCGGCGAACTCAACCATCACAATGTCCCATTATGTTTATAATACATGCTTCATCAACGTGCCAAACTTCGGATATGCGGCAGCAATGTCATTTATCATATTTATCATGGTAGCGATCCTGGCCTTTATCAATTTGAAAGTAGGTGATACACGTGACTGAGAAAAAGAATAAATCCGCAATTCAGAGAAGATTGATCCCTACATATATTTTTCTGATCATCGTATCATTTATCTCTGTATTTCCACTGTACTGGATGATCTCTGCGGCAACCAATACATCCACAGATGTATCCAGAGGCCGTATCCTTCCGGGTACATATTTTATGCAGAACTTTAAAAACCTGACTGCACAGCAGCCGCTGTGGAGAGCTCTTGGAAACTCTCTGTTTTATGCAGTTCTTACTACAGTGATCTGCCTTCTGATCTGTTCTATCGCAGGTTATGGCTTTGAGGTATATCATGACAGATGGAAAGACAGACTGTTTTCCACCCTGCTTCTTGCAATGATGGTTCCGCAGGTTGCAACGATGGTTCCTTTATTTAAGATGTTTTCAAAAGCCGGACTCTTAAATACAGCGGTAGGTTTTATCCTTCCGATCATTTCCACACCATTTATGATCATGATGTTCCGTCAGAATGCCAGAGCATTTCCTATCGATATCATTGAGGCAGCACGGATTGACGGATTAAGCGAGGTAAGGATCTTTTTCCAGATGTTTATCCCGACTATGAAATCTACTTATGCGGCGGCAGCAGTTATCACATTTATGAATGCATGGAATTCCTATCTGTGGCCGAAGGTAATCATGACAGATAATAAGGCGATGACCATGCCGATGTTGATCGCCAATCTGATCACAGGATATGTAACGGATTACGGCATGCTGATGTGCGGCGTATTATTCTGTTCCATTCCGACCATGATCGTATTCTTCGTATTACAGAAACAGTTCGCAGAGGGTATTACTGGAGCTGTAAAATAATTTTAAAACAAAAAGGATGCTGCTGAAATCTTTAGGTATATTGTATAATATGCTTTAACTGGATCACGCAGCATTCTTTTTATACCAGATCAACTGTGGATCAGTTGCCTGGTATAAAGCTTCGTAGCGGAGCGGATGACTTTGTCCGCTTGATGCGAATAAATCATAAGGAGATAAAAAAATGGCAGAGCAGATCAGATACGGCCATTATCTGCACGGCGGCGATTACAACCCTGAGCAGTGGCTGGACAGACCGGATATTCTGAAAAAAGATATCGAATATTTCAAAAAAGCCCATATCAATACCGTTTCCATGGGAATGTTTTCCTGGGCAGTGCTGGAGCCGGAAGAGGGGAAATATAACTTTGACTGGCTGGAAGAAGTGATCGATAATCTGTATAAAGAAGGAATTTATACGATACTTTCCACACCATCCGGAGCAAGACCGAAATGGATGGCAGATAAATATGAAGAAGTTCTTCGCATGGATCCGGATCGCACAAGAAGATTTTTCGGTGGAAGACATAATCACTGTTATACTTCTCCAGTATACAGGGAAAAAGTCTACAATATTAATAAGAAGCTTTCTGAACGTTTCGGAAAACATCCCGCAGTGCTTTTGTGGCATATTTCCAATGAATATGGCGGAGAATGCCACTGTCCTCTGTGCCGGGAAAAATTCCGGGAATGGCTGAAAGAAAAATACGGGACCATCGAAAATTTAAATTCCAGCTGGTGCACAACGTTCTGGAGCCATACCTATAACAGCTTTGATCAGATCGAAAGTCCTTCGCCAAAGGGGGAAAATGCTCTTCATGCACTTACCTTGGACTGGAAACGTTTTGTTACAGACAGGACTGTGGATTTTATGAAGCATGAGATTTCTGCGATCCGTGCAGGTGGTTCCGAGCTTCCGGCAACCGCCAATCTGATGTATGACTACAACGGACTGGACTATAAAAAATTTAAGGATGTTATGGATATTGCATCCTGGGATAATTATCCAAGCTGGCATAAAAAAGACAATTATACCACAGCGTTGGACGGAGCCATGCAGCATGATCTTATGCGAAGCATCAAGAAAGCACCGTTTCTTCTGATGGAATCCTGTCCCTCTGCGACCAACTGGAAGCCTATCAACAAGCTGAAAAAACCAGGAATACATCTGGCTGCCTCTCTGCAGGCAGTTGCTCATGGTTCAGACAGTGTTCTGTATTTCCAGCTTCGTCAGAGCCAGGGAGCCTCTGAGAAATTCCATGGTGCGGTGATCGATCACTACGGTGGGGATGATACCCGTATTTTCCGCGAAGTGACAGAGGTAGGAGAAGCGTTGGAGCAGATCCGGGAAACTGCTGGAAGCGTGACGAAGTCTCCGGTGGCTGTTCTCTATGACCGGGAAAATGACTGGGCGCTGAAGGATGCGCAGGGACCTCGAAACGAGGATATGCATTATCAGGAAACTGTACTGAAACAGTATCGTGCTCTCCGAAGAAAAGGCTATAATACAGATGTCATCAATATGGAACATGATCTGTCCCGGTACCGTTTGGTAACGGCACCGATGGCCTACATGTTTTATCATGGATATGCCGAAAAGCTTCGCGCTTTTGCAAAAAACGGTGGTACTTTGGTAATTTCCTACTGGTCCGGACTTGTAGATGAAACAGATAAATGTTATCTGGAGGGAACCCCTCACGGACTGATGGAAGCAGCTGGTATCCGTACGGAAGAGATCGATGCACTTTATGACTGGGAAGAAAACGTAGGTATCCCGGAAACAGGAAATCATCTCAGACTTACAGAAAGCTATACCTGTAAAAATCTCTGCGAGCTTGCAGAGGTTTCCGATGCGGAAGTACTGCTGCGTTATGGAAGGGATTTCTATCAGGGGTATCCGGTACTGACTCACAAGAAATATGGAAAAGGCCATGTTTACTATGTAGCGGCAGATATGGAAGCAGCCTTTTATGAGGATTTTCTGGGAAGGGCAGCAGAGGAAGCAGGCGTGAAGATGCCGCTTACATTTATACCGGAAGGTATTTCTGTGACAACCAGAGAAAATGAGGATACGGAATATCTGTTTATCCAGAACTTCGGAGAAAAGACAGAAACAGTTTCTGTCTCGGGGGATTACGAAGTTCTCTACGGATCAACAGATGAAAATATTGCTCCGCTTGCCACCAGGATTTTAAAGCGGAAAAAATAATCACAGTAAAAAACACAGCAAAAAGTATAAAGCATATTTGTTTTCGGACGGTATGCTTTTTACTGCTGTCTGGGAAAGAGAAGGTAAAATGGCAGGTACACCAAAAGAAGAGATAAAAAGAATAGCGGATCAGTTTGCATTTACCGGAGAACTGGTTTCCTGCGGCCCCTGCGGAAGCGGGCATATCAACGAAACCTATATGCTTAGATATCGGATCGGAGAGATGGGGTCCATTAAGGTGATCCTTCAGAAGATCAATCGGGAGATCTTTCAGAAACCGGAAGAACTGATGGAGAACATTGCCGGAGTCACCGGGCATCTGAAAAAGAAAGTTCTTCAGAAGGGAGGAGATCCGGAACGGGAGGTTCTGAACCTGATTCCGACAAAGGACGGGAAGGCATTCCTGACAGATGAAAACGGAGAATGCTGGAGAGCTTATATTTTTATTACCGATGCAGTAAGCTATGATCTGGCAGAAAAACCGGAGGATTTTTATGAAAGTGCAGTTGCATTTGGAAAATTCCAGGAAATGCTAGCAGATTACCCGGCAGAGACTCTGCATGAAACGATAAAGGATTTCCATGATACAAAGAAACGTTTTCAGACTTTGAAAAATGCCATAGAGAAGGACAGCTGTCATCGTGCCGCATCCGTAAAAGCAGAGATCGCATTTGCGTTTCAGCATGAGTATCTGGCAAATGTATTCGGTGAGCTTCTGGCAAAAGGTGAGGTGCCCCTTCGGGTAACACACAACGATACGAAGCTGAATAACGTTATGATCGACCTGGAAACAGGAAGGGGAATCTGTGTAGTGGACCTGGACACGGTTATGCCGGGACTTGCTATGAATGATTTTGGAGATTCCATTCGTTTCGGGGCCAGCACTGCATTGGAGGATGAGAAAGATTTAAGCAAAGTTTCCTGTGATATGGAGCTCTATGAAATCTATGTAAAAGGCTTTCTGGAAAGCTGTGGAGATAAGCTCAGTGCAAAAGAGATCGAGATGCTTCCCATGGGAGCTAAGGTGATGACTTATGAATGCGGCATTCGCTTTCTTACCGATTATCTGGAAGGAGATCATTATTTTAAGATCGACCGGGAAGAACATAATCTGGACCGCTGCCGCACACAGTTTAAGCTGGTGGCAGATATGGAACAGAAATGGGATACTATGCAGACGATCGTGAAAAAATATCAGAAATAAAAAAACAGGGATTTTTACAATGGAGGTAAAGCGATGAGCGAAACAAAAGGAAGAGTGACTATTCCGACAGATCTGGATGTGATTCCGGAGACACTGAAAATGCTGGATGAGTGGGGTGCAGATGCCATCCGTGACTGTGACGGAACGGAATTTCCAGCAGAACTGAAGAAAACCGGCGCAAAGATTTATGCAACCTATTATACCACCAGAAAGGACAATGCCTGGGCAAAGGCCCATCCGGAAGAAATCCAGCAGATGTATATCATGACATCTTTTCACACGGCAGTGTCGGATACTCTGGAGATCCATCTGATGGATCATCTGTATCCGGATATGCTGGCTGTGAATACAAGAGATGATATCAGAAGATGGTGGGAAGTCATTGACCGGACTACAGGGGAAGCTGTCAGTACAGAGGAATGGTCATACGATGAAGAAAACGGAAATGTTGTGATCAGGCCGGCGAAAGAGTTTCATGAGTATACGGTAAGCTTTCTTGCATATATCATGTGGGATCCGGTACATATGTACAATGCAGTTGTCAATGACTGGAAGGATGTAGAGCCTCAGATCACTTTTGATGTGCGTCAGCCCGCAACACGTGCACATTCCATGGATCGCCTCCGCAGATTTCTGGATTCCCATGATTATGTGAATGTAGTACGATTTACTACCTTTTTTCACCAGTTCACACTGATCTTTGATGAGATGGCACGGGAAAAATATGTAGACTGGTTCGGATATTCTGCTTCGGTGAGTCCCTATATCCTGGAACAGTTTGAGCAGGAAGTGGGATATAAGTTCCGCCCGGAGTTTATCATTGATCAGGGATATATGAACAACACTTATCGGATCCCGTCGAAAGAATTTAAAGATTTCCAGGCTTTCCAGAGACGGGAAGTGGCGAAGCTTGCAAAGGAAATGGTAGACATTGTCCATGAATACGGAAAAGAGGCCATGATGTTCATGGGCGATCACTGGATCGGTATGGAGCCCTTTATGGATGAGTTTGCTTCCATCGGGCTGGATGCGGTAGTGGGAAGCGTCGGAAACGGAGCGACCTTACGTTTGTTCAGTGATATTAAACATGTAAAATATACAGAGGGAAGATTTCTGCCGTACTTTTTCCCGGACACCTTCCATGAGGGCGGGGATCCTGTAAAAGAGGCAAAAGTAAACTGGGTGACTGCAAGAAGAGCTATCCTTCGAAGTCCGATCCAGAGAATTGGATACGGCGGTTATCTGAAACTGGCTCTGGAATTTCCGGATTTTGTACAGTATATCAAGGAAGTCTGCCAGGAATTCCGTGTGCTCTACGACAATATCCAGGGAACCACACCGTACTGCGTAAAACGTGTGGCAGTTTTAAATTGCTGGGGAAAAATGCGCTCCTGGGGCAACCATATGGTACATCATGCCATCTATTACAAGCAGAATTATTCCTATTTCGGAATTATCGAGGCATTAAGTGGTGCGCCTTTTGATGTGTCCTTTATCAGCTTTGATGATATCCGTCAGGATAAAGATCTGCTGAATGATTTTGATGTGATCATCAATGTAGGTGATGCGGATACTGCACAGTCCGGTGGTGAGAACTGGGCAGATCCGAAGATTCTTACAGCTGTGCGGAAATTTGTCTATAATGGCGGCGGATTTATTGGCGTCGGTGAACCGGCAGCTCATCAGTGGCAGGGAAAATTCTTCCAGCTGGATGACATCCTTGGTGTAGAGGAAGAAAGAGGATTTAATCTTAATACAGATAAATACAACTGGGAAGAGCATAAAGATCATTTTATCCTGAAGGATACAGACGGAACCGTAGATTTCGGTGAGGGGAAAAAGAATATCTTCGCACTTCCGGATACGAAGATCCTTATCCAGAAAGATCAGGAAGTCCAGATGGCAGTAAAAACCTTCGGAAAAGGCAGAGGTGTTTACATCAGCGGACTTCCGTACAGCTTTTGCAACAGCCGTATTCTTTACAGAGCCGTACTCTGGTCAGCGGCAGCGGAAGGTGAGCTTCACCGTTGGTTTTCTTCCAATTATAATGTGGAAGTACATGCTTATGTGAAAAATAAAAAGTATTGTGTGGTAAACAACACCTATGAGCCACAGGACACTACGGTTTACACAGGGGATGGAAAGAGCTTTGATCTTCATCTGGAAGCTAATGAGATCCGCTGGTATCAGATCTGAGAAAGCAGGATACAGGTTTACTGATAAAGAAAAGCTGTGAAATTGTCGGAGGGCGTTGACAGAGAAAAAAACTTATAATATAATAAATCCATTCCAAAAGTAGGAAAACAAAGCTGTTGTAATAGAGAAAATCTATTATAACAGCTTTTTGCTATTGTTGACAAACAATTTTACTTACAAAGAGGAGGACTTTATGAACAAAAAGATCAAAACCCTGTTTTCCTATCTGATGATCATTGTGGGAGCGATCCTGGCCAGTTTTTCTGTTGCCTGTATTTTGCTTCCCAATGATGCCATCGATTACGGAACTGCCGGAATCGCCATTATCATAAGCAAGCTGACAGGGTATAACCTGTCGTTATGTGTGCTGCTTGTGTTTCTGCCGTTTCTCATAGCTGGGGTGTCATTCTTATCGGTAAGTATTTCTTTGCAAAAACGTTCGTGGGCTTTGTTGTCTACACAATAGGTCTTTCCTACTTTGAAAAAATCCCTTTTGAGCTGAATACAGAGCATTTTATTGCAGTAGTCTTTGGAGGTGCGATCCTTGGTGTGGGACTGTCTCTGATCCTTCGAAACGGTGGCTGTATTGACGGTTCTGAGATCTTTGCCAATATCATTGTAAAAAAGATCTACAATCATTCCGGAAAGGACTACAGTATTTCCTACATATTGATCGCATTTAATGCGTGTGTATATGGAGCTGTGTTTGTACTTCTTGATAGAGATTCCGCACTTTTAAGTCTTCTGGTATACATTGTGGCGACTTCCATCATCGATCATTTCACAGATCATTTTGAGGCACTGAAACAGGTGACGATCATCACAAAGGATCCTGATGCGATCATCTGTGATATTAAAGAGGAACTGAATAAAACCTGTACCATCATTAACTCTTCCGGCGTGATCGCAGGAGAGAACAAGACCCTGATCTGCTATGTAAATTATTTTGAACTGCAGAAAGTAAAAGAGATCATTTCAAGGAATAAAGGATCTTTCAGTACCGTTTCCACCATTGACGAGATCCTGCGGTAAGGCATGTCTGTAAATGAGAATGCAGATATTTCTTTGCAGAAAAAGAGTGCTTTTTCTCCGAAAAATAAAAGCAGAAAAAGCAGTATTGTGATAAAATAGAAGAAAAATATTTCAAAGACAAACTAAAATGATCAGAAGAAAAGAGGTAGATAGATTATGATAAAAGCAGAAAAAAAGACACTGAAGCTTTCGGCAGAGAAGCCTCAGTATATTACAGTAAATGATATTACTTACGCACAGGTGGATTCCTGGTTCGGACATTGCAGGCGGGATCTGAAACTGGATATAATCTACCCGGAAACAAAAGATGGAAAAATCTATCCCTGCATCCTCTGGATCTGCGGAGGCGCATGGCTGATGATGGATAAATCCGCACATAATCTTTATCTGAGCAGATTGGCATCCAGTGGCTTTGTAGTGGCAAGTGTGGAGTATCGTACTTCTAATCAGGGCCCGTATCCCATGCCGCTGCAGGATGTAAAGGCAGCTATCCGTTATCTGAAAGCCCATGCAGACCGGTTCCGCATCAACAAAGAGCAGATAGGAGTTATGGGAGAGTCTGCCGGAGGATATCTTACCTGTATGGCTGCGCTGGACAATGATCCGGCTCTGGATGTGGGAGAGTATCTGGAAGAATCCAGTAAGGTACAGGCTGCCTGCCCATGGTATCCGCCTACGGATCTTTCCGCATTTCCGTGTGAATCTGCAGAAAAATGTGCTTCTTCCGCAGAATCCCTTCTGCTTGGATTTAATTCCATGTTAAATAAAGAAAAGGCATACCAGAGCAGTCCGGTTTCCAAGGTTACGAAGGATGCACCGCCATTTCTGATCATCCATGGCAACTGCGATCAGGTCGTTCCTTATGTTCAGTCGGAAACTTTATACGGACTTCTGGAGAAAAAAGACTGTGATGTTACTTTGCTGACACTGGATGGTGCAGACCATGCAGATATCCAGTTTTTCCAGGATGAGGTATGGAACCGGATCGCAGAGTTTTTCCATGAAAAACTGAAATAAATAAAAGACAGGAGCACAGATCATCCAGCAGTTGTTGTAAATATGTGATCTTGAAAAGACTAAAATAGAAAAGAGAAACACAAATGATAACATTAAACGATTATCTGTATTCCGGAGATACTCTTCTCCGGATACTGAAGAAATACATTCGGGATCTTAGGACAGAGGCGAAGAAAAAACATAATGAGATCGATCTGGTACACTGTAATTTTTTGATCCAGATCCAGGAGCTTCTGGAGCATAATGATTTCCTCACTGCCCAGTCTCAGAAGATCCGGGAATTTTATAAATATATGGCAGGGGAATATCCGTTTCTGGCGTTTACCTTCAAGGGAAGAATCAAATCCCTGATCCGTGCGGAGGAAAAATTTAACGGATATGTATAAGAAATTATATATGTCTTTTTGACTATCTTTTTATATCTTCCTAAATGTCCGCAAAGCCTTATTTTATCGGCTCTACGGGCATTTTGCTTTTGTGGTAAACCTTGCATATCTAGGTCTATTTTCTTATATTTTCCCTGTCAATCGTGGTTAAAATCGTGGTAAATACTTCTATGCGATTAGACGCTGAACCTCTGATTTTGCGGTATCTATGGACGCATGAGCGTACCAGTTCATTGTGATACTAATGTTTGAATGTCCCATGATATACTGTAAATCTTTTGGGTTCATGTTCTTGCTTGCCAGTCTTGTGCAGAATGTATGGCGTAGCGTATGCGGTGTGATATGTGGCAAGGGATTGTCCTTGTGGTGCTTGTTATATTTCTTTACCATACGGACAAATAAGGCGTTGTAATCAATCGCAACTTTGGGCTTGCCTTTATGATTGACAAATAAGAAATTGCTCTGTCCGTCTATCACAAATGGTTCTGCCTTTGGGCGTTTCTTCATAACCCGTTGAAATGCCTGTATTGTTTCTCTACTTAATGGCACTTGTCTTATTCCGCTTTTCGTCTTAGGCGTTTCAATATAATAGCCCTGTTCCTTGCTCTTTAGTAACTGGTGGTCGATAATTACAACTTCATTCTTGAAATCAATATCAGCTACTGTCAGTCCGCACAGTTCCGAGATACGAAGTCCAGTCTTTAACAGTATCAGCACATCATCATAATGCTTGTGATACACATTGTCTGTCTTGATAAATGAGAGTAAGGCTTGTTCCTGTTCCTCTGTCAATGCGACTTTCTCTTTGGTATCATTTTCTAGGACTTCACTTAACTTGAAATCAAAGGGATTTTTCCTTACGCAATCGTCTTGTATGGCGATATAGAATGACGCTTTTAACGAGCGTTTATGGTTGTTAATGGTATTGTAGGAAAAGCCTTTGTCTTTCATGCGTAACGCCCATTCTTTAGCGTCAGAGGGCTTGATTGTATCAATACTCCTAGCACCTAACTTGTCCTCTTTCAATAACCGCATGAGTTGTTCCCGTTGTTTCTGTGTGCTTTTCTTCACATTTGCCCTTTGTGCGTTCTGTTTGGCATAAAGTTGGCAAAGCGTCATTTTCTTGCCTGTGCTGTCGATACCGTCCTCAATATCCC
>NZ_JANFYP010000013.1:0-106040 GCF_024460535.1 Blautia sp. MSK.18.38 | reverse complement strand
GAAGTGTGGTAACACATGGAGCTGACTGTTACTAATCGGGTGAGGGCTTGACCAAGAAACGCAGGTTAAGAATTGATTCAAAAAGTTTGATTGACCATCAACAAGCATGTATGTAGTTTTGAGAGTACAATGTAAAAGAATTTGTGGCCAACAGCCACTTTTTCTTGTATATAGGGGATTGGTCAAATGGTATGATAGGGGTCTCCAAAACCTTTGGTGGGAGTTCGATTCTCTCATCCCCTGCTAGTGGGAACGCTGAAAAGTCTTATAAATCAAGACTTTTTGGCGTTTTTTATTTGTAAATTTCTAAAGGTATCATTAAAAGTATCTTTGAGATAACAGTAAATGTAATAAAAGTGGAATGTGCAGAGGCACATAGAGTCCTGCGTATTTCGCTTTTATGGGAATAATGAATAACAACAGGGGATTGCCTGGTGGCAATCCCCTGAAATATTTCATATGAAAAATTATAAAAATTACTTCGCCTCAGCTTCAGTGCCTTCAGCGTCCTCATCCTCTTCCGGAGCTGCCTCATACTCACCGATATGAACAACAACTGCATCCTCAGGTGTAACGAAGTGAACCTGTTTGCCTTCCGGGATCGGGAGGTCTTTTACATGGATATCACGGACGTCTGCAGGATAGCCGTTGAAGTCGATGACGATGGTGTCAAGAAGGTTGGCCGGATCTGCTTTGTAGTGGATCTCTTCCATCTCCTGCTCAACGATACCCTGAACCATGTCGGTGTGCTCCAGTTTGACAGCGACTGTTGTGGAAACCTTCTCACCGGCTACCAGTGCCTGGAAATCCAGAGCCATCAGCTGTTTTTCAATTGGATTATAGTCAATATTTTTTACCAGGGCATCAACTTTTTCGCCTTCGATGTCCAGGTAAACCTGTGTACCTTCTTTATTTGCTTTAATGAATTTGGCTGCCTCGGCACCGTTAAACTGAAGTGCTACAGGCTCTTTCATTTCTTTTCCACTAAGAATTCCTGTGACGTAACCCTCACGTCTTAATTTTTTAGCTTTTACATTCGGGTTTCTTTTCTCTGCTTTCAATGTGATCATGTCAAATTCCTCCTCCTGATGCATGGATTCCGGTAATGTTGCTGTTCGCGCTGTTCGCAGTAACACGAATTCTGCATTTCTTTTCTGACTGGGATTATTATAGCACTTCTCGGACGAGGTGGCTAACAAAAAGTTAGAAAATTTAAGAACAATATTTTGTATTGTTTAACTTATATACAAAACTTCAAGGGTAAAATTAGACAAAAACAAAGCATATATTTGAAATTTTACAGAAAAAATTAAAACAACATAAAAAATTGCACAAATCAAGTGATCATAAAAGCCTGAAAGTTGGCATTTATCTGGAAGAGAGGCAAGTATTAAATATGAATATTCTATTTTTATTTGATTCAGATATGCGAGGAGACGGGAAATATCCATATTGCCGACATATTGGGGAGAGCTGTTGTGATCAATGTAATAAAAATTGGAAGATATGATGCAGGACAGAGATGACGGCGAAAGAAGGTGGCAACATAACGCGATGGGTATTTTACTCTGGAGAAAGAATTTAACGGAATTGCATATAATTTCTGAAACAATTTAACATACAATTCACAAAGCTTTATCTCAATCACGATATCTGAACAGCCGGAAAAATACTATACTACAAACTATGTGAGCGAGAGATGAGAAAGGAGATAAGTAATGTCAGAAATTGCACTTAGAAATGTATGTAAGCAATTTGATTCGGAGCATTACGGTGTGAAGGATTTTAATCTTGATATACATGATAAAGAGTTTGTGATCTTTGTAGGTCCGTCCGGATGTGGAAAATCCACCACTTTGCGTATCATCGCAGGCTTGGAGGAGATCACAGACGGTGAGCTGTGGATCGACGGTGAGCTTTCCAATTATCTGGAACCGAAGGAGAGGGGAATGTCCATGGTGTTCCAGAACTATGCCTTATATCCGAACATGACAGTTTATGGAAATATGGCATACGCCCTGAAGATCCGTAAGCTTCCGAAGGATGAGATCGACAGAAAGGTCCATGAGGTGGCAAAGATCCTGGAGATCGACCAGCTTCTTGACCGGAGGCCGGCGGCTCTTTCCGGCGGTCAGAAACAGCGAGTTGCCATTGGAAGTGCAATTATCCGGAAGCCGAAAGCCTTTCTCATGGATGAGCCCCTTTCCAACCTGGATGCAAAGCTCCGTGCTCAGATGCGTGTGGAGCTTGTGAAATTACATAAACAGCTGGACACCACCATTATTTATGTAACGCACGACCAGACAGAGGCCATGACTCTTGGGACTAAGATCATGGTCATGAAGGATGGTCTGATCCAGCAGGTGGGAGCGCCGCAGAGTATTTATGACAATCCGGTAAATCTTTTCGTGGCAGGCTTCCTTGGTTCTCCGTCCATGAACTTTTTCCGGTGTACGGTAAAAGCAGAAGAAAATAATCGCACGGCCCTTCTTCTGGATGATGCCAAAACTGTGAAAAAGGTTTATCTGGACGGAACCAGAGGAAAACAGATCGCAGACAGATATAACGGCAGACACGTGATCCTCGGAATCCGTCCGGAGGATATCTACGAGCTGGACGAGGCGAAAAAGCTTGGTATTGAAAATGAAAGCGTAGATGTAGATGAGCCTGTAGTAAACCGCGAGATGCTGGGAGCGGAAGTGATCCTCTATTTTGATGAGCAGGGCAAAACCCTGGCAGTCCGCTTAAGTCCGGAAAATCAGACACAGGTAGGGGAGAAGGTTTCTCTGTATTTTGATATGGAGAAGGCCCATGTGTTTGATCCGGAGACAGAAGAAAATATTTTTGTGTCATGAATTTATGTCACGGAAAAGCTTGAGTGCAGGCAGATCAGCCTGTAAATAGAATCTGATTATGCAAGGAGGAGAAATAGTTATGGAAAATAACAGCAAAAGCAAGATCACACCGTACTTATATCTGGTGCCGTGTATGCTTATTTTTGGAATTTTTCTGTTTTATCCGTTTGTGAAAACAATTTATTTAAGTCTTTACAAGACCAACAAGATGGGACAGGCAAAGCTGTACGTTGGTCTGGGCAATTATAAAGAGCTGCTTCAGTCAGCATCCTTTATCAACAGTCTGAAGGTAACGCTGATCTTTGTGCTGATCGTTGTGGTCGGCGGCATGCTTCTTGGTCTGATCGCAGCAGTGCTTTGTAACAAGGCGTTTCCGGGAATCCGGGTGTTCAGTACATCCTATGCTCTGCCAATGGCTATTGCATCCAGCTCTGCAGCAATGATCTTCCAGATCATGCTCCACCCGGCAGTAGGTATTGTGAATAAGCTTACCGGCCTGGATATCAACTGGCTGAACGATCCGAACACGGCTCTGATCTGCGTAGCCATTCTTACTGCGTGGCTGAACAGCGGGATCAATTTTCTGTATTTTTCCGCAGGACTCGGAAATATTGATGAGACCATTTATGAGAGAGCTTCTGTGGATGGAGCCAGCAGTGTGCAGCAGTTTTTCAGCCTGACGCTTCCGGGACTTTCCCCGATCATGTTTTACACACTGGTGGTAAATATCATACAGGCATTTCAGTCCTTTGGACAGATCAAGATCCTGACAGAGGGTGGTCCTAATGAGTCTACCAATGTTATTGTTTATTCCATTTACAGGGATGCGTTTTTTAACTACCGCTTCGGAAGTGCGGCAGCCCAGTCGGTTATCCTGTTTGTGATCATCATGATCATCACACTGATCATGTTCCGTATTGAGAAGAAGGGAGTGAATTACTGATGAGCCAGATGGAAAATATGGCAGTCCCGGCAGTGGGAAATATGTCAAAAGAGGAGCTTCTGGAGCTGAAAAAAGCTATGAATGCAAAAGCTCTTGCAAAGAGAAGAACAAGAACAGCACTCCGTGTTACGGCAAATGTTGTGTTTGCGGTTCTGATCCTGCTTCCATTGCTTTATGCCATCAGTATTGCACTGATGCCTTCCAGTGAACTGTTTACTACAGAGTTGAATCTCTTTCCCAAGAATCCGACCTTTTCCAACTTTATCAATGCATTCCGCACCGTTCCACTTCTCCGATTCATATTGAATTCCTTTATCATGGCGGGATGCATTACCATCGGACAGATCATTACCTGTTCTCTTGCTGCTTTTGCGTTTTCTTTCCTGGAATTCAAAGGAAAAGGTATTCTCTTCATGGTTGTGATGGCAACCATGATGGTTCCGGGAGAGGCAACGATCATTTCCAACTACCTGACGGTATCAAGCTGGGGAATGCTGGATACTTATCAGGTACTGATCGTGCCTTACCTTACATCCGCAATGGGAATTTTCCTGTTCCGCCAGTTTTACATGACTTTCCCGATCTCACTGTATGAATCGGCAAAGCTTGACGGCTGCAGCAATCTGAAATTTATCGTAAGGATCCTGCTTCCGCTGACAAAATCCGCTATTGGCGCTATGGCAGTGTATACTTTTATCAACGCATGGAATATGTACATGTGGCCGCTGCTTGTAACAGGCTCCAACAATATGCGAACCGTTCAGATCGGTATCAGTATGCTGGATAGTGTGGATTCACAGTCCATCACCCTGATGATCGCAGGCGTTGTTATGATCATCATTCCGTCCATTTCCATTTTTATCGTTGGACAGAAACAGCTGATCAGAGGAATGTTCTCGGGTGCAGTCAAGGGCTGATATCGGAGCAGGCAGCAACCCTGCAGCATCCTGCTGTAAGGGGGAAAATATTGCAAAAAGATACTGCAAAGTCGTAAGACGGGCAGTTCATCTTATATAAAAAAATGAAAAAAGAGAAAATTTTTCAAGAGGAGAAAAAAGTTATGAAGAAAAAAATCATCGCAGCTTTCCTTACCACAGCAATGACTATCGGTTCTCTTTCCGGAGTAACTGTATTCGCCGCAGATGCCGGCACAGATGAAAAAGTGGAAATGGCAGATGCTTCCGATGTAGATGGAACTACCATTACCTTCTGGCATTCCATGGGTGGTGTCAATGGTGAGGCGATCGATACACTGGTAAAAAAATTCAACGATGAGAATGAATACGGAATTACGGTAGATGCTCAGTATCAGGGGGAATATGATGATTCCCTGAACAAGCTGAAAAGTGCACAGATCGGAAACATGGGTGCGGATCTTGTACAGGTATATGAGATCGGAACAAGATTCATGATCGATTCCGGATGGATCGTGCCTATGCAGCAGATGATCGATGCAGACAGCTACGATGTATCTGAGATCGAGCCGAACCTGGCTGCATACTACACCATCGACAATGAGCTGTACTCCATGCCATTCAACTCTTCCACACCGATCATGTATTACAACAAGGACATGTTTGATAAAGCAGGCATCACAGAAATTCCGGACAGCCTGGAGGGCATCGGTGAGATCGGACAGGATCTTCTGGACAAAGGCGGCGCAGGCGAGGTAATGTCTCTTGGAATCTACGGATGGTTCTTCGAGCAGTTTATCGGAAAGCAGGGTCTTGAGTATGCAAACAACGGAAACGGACGTAAAGAGGCTGCTACAGCTGTTGCTTTTGACGAGAATGATGCTGCAAAAAATATCCTTACAGCATGGAAGGATCTTAATGACAAGGGCTTCGCACCTGTCGTAGGAAAGGGCGGCGATGCAGGTCTGGCAGATTTTTCTGCAGGAAAATCTGCGATCACTCTTGGCTCCACAGCTTCCCTGAAACAGATCCTTCAGGATGTAAACGGAAAATTTGAGGTTGGTACTGCATACTTCCCGAAGATCAAATCCAGTGACGAGGGCGGTGTTTCCATCGGTGGTGCATCTCTTTGGGCACTGAACAACAATGATCCGAAAAAGCTTCGTGCAACATGGGAGTTCGTAAAATTCCTGATCTCTCCGGAGTCTCAGGCTTACTGGAACGCACAGACCGGATATTTCCCTGTAACTGTAAAGTCTCAGGAAGAGCAGGTATTTAAGGATAATGTTGCAAAATATCCGCAGTTCCAGACAGCGATCGACCAGCTCCATGATTCTTCCGCCGACTATGTAGGCGCTCTGTTAAGTGTATTCCCGGAGGCAAGAGCTACCGTGGAATCCGAGATTGAGAGCATGCTCAACGGAAAAGAGGATGTGGATACAGCTGTGAAAAACATGGCAGATTCCATCAACAAATCCATCGAAGAGTATAACCTGGTGAATGAATAATTCGAAAAGGCGTGGAAACTGAAAAAGAAAAATAAATATATACAGCCAAAAATCCCCGGGTAAGCTCCTGGGGATTTTTGCTATAGTCACGGAAAAAAACATCCTGACAGGAAAATATCAGGAGAAAAATCAGAGGAATCTCTGGACGTAAGAGTATATATTGGCTATAATGATGAAGTTAATATCTACTCCTCAGGAAGGAAGAAAAATCTGTGAATAGAAGTAAAAGAGAAGATTATAAGAGATTTGTGGTATTTTGTCTGGCAAGTCTGATCGTGATCGCACAGGCAGCGATCTTTGCTTATGTATGGTATGATTTTTACAGTGACCTGATCCTGAAGCCATTCTGGAGAAAAGGTAACTGGGTAATGATCCTGATCTATGCGCTGATCTATCTAATGTTTGCCAAGCTTTACGGAGGTCTGAAGGTAGGCTATCTGAAGCGTATCGATGTATTTTATTCATTGACGCTGGCAACGATCTGTACCAATGTTGTGACGTATTTTCAGATCACACTGATCAACAGATGGTTTATGTCGGCCAGACCGGTGATCGAAATGACCGGAGTCCAGCTTGTTGTGACGGTACTGTGGATCTGGGGCTCCAGGTATATTTACTCCAGACTGTACGGAGCCAGAAGGCTGCTGGTGATCTACGGAGACCGTGATCCCGGTGATGTGATCCACAAGATGAACACCCGAAAGGATAAATACGATATCAGCGGTAAGGTTCATATCCGTGAGGGCGAAGAGAAGATCCATGCCATGATGGAAGATTATGAAGGCGTGATCATCTGGGATCTTCCGTCCCAGATCCGAAACAGGTATCTGAAATACTGTTTTTCTCATTCCATCCGTTGCTATATGAGCCCGAAGATTTCCGATATCATCCTGCTTGGAACAGACAGGATCCATCTGTTTGATACGCCGCTTCTGATGTGCAGGAATCAGGGACTTTCCATGGAGCAGCGTGCAGCCAAGAGAGTTCTGGATATCATTGTTTCCGGACTTGGGATCATCGTATCCTCACCCATCATGCTGATCATTGCCATTGCGGTGAAGGCTTATGACGGCGGTCCGGTATTTTATCTCCAGGATCGTCTTACCTATCAGGGAAAGGAATTCCGCATCCGGAAATTCCGAAGCATGTGTGTGGATTCCGAGAAGAACGGAGCACGTCTTGCGTCCAAGCACGATTCCCGTATCACACCGGTAGGACATGTTCTGCGTAACCTGCATCTGGATGAGCTTCCCCAGCTGTTTAACGTGTTTATGGGTGATATGTCTCTGGTAGGTCCACGGCCGGAACGAGATGTGATCATGCAGGAATATGAGCAGGAAATCCCGGAATTCCACTATCGTCTTAAGGTAAAAGCCGGACTGACCGGTTATGCTCAGGTATATGGCAAATATAACACCACACCGTATGATAAGCTGAAGCTGGATCTGTTTTATATTGAAAATTATTCATTCCTTCTGGATATCAAGCTTCTGTTTATGACTGTAAAGATCTTTTTCCAGAAAGAAGTTTCCGAGGGCGTGGATGATAATCAGAAGAACGCTCTTAAGGATTCCGAAGACAAAAAATAAGTAACGAAACGAAATGCGTGTCAGGCTGCGGCAGATCATCCTGACGCGCATTTTGTGGATAGAGAGGACGGAGGTTGTTTTTATGGAAAAGCCGTTGGTTTCCGTAGTGATGCCCGTATATAACGGGGAAAGATATATTGGAAAAGCGATCGAATCAGCACTGGGACAGGAGGTTCCGGTAGAAGTGCTGGTCATTGATGACTGTTCTGCAGACGGCACAGAGCTTGCTGTAATGAAATATATGGACAGCGGAAAGATCCGTTATATCCGAAATGAACAGAATATGGGTGCTGCCCGTTCCAGAAACCGGGGCGTAAAGGAAGCCCGGGGAAAATATATCGCATTTTTGGATGCGGATGACTGGTGGGAAAAGGGCAAGCTGAAAGCCCAGACAGAGGTTATGGAACAGACCGGCTGTGCGATCTGCTCCACCGGAAGAGAACTGATGACGCCGGATGGGCGCACTACCGGCAAATATATTCCGGTAAAGGAACGGATCACATACAGGGAGCTTCTGAAGCATAACAGCATCAACTGTTCTTCCGTATTGCTACGCAGAGAAGATGCACTTGCGTTTCCAATGGAGCATGATGACAGCCATGAAGATTACATTACCTGGCTCCGGATATTGGGAAAGGGAGGATTTGCAGCAGGGATCAACAGACCTTACCTGAAATACCGGCTCAGTGAAGGGGGAAAATCCAGAAATAAGCTGAAGTCTGCGGCAATGACTTATCAGGTGTATCGGTATGTGGGATATGGTCCGCTGAAGAGTCTGTTTTTCTTTGTTTCCTATGCGCTCCACGGGATATGGAAATACCGTTGAAAAATTCTGGAAGAGGTGAATAATTCTGACATATATTAATTCTTTATTTCCAAATTCATAAATATATGTTATTATTTATTCATACTTTTATCAAATATTACAAGGTGGAAACAAATGAAACAGAGAACGGATAGCCAGGGAGTTCCGTATTCTTACCTGGTCGATAACATTAAAGTAGTACTGATCTTTCTTGTCGTATTTAATCATCTGATCGCATTTCAGCTGGTCAAGGTGGACATGGTGGTGCGTTATGTATGGTATGGGATCACCATTTTTCACATGCCTGCTTTTATTTTTATATCTGGATATCTTTCCAAGAAGCCACAGGATGTACTGAAGAATGTGAAGAATCTGCTGATCCCTTATATTCTTGGATACAGTCTGACCTGGTATGCTTATATCTGGACCGGCAGAAGCATGGATTATGAGCTGCTCCGTCCGTCCGGAACAGTTATGTGGTATGTGCTGGCATTGTTTATCTACAGGCTGACTATCGAAGCACTTGGCAAGATACGTTTTATCGTGCCTCTGAGCATTATTTTTGCATTGTGGGCAGGAACAAGACCGGAATTTACGACCTATCTTTCAAGCTCCAGGATTGTTGTATTTTTTCCGTTTTTTGTGGCAGGCTATCTGTGGAAGAGTGATTACACAGACGTGGTCCGTAAATTCAAGGGTAAATGGATCCTGCTCCTGGTTTCAGCCCTGCTTTTGTATGCAGTTCCGAATTTTATGATCGCCAATGAGATCCCGGTAGATATTTTCCGTGGGAATCATACGTATCAGTTATCGGGAATGGATGATATCACAGGAATGCTGATTCGCCTTCTGATGTATCTGGTATCTTTTGTGCTGGTGCTGACGTTTCTGGCATTGATCCCGGATGTGAAGCTGCCGGTTACCTTTGTTGGAAGAAATACCATGGGGATTTATTTTTTCCATTATCCGATCATGATCGTACTCAACGGCCTGCTTCTTCTCAGCATCCCGCAGATGCTGAATGTCTGGGTGCTTTTCGGAGTATCCTGGGTGCTTGTGCTGATCCTTGGAAGCAAGCCGGTATCTTTCCTCTACGGAGGGGTACTAAACCTGCTTACATTTATTCTGTTCAAACGTGAGAGGCAGGTGCAGGATGAAGGACTTGAGGATGAATATGATGAAGATGACCGTTATGAGATCATACTGAAAAGAAAGAAAGCCATTGAGGAGCTTGCGGCAACTCTGGACGAGGAGGATGCACGTAAGGTGAAGGACGATGTGGCGGCTGTACTGGAACATGAGACAGAAGAGACGGAAGAAATCCGTGGCGAGGATTTCTTTGTAGATGAGGATCTTGAGATGGAGGAAGGCATGGATGATGCCGGAGCTCCACAGGAATTTGAGCAGCTCCAGGACCTGGATGATATATTAAAGATCACAGAACCGCAGGGGGAAATGGAAGTGCTTTTGAAAAATAAAGAAGAGAAAGCGCAGGATTAAATTAATAATGAAAAAAGTCATTACTTACGGTACCTTTGATCTGTTCCACCAGGGACATTACAATATTCTGAAAAGAGCCAGGGAGCTGGGGGATTATCTTGTTGTGGGTGTCACCAGTGAAAGCTATGATATCGAACGCGGCAAGCTGAATGTACAGGACAGCCTTCTGAAGCGTATCGAAAATGTCCGCAAGACTGGTTTTGCGGATGAGATCATTGTAGAGGAATATCAGGGGCAGAAGCTAAATGACATTACAAAATACAATATCGACCTTCTGGTAGTCGGTTCGGACTGGCGTGGCAAATTTGATTATCTGAAGAATTACTGTGAGGTCGTTTATCTGGAACGTACCAAAAATATTTCCAGTACCAAGCTCAGAAGTGAGGGTATGATCTACAGCATGGGCATTGTTACGGATGATACAGAGGACAACGAAATGGTGATGGAGTCCAAGTATGTCAGCGGACTGCATGTAGAAAGTGTGTATTCCGAGGATGTTTTTGTTGCGAGAGAATTCTGTGACAGATACGAACTTGACTCTTATGGTACAGATTACGGGCAGTTTCTGGAAGGATTGGATATCATTTATATCCGATCCGGTCTGAAAAACAGGGCAGATTATATCCGAAAGGCACTGGAATGTGATAAATATGTGATCAGTGACACGCCTATGGCTCTGGAACCGGAAGAGATAAGAGAGCTGTTTGCACTGGCAAAGGCACATCAGGTTGTTCTGGTAGAGAAGCTTACCATGGTCTATCTGCGCGCGTTTACGCAGCTTGTCTGGCTGACACATGGAGCGCTTGTGGGAGATGTGGTAGCTGTAAAATGCGCGATTTCTCAGGATGATTTTGAGGGCGGAAAAAATTTCAGCGAAACAGTCAGCCAGGCGCTGTGTGCATGCATCAAGCTTCTCGGTAAGGATTACCTGGAGGTGAAGAGCAATGCGGTGAAAAGCAGTGACGGCTGCTTTATTTATGATATGATCACGATGAAGTATCTCCGGGCACTGGCGACCATTGAGATCGGAACAACGGTGGATGTGGAAAACGAGCTTGCGATCATCGGAACCAGGGGGCGTATCACCGTACCCGGTGACTGGTGGAATACCGGATATTTTGAAGCCAAAATAGAAGGTCAGGAATTCCTGAAACGCTACAGCTTTAATTTTGAGGGAAATGGTCTTCGCTATCTGCTTCAGGAGCTGGTCATCATGATCCGTGACAGACGGACAGAATGTACGAGATTTTTTTATGAAGAATCAGAAACTCTGGCTGAGCTTTTGAAAATAATTAATCAAAGAGGTTGACAGATGACAGAAAAACAGAAGCTTCTTTTGCAGCTCTTCCGGGAGGTTGACGCGATCTGCAAAAAGCATGATCTTAGATATGTAATGGCCGGAGGTACTCTGATCGGTGTTCTTCGAAATGAAGGCTTTATCCCATGGGACGATGATGTGGACATTTACATGCCCAAAAGTGACTGGGATAAATTTGTAGAAATATGTCAGAACGAGATGCCGCCGAACCGGGCGGTTTATTGTGCAGAAGTGGACCGTAATTATACCAACGGTTTTCCGCGCTACGGAAGTACGGATACCTGTGCGATCCACAAGCATCAGATCATAGGAGACGACAAGGCGGGTGAGATCATTGACGTATTGACTCTGGATCCCATTCCGGATGATGACCGTGAGTATGAGAAATACCGGGACCATATGATGATCTATACGGAACTTCTGAATATCAGCATGGTCGTGGGAGTCAGATGGGAAATTTCTCCCTGGCGGTATCTGTACTGGCTTTTCCGCTATACCTTCTGCGGAAAGGACAGAACCTTAAAGAAATTGGAGAAGATCATGTTTTCTTATAAAGAAGAGGAGTGCAGCCGCTATGCCATGCGATGGGGAGGCTGCCCGTTTCTTTTTGACAAGGATATGATGTTCCCTGTAAAATATATGGACTTCGAGGGCGAAAAGGTTATGATCCCTCACAGGACCAGTGATTATCTGATCTGGCATTACGGGGACGAATGGTCCTATATACCGCCTCATGGGGAAAGAGAATCTCATGAGTCTGTTGATGTTCCGGGCGCCAGCTATCAGGAGGTGCGGGATGAATATACGCCAAGGATCGACAAAAAACGTATCCGCAGACAGATGCTTTTCCGCAAATTCTACTGCCTTCTTATGGCAAAGGGAGACCATAAACAGGATGACAGACGAAGAAGGATCAAAGCCGGTGTTGTAGCCCGGGATGTGTCTGCCCGGCTGATGAGATCCGAAAAAACAGCGGAGACCCTGCTGAAAGAGAGAAGATATGATGTGCTTGGTGAGATCTTTGAGGAGTATTACCGTGTACAGCTCAGCATGGAGTTTATCGGGCGTGAGGATTTTAACGGGATCCGTCCGTTCTATCATCCGATCCTGATCCCGCTGGAGGATAAGGCTTTTCAGGCGGCCATGCTGACACTGATCTATCAGGAGCGTGTTTCCAAGGCATACCGTATGTACGAGGTACGCAAGAAAATGGATCATCTTACTCCGGAAATGGAGCAGACAGTGGAGGATATCCGCCGTTTCCGAAAAGCAGCCAGCCACTATGAATTTAAAGAAATGCAGGAAGCAGAGGCGATCGTGGATGATCTTCTCAGAAAATATCCGGATGCTCCGGGATTCCTGAAATTTAAATGTCGGTTTGTGATGGAGCGCCTGGAAGGACCGCAGAATGCTTCGGAAGCGGAGAAATTTCTGTCTTACTGCCTGAGAGTATTTCCCCAGGATGGATATTTTATGAAATATAAGGGGGATCTTCTCTGGAAAAAGGGCCTCCGGAACGAAGCAATGGCAGAGTATCTGAAAGCCAGAGAATGCACCAATAACGGCATTGTGCAGCTGGAACTGGATAAATTCCTGAAAAAACAGAAGTCCCAGGCGATCCGAGACTGTCGGGATCTGCTTGTAAGCCAGAGAAGATCAGAAGCACTCTCTCTGATGGAATTTTGGAGCAGACTGATGCCGGAGGATGAGGAGATCAGAGGCGCTCTTTATCTTGCGAAGGTATATTCCGTCCGTACAAAAGGGGAGCTGGAAGAGCTGGTGAGAGAGCTTTGCAAAGAACTGGGGATCACCGGTAATTCTCCAAGGGAGGGAACCCTTGAGGAGCCAGTGTACAAAGAGGCACTTACCTGTGCATGGCAGAGATTCGGCTATCCCAAAGCACTGGCAGAGGGTCGTACCAGGATCCTGTGCAGTGAGGAAGAGGGCGAGATGGAATATCTGGCAGAGGAGATCCGCAGCTTTCTGGTCCATAAGGAATGGCAGGGAGAGGTATACAAGCTTCTGGGAGATATCCGGAAGAAACAGGGGCGTACCCGGGAAGCCTTCGAAAATTATTTCCTGGCATTGGATCATGAGCCGCATCCCTATATAAAAAATGAGCTTTCCAGGATCTTCCTGGAGGATCTTTACGATGGAAGCCGGCGTACCGGATTTTTCGCAAAGAAGGCAGACGTGACAGAATTTCTGAACAGCTGGCTGGATAAGTATAAAAGTCAGGAGGAGCTTCAGGAGCTTCTGAAGCGGATCCTGTAATGACAGATCAACAGAAACGAGGCAGAGTGTATTGAACAGAGAACAGCAGAAAGTACTGGAACTTCTAAAAGAAATAGATACCATATGCAGAAAAAATAAGATCACATATTATCTTTCTCCGTATCTTACCCTCTGTGCGGTAACGGAGCGCCCTTTTCCCATGAATCCGGCAAGCAATGATATTTATATGAAGACCGGTGATATGGCCCGGTTTAAAAACATCTTTGACGAAGAACCAGAGCTGCGCAGAACTCTGGAATCTATGGAGAATAACAGCCGTTTCCCCGGATTTTTTCTGCGTTATACAGATAAAGATACATTGTTTTATAAGCTGGACGAGTATGGAAAATACAAACATCCGGGACTGGGGATCAATATCCTTCCGCTGCAGTGTGAATATGGTCCAAAGGGAAAATATCTCTGGAACCGTATGCGCGAAGAGGGATGGAAGAGGATCTACGGAAAAAAAGGCAAGTGGCGGAACCGGCGTGAGCTGGGATGTATCTGGATGGTGCGAGTCCTTTCCCTTTGCGGACGAGGCTGGCTGGCAAAGAGCATATTCCGGGATCTGCTCCGGCAGCCGCAGGATGGCGCAAAAACATATGTACTCCGATATTTTGACCAGAATCTTTATTTTCCTGCGCATATTTTTGAAAATCCCGGGGAGGCAATGCTTGGAGGAGAATCCTTTATGGTCCCGGGAAACACAGACAGCTATCTCACCCGGGCCTACGGCAAAAATTATCGAAATAAGTCAATGGAAAACTATGTTCCCGGCTCGCTGGTGGTGTGCAGCACACTGATCCCATGCGAGGAATTTCTGCAGCAGTCAAAGGAACTGAAGAAATTTGCTTCTGTCAGGAAGAAAAGGGAAAAGCGCAGGCAGTTTGGAATGAATTACCGGGAATATCTTGCACAGTGCTGGGATTATGCAAAATTCTGCGGGGAAAAATATACCTGTGCACTGGCTTATCGCAAAAAGCTCAGCTATATCCGGAATCTCTTCAAAAATGAAGATTATGTGGAACTGGAAAAAGCATTTGCAGGATATACCAGGATGAATGATCGCTGTCTGAAATATGAAGAAGCATTTGAAACAGATCTGGAGGTTTTTGACCTGTATCTTAAGTATCTGGAAAAAACAGGAAGGATCTCGTATATGGAGAAGGTAAAAAAATATGTCTAAGGTCAAGCTTACAGATTATGTTGTGGAATTTTTGCAGAAAAAAGGGATCCATGATTTCTTTGGATACCAGGGAACCATGATCGCACATCTGGTAGATTCCATTGAAAAGAATCCTCATGTAAGAAGTCATTCCAGCTATCATGAGCAGGGAGCTGCTTTTGCCGCCTGTGGTTATGCTCAGGCAAAGAATGCCTGCGGCTGTGCCTATGCCACCAGTGGTCCGGGAGCTGCCAATCTGCTTTCCGGTGTGGCAGATGCGTATTTCGATTCTCTTCCGGTGATCTTTATCACCGGACAGCTGAATACCTATGAATATTCCGGTATTACAGGCCTTCGTCAGCAGGGCTTTCAGGAGATCGATATGGTTTCCATGGCAAAGCCGGTAACTAAGTACGCGGTGCAGGTCCGTGATCCGAAAAATATCGTTCGTGAACTGAATCTTGCATGGCAGATCGCCAATACAGGTCGAAAGGGACCGGTTCTTATCGATCTTCCCATGAACGTGCAGAGAGGCGAGGTGGAAGATCCGGTTTATGATATGGAATTTTCCGAGGAAGAGATCGAGACAGCTGTATATGGAAAAAATGATCCGGAAAACGGGGCAGCCTTTTACAGGGATGCAGTTGCAAAGGCGGATTCTTCTGATGGAGCAGAGGCGGCAGAATATATTCTGAATAAGATCAGGACTGCAAAACGGCCGGTATTTATGATCGGTCACGGAGCTTCCGGAGAAGCAGAAAAAATGCTCACAGATCTGGCGCGTACCCATCACATTCCGGTGATCACAAGCGTACTTGCCCGGTCCGCACTGAGCTTTGATGATCCTTTGAACTTCGGGTGCATCGGAGGTGCCTACGGACACCGGTATGCAAATATGATCGCCAATGCAAAAAGCGACCTTCTGCTCTGTTTTGGAATTTCCCTGTGTACCCGTCAGATTGGTACTAAGGTTCATGAGTTTGCGAAGAATGCCGAAATCATCCGTGTGGATATTGATCCTTATAATCTTCAAAGAGAGATCCATGAGGGAAGAGAAGGTGAGAAATGCTTTTGCGTCAGCGCAGAGACTGTGGTGCGTAAGCTGACAGAGCAGCAGGCACAGATCGGTTCCTATGAGGAATGGCTTGCTGTCTGCCAGAAGATCCGTAAGGAACTCTGGAAAGTGGACGATGAGACACCGCAGCGTTATCCGAACCGCATGATCGCATACTTGAGTGATCAGCTTTCCGATACCGGAGCGGTTGCTGTGGATGTGGGACAGCATATGGTCTGGAGCTATCAGTCCTTCCACAATCAGCAGGGGCAGAAGACACTTTTTTCCGGCGGACATGGTGCTATGGGATATGCACTTCCGGCGGCTATCGGAGCTTATTATGCTACCGGCAAGCCGGTGGCATGTATCTGTGGAGACGGAGCCTTCCAGATGAATATCCAGGAGCTGCAGTGGGTGAAGCGCGAGAATATCCCGGTGAAGATGATCGTAATGAATAATGAGGCGCTGGGAATGATCCGTCATCTTCAGAGAGATTATTTTGACTGTGTATATGCGGATACCTCCGATGGCAGCGGATTCTCATCCTGCGATTTTACAGATGTGGCGCAGGCTTACGGAATTCCTGCAAAGCGCATCCAGGGAGAAGACGTGGAAAAATATGCCGGTGGATTCCTGGAGCAGAACGGGCCGGAGCTTCTGGAGATCATGCTGGAGCATGGAACCTACGCATACCCGAAGACCTGTCTGGGCGAGCCGATCCACAATCAGCAGCCTTATATACCGAAACCGATATTTGATGAACTGATGGAGCTGTAAAATGGGAAAAATAACTGTGATCACAGGCGGTACCTCCGGAATCGGAAGAGGGATCGCCGAAAAGATCCTGGCAGAGTCAGCAAAAACTGACAGGATCTTCGTAACATATGGACATGATGAGAAGAAGGCACTGTCGTTTCAGGAGAGCCTTCCTGAGGAAAAAAGATCTCAGGTGACTTTGATAAAGGCAGATATGTCTTCCTATGAAGAGATGATGGTTTTTGTGGAGGAGCTGAAAAAGCAGACAGACCATATTGACTGGCTTGTAAGCAATGCCGGCATCAGTACCTACGCAAAATATGAAGACTACAGCTTTGAGGAGTGGACACGGATCGTAAATACCAATCTTTCCGTACCTGTATTTATGGTCAAAGAGCTGAGATCCATGATGGTAGAGGGCGGCAGTGTGCTCTTTACCGGTTCTTATGCAGGACAGCAGGCGTATTCTTCCTCCCTTGTATATGGAGTCACCAAGGCAGCCATCCATTTCCTGACAAGATCCCTGGTAAAGGAATTTGAGCCAAAGGGCATCACAGTCAACGCTATTGCACCTGGCTTCATCGAAACTCCGTGGCACAGCGCCCGCACCCAGGAGAGCTACGACCGTATCAACCGGAAGATCGCACTCCACAGGTTTGGAACTGTGGAGGAAGTGGCGGATATGGCTTATGCAGTGCTGTCTAACGGATATATGAACGGCAGTGTGGTGGATATCCACGGTGGTTATGACTACTTTTAATAGAAGTTGAAAGTGTGCAGGAAGACAGAAGAAGACATGTTGTGCCTGCACATAAGGGTCTTCTTATTACTTTCTGTACAGGGGCGACGTCCCGAAAACGAAATGCAGCGAAGCAGAATCGGGTTTGCGCACTTGAGACGTCCGTACGGAACCTGTGAAATTCTTTATATTTAAGCGAAAAAGGCTTGACTTGCACACCTGCTCTGTGATAAAATTGACGAGCGACATGGAAGTTAGGTCTTTTTTTTATGCCCGAAAATGACGACGGATATACGTTCCGGGCGGCATAGAAGACCATGCAAATGAAAACACTGGAGGTGGAAGTTGTGCGCGTTAAGATTACATTAGCATGCACCGAGTGCAAGCAGCGTAACTACAATATGACGAAGGAGAAAAAGAACCATCCTGAGAGAATGGAGACCAAGAAATATTGTAAGTTCTGTCATACACACACTCTGCACAAGGAAACAAAGTAATCACAGAGATTTGTGAGGTTATGCTATGGAAAAACAGAAATCTGAGGATAAGCCGCAGAAGAAAAGTTGGTTTCAGGGACTTCAGTCAGAATTTGAGAAGATTGTCTGGACAGACCGTCCCACACTGGCAAAGCAGACTGTTGTGGTCGTGATCATCACGATCATCCTGGCAGTGGTTATCAGTGTAATGGATTCCGGAATTCTGGAATGCATTAATTTCTTAATGAAGTAAGGACAAGGTGATTATATGTCAGAAGCAGCAAAATGGTACGTTGTCCATACCTATTCCGGGTATGAGAACAAGGTAAAAGCCAACATTGAAAAGACGATCGAGAACAGACACCTGGAAGACCAGATCCTAGAGGTACGTGTTCCGCTGCAGGATGTAGTGGAGATGAAGAACGGAACCTCAAGACAGGTTCAGAAAAAGATGTTTCCAGGCTATGTGCTTCTCAATATGGTGATGAATGACGATACCTGGTACGTTGTCCGTAATACCCGCGGTGTTACAGGATTCGTAGGACCGGGATCAAAGCCTGTGCCTCTTACAGAAGAGGAAATGATGCCGCTTGGTATCCAGAAACCGGATATCGAAGTGGACTTCGCAGAGGGCGACATGGTAGTCGTTACCGGTGGTGCATGGAAAGATACCGCAGGTGTGATCACAGGTATCAACATGCAGAAACAGACGGTAACGATCAATGTTGAGCTTTTCGGTCGTGAAACACCGGTAGAAATAAGTTTCACAGAAATCAAAAAAGCTGAGTAATTCAAAAACAAGGTAACAGCAAGTGGGAGGGACACACCCCCGCCAATACCACATAGGAGGTGCCGAAAATGGCAAAGAAAGTAACAGGATATATCAAATTACAGATTCCGGCTGGTAAAGCAACTCCAGCACCACCTGTAGGTCCGGCTCTTGGACAGCACGGTGTAAACATCGTACAGTTTACTAAGGAGTTCAACGCAAGAACAGCTGATCAGGGAGACCTTATCATCCCGGTTGTCATCACTGTTTACGCTGACAGAAGTTTCAGCTTCATAACCAAGACTCCGCCGGCAGCAGTTCTTCTTAAGAAAGCTGCAAACATCAAATCTGGTTCCGGTACACCGAACAAGACTAAAGTAGCTAAAGTTACTAAGGCACAGGTTCAGGAGATCGCTGAGCTGAAGATGAAAGACCTCAATGCAGCATCCATCGAGGCTGCTATGAGCATGATCGCCGGTACAGCAAGAAGTATGGGAATCGAAGTCGTAGACTAATAAATACCGAAGCTTAAGTTCGGGGTTCCCGTAGAAAAAGTGAAATTTTCAAGTGGGAGGGCTTTTCCCCGCAAATACCACAGGAGGTTATAGAAATGAAACGAGGAAAGAAATATGTGGAAGCTGCGAAAGCAGTAGACCGCGCAACATTATATGATGCACCAGAGGCTATCAGCCTTGTTAAAAAAGCAGCTGTAGCTAAGTTCGACGAGACCATCGAAGTTCACATCCGTACAGGCTGCGATGGACGTCATGCAGATCAGCAGATCCGTGGAGCAGTTGTTCTGCCACACGGAACAGGTAAAAAAGTTCGTGTACTTGTATTTGCTAAAGATGCTAAGGCAGAAGAGGCAAAGGCAGCAGGAGCAGACTTCGTAGGAGCTGAGGACCTCATTCCGAAGATCCAGAACGAGGGATGGCTTGACTTTGACGTTGTAGTTGCAACACCGGATATGATGGGCGTTGTAGGTCGTCTTGGTCGTGTACTTGGACCGAAAGGTTTAATGCCAAACCCGAAAGCTGGTACTGTAACAATGGACGTAACAAAAGCTGTTAACGACATTAAAGCAGGTAAGATCGAGTATCGTCTTGACAAATCCAACATCATCCATGTTCCGATCGGAAAGGCTTCCTTTACCGAGGAGCAGTTAAGCGACAACTTCCAGACGCTTATGGGAGCTATCACAAAGGCTAGACCTAGCACACTGAAAGGTCAGTATCTGAAGAGCGTTACAATCGCTCCGACAATGGGACCTGGTGTTAAGCTTAACCCGATTAAATTAGCTCAGTAATAAATTTTAAATACCCTGTACAGAGGAAACTTTGTATGGGGTATTTTTTTATACATTTATACACCTTGATTTTTGGGGGCAAAAATCCTACAATAAGGCACAAACAGAGTTGTAACAGACTGAAAGCTCATCAGAGCTTTTTCATATAGATTTTACAGAAGAAAATAATAATCATGTTAATATAAAAAAGATGGGGAAAACGTTTCTGTAAGTAAAACTTATAGACGAATTTGTCTGAACAGGGAGTATAAATTGAGATCAAAAAAGCGTAAAGCGAAGAAAATAAAAAAACAGGTAAACAAAATAAAAATGATACTCTGCCTGGTGGTAGAGGCTATCGTGATCCTGACACTTGTAGTGATCATCGGCTGGAATAAAGGGGTAGGTGACTGGATGGAGTCTCTGCAGAGACCGGTTGTCCGTAAGCTTGAGATGAGCGGTATCAACAGTCCCTATGCAGTGCTGATGCAGGTAAAAGGCGGAAAGATCATCGGAAATATGAAGGGCGATGAGAAGATCTATCCGGCTTCCATGACGAAGATCATGACGGTGATCGTGGCTATTGAGAACCTGGATGATCTGGATCAGGAGATCACTCTGACCCAGGAAATGTTCCAGGGGCTTTATGAGCAGGATGCCACCCAGGCAGGCTTTCAGCCCGGTGAAGCCGTGCGGGCCATCGACCTTCTTTATGGTGCCATGCTGCCATCCGGTGCGGAGTGTTGTATCGCACTGGCGGATACCGTAGGCGGTTCCAGGGATGGATTTGTGGAGCTGATGAATAAGAAGGCACAGAGGATTGGAATGAATGGTACACATTTCTGTGATACGACAGGGCTTCATGATCCAGATCATTACAGTACAGTGAGAGATATTGCGGTGCTGCTCAGGTATGCGCTTCGGAACGATACGTTCAGAGAGATCATTGAGAGTCCGCGGCATTCCACAGGAGTGACGAATATCCATCCCAGCGGGATCACATATTACAGTACCATGTTCAAAAATCTTTCTGACCCTTCCGTTACCGGCGGCAAGATCCTGGGCGGCAAGACAGGATATACCAGCGAGGCGGGTCTGTGTCTTGCAAGCTTTGCAGAGATCTACGACAGGGAATACATACTGGTAACGGCAGGCGCATCGGGAAATACCGGAAGCCCGCTCCATGTGGAGGATGCGGTGACGATCTATAACCGCCTTGGAAAAGCTATTGAGGCACAGATGACAGGCAGTGATGGATCGGAGTCTTGAAAAGATAAAGGATAAATTTTGTGTATCGCGAAGCGTGTTGCAGAGAACGGAGTGAACAGTAATGTTTTTGGATAAATAAACACTGGCACAGAGGTGTATGCTGCTGTATTGGCAGCATAACGCTTCTGTGCCGTTTTTTGATTCTTCAAAATGAAATCGTATAGCGGGAACCTGCAATGTATTCACGGCTGATGTAAAGCGGTTTTCCATTAGGAGCTTCCATATAGGAATCCAGGATCAGCACGGGATCGCCGGAAGACAGACGCAAAGTTTTTGCCATATCCGGGGAGGCTGCAGTAACAGAAATGGTGCTGCGGCTGGATTCTGCGATCGTACAGCGGTAGGTGTTTTTGATATATTCAAAAAAAGAACCGTTTTCTACAGCGTTCGGATCAAAATCCGGGAAAAGCCATGTGGGGAGCCAGGTGTGGACATCAATAACCGGAATACTGTCAGCCAGAAGAAGACGTTCCAGGAAAAAAACTTCCTCATCCGAAGTAAGCTGCAGAAAATCAGAGGTTACGCTGTTTGCAGGTTTTTTGCAGAAGGACAGTACGTGAGATTCCGGAATCCGGTCATTCTGACGGCAGGATTCGGAAAAGCTCATATTTTTCTGGGATTCAAATTTCCGGAAGATCATGGGGGATTTTACAAAGGTTCCTTTTCCCTGATGCTTGATAAGATAGCCCTGTGTGCAAAGCTCCTCCACGGTACGTCGGACAGTGATCCGGCTGACATGGTAAAGATTGGCAAGCTCCGGCTCAGGAGGGATTTTTTCTCCGGGCTTATAAGTACCGTTTTTGATCTGCTGGGTGATGATATCCATAAGCTGCTTGTAAAGCGGCTGGATCGAATTTTTATTTAACATGAAAATATCCTTTCTGAGGTTGTTCATAAAAGATATTTTACTATAGTGCGGATGTATTTGTCCAGTAAGTGACAAACCTCTGCAGTGCGTCAGAAGGTATATTGGATGAATAATTAATCATAAATCATGAATATACTCTTTACTATAACGTTATAATATGTTATATTCTTCAAAAAGGTAAAATGCAAAAGTACAAGAAGGAGAAATTCATCTGAAAATCCGAAAAAAACCTGTATTTTCAATGGATTCAGAGGATTACCAGACGAATTTCCACGAAAACCGGAGGATGAAAATGGACGCAGTAAAAATCGTAAATAAGATCAACAAAGAGCATGGAACAATCAAAAATGTGTATTTTCTTGCATGCGGAGGATCTCTTGTGGATCTGTATCCGGGATATTATTTTGTCCGTGCGGAATCCACAGTGATGGATGCACAGTGGATCCCTGCAAGAGAGTTTGCACTGACACCGCCGAAGAAGCTGGGAAAAGACAGTCTTCTGATCATCTGCTCCCACAGTGGCAAGACAAAGGAGTGTCTGGAGGCAGCAAAAACAGGAATGGATGCAGGTGCGGCTGTTGTTACAATGACACATGCGCCAGGTTCCCCATGTGATACCGATAAATGGATCTCCGTTGTATACGACTGGGCACCGGGGGTAAAGGAAGCAGAGAAGCCTCAGGGAATCGTACTTCGTATTCTTAATGAGCTGATGAAGGTACAGGAGCCGGGATATAAGCTTTACGATAAGATCGTGGAAGGCTTTGAAAAGATCGATGATGTTATTGCAGCTGCAGTGAAGGATCAGCAGAATGCAGCATGGCTTTTTGCAGAAAAATATTCAGAGGAACCGAACCTCTATATCATGGCATCGGGAGCCTCCTATTCTCAGGCATATGGCTTTGCGATCTGCTCACTTCAGGAAATGCAGTGGATGGACTGCGGTTATCTGAACAGTGCGGAATATTTCCACGGACCGTTTGAGGTAACGGATGAGGATCATCTTTATATCCTTATGATGAGCCGGGGCAGAAACCGTATGATGGATGCGCGTGTGCTGACTTTCCTTGAAAAATACGGAAAGAAATACGAAGTGATCGATGCGGATAAGCTTGGTATGGAAGCAATTGATGACAGCTGTGTGGAATATTTTACTCCGATGCTGTTCTATACCATGACAACCGTTTACCGTACCGCTCTCCAGGATAAACGCCGTCATCCGCTGGATATGAGAAGATATATGGGCGTTGTAGAGTACTAAAGGTGCTGCTGTGCCTGTGCACAGAGAAAGGGAAAATATGAGTAAATACAGTACAAAGCTTCTTGGCTTCGGAGACAATGTAGTGGATATCTATGATCATCTGAAAACCATGTATCCAGGCGGAAACTGCGTAAACGTCAGTGTTTACGGAAAGATGGCCGGATGTGAAAAAACAGCGTATATGGGATATTTCGGAGATGACGACAGAGCAGAACTGATCATGGATACACTGGAAAAAATCGGCGTGGAAACCGTAAAGTGCAGACAGCTGCATGGCGAGAACGGTTATTCCAGGATCACATTAAAAGACGGAGACCGTGAGTTCCTGGATTTTAATGATGGTGGTATCCGTGGAAAAACACCGTATATCCTTGATCGTTTTGATCTGGAATATATGAAAGGCTTTGATGTGGTACATAGCGGAAATTACTCTTTTACGGAGGAAGAGCTGCATAAGATCAAAGAGGCGGGAATTCCGGTTTCTTTTGACTTTTCTGATGATTCCACAGAGGAATATTATGAAAAAACAGCACCGGAGGTTACTTACGCATTTTGCTCCTTTGACGGAACCGACCAGGAGGCAGAAGAGCATCTGAAAAAGATCATCTCCATGGGGCCGAAGCTTGCCATGGCCTCCAGAGGAGCCAGGGGCTGCATTCTTTATGACGGAAGGAATTTTTACCGACAGCCGGCAGCGCCGCTTACGGAAGTAAAAGATACTCTTGGCGCCGGGGATTCACTGATCGCATCTTTCCTTACCGGGTATATCGGAAGAAGGAAAAACGGCATGGCGGAGGAAACCGCGATCTGTGAAAGTCTTGAAGAGGCAGCTGCTTTTGCAGCGTGCATCTGTGGCATGGAAGGTGCTTTTGGCTACGGAAAAAAATATGAATAGCAGGAGGGGAAAATAATGGGACGCAATGGAAAAAGCAGAGCGCTTATCTGTTTTGTACTGTGTATGATCATGGCTCTGCCGGTATATTTCAGCAGTGCAGTGGCAGTAAAAGCGGCAGAACAGCAGACCATCATCATAGGAACGAACGCAGAGTATTCACCATTTGAATACCTGGATGATAATGGAAATATTACAGGTTTTGATTACGATCTTCTGGAGGCGATCGCCAAGGAAGAAAACGTAAAGCTGGTATGGAAGGATATGCCCTTTGATTCCCTGATGGGTTCCATGGAGGCTGGTGATGTACAGGTGATCGCAGCCGGGATCGGACCTACGGAGGACCGTAAAAAAAGCGTTGATTTTTCCGATGTTTATTACACCGGTACACAGTGCATCATCAGCCGTAAGGATAATCCGATCAAGGATTTTGAGGAGATGTCCGGAAAAACCGTTGCAGTTCTGGAGGGTGCACAGAGTGATATGATCGCATCCGGCGAGACTACCGATTACG
The DNA here is from genome assembly GCF_024460535.1 of Blautia sp. MSK.18.38. NCBI lineage: Bacteria > Bacillati > Bacillota > Clostridia > Lachnospirales > Lachnospiraceae > Blautia > Blautia sp. MSK.18.38. Next base: position 81,286 of record NZ_JANFYP010000013.1, on the reverse strand, counting down.
GTGAAGTTAAGGATGCCAAAGTAAAAAGATTTAAAAACGCTTCCAGTGCAGTCATGGAGCTGAAAAACGGTGGAGCAGATGCAGTTCTGATCGACAATATCATGGCTGAGATCTACTGCAAACAGAACTCAGACCTGCAGTATGAGTCCGTGCCAAGTACAGCAGAGGATACGGTTTTCTGTATTGAAAAAGGAAACACAGAGCTTGTCCAGATCATCAATGACGGGCTTGCAAAAGTAAAAAAATCCGGGGAATATGATGATCTTTATCAGAAGTATTTTGTGGACACACTTGAAAACAGCGAGGATGTGACAGATGTAGCAGCAACCGATGGTTTTCTGGGACTTTTAAGCTTTATTTTCCTTCAGGATAATCGTTGGAAGTTTTATATTAACGGTCTTGGGATTACGCTGATCGTTTCCCTTTTGTCAGTGATCGTAGGTATCCTGATCGGTCTTGTAGTGGCTCTGGTACGGCTTGGAGCTGCGAAAAAAGGCAGAAGAACCATTCTTTCCACGATCGCGGATATTTATGTTGATGTGATCCGTGGAACACCGTCAGTCCTTCAGCTGATGATCATCTATTTTGCAGTGTTCCACAGCAGGCTGGGATATGTGGCAGCAGTGGTCAGCTTCGGTATCAACAGCGGTGCATATGTTTCCGAGGTTATCCGCGGAGGTATTTTATCTGTAGACAAGGGCCAGAGCGAGGCTGGTCGTTCTCTGGGTCTTGGGTATAAAGATACCATGCGTTTCATTATCATTCCGCAGGCTGTAAAAACCATCCTTCCGGCAATGGGTAATGAGTTTATCCAGCTGATCAAAGAAACATCTATTTTAGGTTATGTAGGTATCATGGATCTGACAAAAGCGGCAAGCTATGTTTCTTCCCGTACTTATCAGATGTTCATACCGCTGATCGTTGCAGGTATCATGTACTATCTGATCGTGAAGTGCCTGAGCCTTCTGCTGAAGAGATTTGAAAGGAGACTGAGAGAAAGTGATTGATGTTAAAAATCTGAAAAAGTCCTTCGGGGACGTACACGTATTAAAGGGAATCACAACTCACGTAAACAAGGGTGAGTGTATCTGTATCATCGGTCCGTCCGGCTCCGGAAAATCTACATTTCTGCGCTGTCTGAACCTTCTGGAAAAACCGGAGGAAGGCGAGATCACCGTAAACGGACAGCAACTTCTGGATCCGAAGCTGGATGTAGATAAATTCAGGGAAAATGTGGGAATGGTTTTTCAGCATTTTAATCTGTTTCCAAATATGACAGTATTGAAAAATATCACCCTTGCGCCGGTGCGCCTTGGCAAATGGAATGTAGCGGAAGCTGATCAGAAGGCGAGGGCTCTTTTGAAAAGAGTCGGACTTGAAGAAAAAGCCGATGTCTATCCAGGAAAGCTTTCAGGCGGACAGAAGCAGAGGGTTGCCATTGCCAGAGCCCTTGCAATGAATCCCCAGGTGCTTCTGTTCGACGAGCCGACATCAGCTCTTGATCCGGAGATGGTCGGAGAGGTTCTTGAGGTTATGAAGGAGCTTGCAAAAGAAGGCATGACCATGCTGGTGGTTACCCATGAGATGGGATTTGCAAGGGAGGTCAGCGACAGAGTGCTCTTTATGGATGATGGGGTGATTCTTGAGGATAGAAATCCGAAAGAACTGTTTGGGGATCCTCGAGAGGAAAGGACGAAGGAGTTTCTTTCCAAAGTGTTGTAGGGTTTTTCGTGGAAAAGTTCTGCTTTGAAAAAGCGGGGAAATTCGTGGGGAGGGGAGGCACTCGGAGTTGCGAAGCCCGTTTCCCCTCCCCACACCCCACCCCTCCGGGCACGCCGCTGTGCTACGCCTTGGAGTGTGTTAATTTATCGGCTTAGTCCTGTATGCTGCTGTATTGGCAGTGTCAGGCTGAGCCGATTTTTATTTCGTCGGACGGGAAAGCGGCCCGCGCAGCGGGCCTGTTCCCTGTTGTTAATGGGAGCGGGTTTATGCCAGTGATGCGACAATAGACGGAAGCAGGTGAGCGCCGGCAATACAGCAACAGGCAGAAGTAGGTCTATGCCAGTGATGCGACAACAGACGGGAGCAAGTGAGCACCGGCAATATAGCAACAGGCAGAAGTAGGTCTATGCCAGTGATGCGACAACAGACGGGAGCAAGTGAGCACCGGCAATATAGCAACAGGCAGAAGTAGGTCTATGCCAGTGATGCGACAACAGACGGGAGCAAGTGAGCGCCGGCAATACAGCGACAGGCAGGAGCAGGTCAGCACCAGCAATACAACAGGCAGGAGCAGATTAGCTCCAGCAATAGAACAACAGGCAGGAGCAGATCAGCGCCAGCAATACAACAACCACCAGGAACAGGTCTGCTGCGCAGCCCGCCTTCCGTCCGGCGGAAAAAAAATCGGCTCAGCCTGACGCTACCAATACAGCAGCATACAGGCATTTACCAATACACTACCCCATACCACAGCGTAGAACAGCGACGTGCCCGGAAAGGGGGAGCGCGAGGGGGAAAAGCGGGCTTCGTAACTCCGAGCGCCTTTCCCCCTCGCAAACCTGCCCACGCCAAAGTGTCCCCCCTGGAAAGGAAACGCCCTCCGCCAGGAGCGTCCGTCAGACGCCCGACATTGTACAATATCTGGTACAATTTTCTCATTATTTTTATCAATAATACAATTACATGTATATTATAAAGAACATACTTCCAAGCTGTTGACTTTAAATTCGGAATCTGTTATCTTATGGTCGTCATGAGAAATGTTATATATTACTAACTGCGCGGGCAGTGAACGAAATATTGAGACAACAGGAAAGGATGTGTAACAAATTGGCAAAAGTTGATTTTGAACAGTGGAATGGTTTTAAGGGTGATCGTTGGAAAGAGAAGATCGATGTTCGTAATTTCATCAGTATGAACTATACACCATATGATGGAGATGCTTCCTTCCTGGAAGCACCAACAGAGGCAACAGATAAACTCTGGGGCAAGCTTCAGGAGCTTCAGAAAGAAGAGCGTGCTAAAGGCGGCGTTCTTGATATGGAGACAGAGGTAGTAACAGGAATTACAGCATACGGTCCTGGATATATCGATGAGGAACTCAAAGACCTGGAGCAGGTTGTGGGTCTTCAGACAGACAAACCTCTGAAACGTGCTTTCATGCCATACGGCGGAATCAAAATGGCAGAGCAGGCATGTGAGACTTACGGATACCATGTAAGCGACAAGATCAAAGATGTTTTCAACAACTATGAGTTCAAAACACACAACCAGGGTGTATTCGATATCTACACACCGGAGATGAAGAGAGCACGTCACAACAAGATCCTTACAGGACTTCCGGATACTTACGGACGTGGACGTATCGTAGGTGATTACAGACGAGTTGCTCTTTACGGAATTGATCATCTGATCGCAGGTAAAGAGAAAGACTTCGCAGCATGCGACCGTCAGGGTATGAGACGTTATGACTTCCAGCTTCGTGAGGAGATCGCAGATCAGATCCGTGCTCTGAAGAAGATGAAAGAAATGGCTCAGATCTATGGCTTTGATATTTCCCAGCCGGCTAAGAATGCAAAGGAAGCATTCCAGTGGCTGTACTTTGGATATCTTGCAGCGATCAAAACTCAGAACGGAGCTGCAATGAGTGTTGGACGTATCTCCACATTCCTTGATATCTATATTGAGAGAGACCTTGAGAACGGAACTCTTACAGAGAAAGAGGCACAGGAGCTTGTTGACCATATCGTAATGAAATTCCGTATGGTTAAATTCGCTCGTATCCCGTCTTACAACCAGCTCTTCTCCGGTGACCCGGTATGGGCAACTCTGGAAGTAGCAGGTATGGGACAGGACGGACGTTCCATGGTAACAAAGAACGACTATCGTTTCCTTCATACACTTGAGGATATGGGACCGGCTCCGGAGCCGAACCTTACAGTTCTCTACTCTTCAAGACTGCCTGAGAACTTCAAGAAATATGCAGCAGACATCTCTGTTACAACAAGTTCCATCCAGTATGAGAACGATGATGTTATGCGTCCGGTATGGGGCGATGACTACAGCATCTGCTGCTGTGTATCTGCTACAGAGACCGGTAAAGAGATGCAGTTCTTCGGTGCTCGTGCTAACCTTGCAAAATGTCTTCTTTACGCGATCAACGGTGGTGTTGATGAGAAGACAAAACAGCAGGTAGGACCTCAGTACCAGGCGATCACTTCCGAGTACCTTGACTATGACGAAGTAATCGCAAAATATGATCAGATGATGGACTGGCTTGCACATCTGTATGTTGGAACACTGAACATGATCCACTACATGCATGATAAATACTACTATGAGGCAGCTGAGATGGCACTTATCGATACAAAGGTTGACCGTTCCTTCGCAACAGGTATCGCCGGATTCTCACACGTAGTAGATTCCCTTTCCGCTATCAAATATGCAAAAGTAAAAGCAATCCGTGACGAGGACGGAATCACAACAGACTTCCAGGTTGAGGGTGACTTCCCACGTTATGGTAACGATGATGACAGAGCAGACGAGATCGCAACAACTCTGCTTTCCACATTCCTTGAGAAACTGAAACACATCCATACCTATCGTGATTCCAAGCCAACCACATCCATCCTTACCATCACATCCAACGTTGTTTATGGTAAAGCTACAGGATCTCTTCCGGACGGAAGAAAAGCCGGCGAGCCTCTGGCACCGGGAGCAAACCCGTCTTACGGCGCAGAGCAGAACGGACTTCTTGCTTCCCTGAACTCTGTTGCAAAGCTTGACTATGAGGATGCCCTTGACGGAATCTCCAATACTCAGACGATCAACCCGGATGCACTTGGCCATTCTGAGGAAGAGCGTACAGAGAATCTTGTAAATGTACTTGACGGATACTTTGATCGTGGTGCACATCACCTCAATGTAAACGTATTCGGTAAAGAGAAACTTATCGATGCTATGGAGCATCCGGAAAAAGAGGAGTATGCAAACTTCACGATCCGTGTTTCCGGATACGCTGTTAAGTTCATCGACCTTACAAGAGAGCAGCAGCTTGACGTTATCGCAAGAACCTGCCACGAAAGGATGTAATAAAAAATATGGACGACCAGAAAAAAATCACTGGCTACGTCCACTCACTGGAGAGCTTCGGCTCTGTTGACGGACCAGGAGTCCGGTATGTGATCTTTTTGAGCGGCTGCGCCATGCGCTGTCAGTTCTGCCACAATCCGGACACCTGGCAAATGAAAACAGGGACGGAGTACACAGCAGATGAGCTGCTTGAAAAAGCCTGTCGATACCGCTCTTACTGGGGAAGTAAGGGCGGTATTACTGTGAGTGGAGGCGAGCCACTGTTACAGATCGATTTCCTTACTGAGCTGTTCAGAAAAGCAAAAAAACTTGGGATCCACACAACACTTGATACCAGCGGCAACCCTTACACAGAAGAGGGTCCGTGGTATGAAAAATGGGAAGAGCTGATGAAGTACACAGATCTTGTCATGCTGGATATCAAGCACATTGATGAGGAACAGCATAAGATCCTCACAGGATGTACCAATAAAAATATCCTTGCCATGGCCCGGAAGCTTTCCGATATGGGCGTATCCATGTGGATCCGTCACGTACTGGTTCCGGAACGCAATGACCGGGATGACTATCTCCACCGGCTGGCTGACTTTATCGCAACACTGAAGACAGTTGAGAGAGTGGAGGTTCTTCCATATCACACACTCGGAACCTTTAAATGGGAAAATCTGCATATTGATTATCCGCTGAAGGGAATTGATCCGCCAACAAAAGAACGGATCGAAAATGCGGAAAAAATCCTGGGAGCAGGTACACAGTAATAAAAAAACCATATCTTATGTCGAAAAACAGACATAGATATGGTTTTTTTGATGTTCACACCAGTTCTTTGTTTTTGATCAGCATTTCTTTGATGATATCCTGTGTATAGGAACCTAAGCGGCGCTGAGTATCCCGGTCAAGCTCTGAAGGAATGATAGGCTTGCCATATTCGATCACTACGTGTGTAGGTGTCATCTTCGGGAAATTGGCCTCCCAGATATTGGCAGAGTTGCTGATCGCAATAGGAATGATCGGGCTTTTGGCTCTGGCTGCGATCTTGAAGCTACCGTCATGGAAAGGCAGCATTTCTGTTTCATCAGCATTCTTATTTCTGGTTCCTTCCGGGAAGATACATACGGAAATGCCGGATTTCACATAGTCTGCGGCCTGAAGGATCGTTTTCAGACCCTGCTTGATATCCTCTCTGTCGAGAAAGAGACAGTAGAGATTGCGCATCCAGTTGGAGAGCAGCGGATAATGCTCCATTTCCTTCTTGGCAACATAGCCGGTGCGGATCGGACAGCGGCTGTAGGTGAGCAGGATGTCGAAATAGCTCCGGTGGTTTGCTACATAGAGAACAGCCTGATCCTTTGGAACGTTTTCTTCGCCGATGACGGTGACTTTGGCGCCTGTGATCCACAGGATGAATTTGAATATGGCCTGTACCATGCGCAGAGAGCTGATATCCTTAGTCATGGGAGAAAATTTCCCGATGATCCATTCTACAAGGAGAACCGGAATGGTCAGCACCAGATAGGCGATCACCACGATACAGACAAGTATGAATCGAATCATGTCTTTTGTCCTTTCTGTTATAGATACTTGCGGAGAGTTCCGCAGTAAGATGGTATTTTTATATTATACGAAGAAAATCCGATAGTTGCAATAAATCTTTCCCTGCTCACATAGAATAAATACTGAATAATGGTTACTGTTTACTGGTGATCTTTCGCAAAGCGTGTTACTGAGAACGGAGTGAACAGTAACGAATCATGCAGGTGGCTTATCTTATGAAAAAAGCAGTATTTCTGCGGATCGTGCTGACAGCTGCCGTGCTGGCACTGCTGCTTTCCGGGTGTCGATTTGTCCGGGTGGAGGAAGAAGAACGAAAACCGGTAGATTACATCGTTGTGGAACGCCGGGATATCCCGGAGGAGCTTTCCAGGCTTATGGAAGAAAAAAAGGAAAAGGAATTTCAGCTGAGTTATGAAACCGGAGAGGATCTTTACCTGGCCAAAGGGTACGGGCGGCAGATGAGTGGCGGATACAGCATCCAGGTAGAGGAGCTTGGAGAATCCTCGAATGGGATATTTTATGTTACAAAACTTCTTGGACCGGAGGATCTTAAGGAGGCAGGAGTTCCGTCCTATCCCTGCATTGTGATAAAAACCCGGAAACAGGAAAAGCCGGTAACGTTCCGGGAAAGCAGCAGTCCGGTGAAAAAAGAGTCGGAGAAAGGGGAATAGACTGTGGAATTAAAAAAAGAAAGCATGCAGATATTAAAGGAAAAAAGCAGGGCAAAAAGTCAGATCACTTTTGATGAGGATTTTAATGTGCCGGATGCAAAACCGGATGCAGGAAGACTGATCCAGAATAAGGGCAGGATCATTATGGATGATGTCCGTCTTACTGACGGGAAAGGTATTCTTACGGGAAATCTGCAGGTAGATATCCTTTATGTGGGGGAAGAAAGAGGGATCGTCAGCAGTCTTACTGCAAAACTTCCATTTGAGGAAACCTTGAACCTGAAGAATATCATAAACGGGGATAAAATGTGTCTGAAGTGGGAAATTGAAGATCTTACGATCCGCCTGATCCATTCCAGAAAGCTTAATATCAAAGCTTTGGTAACTTTTTGTGCGACTGTAGATGAAACGGAACAGATCCGCCTGCCGGTGGCGCTGGATGCAGAAGAGGTATCCGTCAGAAAAAAAACAGTCCGTTTTCTGGGACTTACCGTACATAAAAAAGATACACTCCGGATCAAGGATGAGTATACCATTGCCTCCAATCGTCCGGATATCGCCAGTCTGATCTGGTATACTATGGATGTACGGGGGCTGGATCTGAAGCCGGAGGAAAATGTGGTAAAGGCAAGAGGAGAGCTGTCCGTTTTTGTGCTGTATGGAGCTGAAGATACAGAAGCCCCGGTGCAGTGGCTGGAATATTCGCTGCCTTTTTCCGGAGAAGTGGAATGTCCGGACTGCACGGAGGAACTGATCCCGCTGATTGAAGCTTCGGTGATGCATCAGAGTCTGGAGGCCAAACCGGATGTCGATGGGGAAGAACGGATCCTTGTTTCGGATGTTGTGCTGGAGCTGGATATGAAATTTTTCAGGGAAGAGGAATATGATCTCATTACCGATGTGTATACACCGATTCGTGAATGTGTTCCGGAAGGAAAGAATGAGGTACTGGAACGGCTTCTGGTACGTAATTTTTCCAGATGCAGGATCAGTGACAGGATCCAGGTAAAGGAGACTCAGGGAAAAGTCCTCCAGCTGTGTCACAGTCAGGGAAAAGTGAAGATCGATAAGACCAGGATCGTAGAGAACGGTGTGCAGGCAGATGGCGTGGTCATGCTGAAGATCCTGTACATTATTGGAAATGATGATATGCCGTTTTATTCCATGGAGGCAATGATACCGTTTTCCCATATGGTGGAAGCAAGAGGGATCCGACAGGACAGCTGTTATCAGTTAAAAGCAAAGCTGGAGCAGCTTTCCGCAGCCATGGCAGATGGAAATGAGATCGAGATCCGGGCAACTGTAGGACTGGAGCTTCTGGCAGTTGCCAGAGAACCGGTATTTATCATTGAGAAAGTAGAGGAAAAACCACTGGATATGAAAAAACTCCAGGCTATGCCGGGAATCCTGGTTTATATGGTAAAACCGGGAGATGAATTGTGGGATATCGCAAGGAAATATCACACATCTATCCAGGAGATCCGGACGATCAATGCTCTCAAGGAAAATCAGGAACCCTCTCCGGGAACTCCGCTTCTTGTTGTGAAAAAAGTGGAAGGTCAGATCAAATAAAAAGTGGAATATTTTGCTGTTGAAAAGAATGTAAAAATCATATAAAATACATGTATAAATACTGTATACAAAGTACAAATGGAGGGGCTTATGCGTTTAAAAGCAATGGCAAAGATCAATCTCGGACTTGATGTTCTGGGAAAGAGAGAGGACGGTTATCATGAGGTACGCATGATCATGCAGACCATCCGTATGTATGATATCCTGGATATCAGAAAGACCAGACGGCCGGGGATCGTACTGACGACCAATCTTCCGTTTATTCCTACAGATCAGAGAAATCTTGTATATAAGGCAGCACAGATGCTGATGGAGGAGTTCGATGTTGAAGAGGGACTTTCCATCAAGCTTCGTAAATTTATCCCGGTGGCAGCAGGCATGGCAGGAGGCAGCTCCGATGCAGCGGCCGCATTTGTGGGTGTGAACCGGATGTTCCATTTAGGGCTTACTGAAGAACAGCTGATGGAACGTGCAGTAAAGGTCGGAGCAGATGTTCCGTATTGTATCATGCGGGGAACAGCTCTTGCGGAGGGAATCGGAGAGAAGCTGACCAGACTTCCGGAAGTTCCGAAATGTTATGTTCTGATAGGAAAACCGGGAATCAATGTTTCCACAAAAACAGCCTATGAGAATCTGAATCTGGAAGGGATCGGAAAACATCCGGACATCGATGGACTCATCGGAGCTATCAGAAATAATGATCTGTATGCCATGGCATCCAGAATGGAGAATGTATTTGAACCGGGGATCATCCGACAGTATCCTGTGATCGGCAATATCAAGAACCTTATGGAAGAAAAAGGTGCGCTGAAAGCCGTGATGAGCGGAAGCGGTCCTACTGTGTTTGGAATCTTTGATAACAGGGATAAGATGGCCGCGGCAGCCAGAAGCCTCAGAAAGAGCGGGCTTGCAAAGACTGTATTTGCCACGGATATTTACAATAGAGATGGAGGAGTTACAAATGACAAGTGATTTTTCTGTGGATATGAATGAATATCTGCCGCTTCGGGATGTTGTTTTTAACACCTTGCGGCAGGCAATCCTGAAGGGAGAGCTGAAGCCGGGCGAAAGACTTCTGGAGATTGCCCTTGCAGAGCGTCTTGGCGTGAGCAGAACACCGGTGCGTGAGGCTATGCGCAAGCTGGAGCAGGAAGGTCTTGTAGTGATGATCCCACGCAGAGGTGCACAGGTAGCCAGCATCACAGAGAAGGATCTGAACGATGTTCTGGAGGTGCGTATCGCCCTCGAAAATGTTGCCATAGAAAAAGCGTGCAAGCTGATCACAGAGGATGAGCTGGGAAGGCTCTGGGTGGCAGCCAAGGAATTTGAAAAAACAAAAGCAGAGGGAAATCTGGTCCGTCTGGCGGAAACCGATGTGGCTTTCCACGAGATCATATATCAGGCTTCTGATAATAAGCGTCTGAATCAGGTCCTGAATAATCTCCGTGAGCAGATGTATCGCTATCGTGTAGAGTATCTGAAGGAGGAGCAGACAAGAAATCTTCTGGTCAGTGAGCATGAAGAACTGGTAAAAGCCATCCGTGAAGGAGATGTGCAAAAGGCGCAGGATATTTCTTTCCATCATCTGGAGAATCAACGAAAAGCGATCATCCGTACTATCCGCGCGGAGAATGAGGCCAAAGAGGCCGAGAAAAAAGAATAAGAACCGGATATGCGGGAATATTAAGAGAGATGTCATTGGGGCATCTCTTTTTTTAACCGAATCAAGTAAGTCTCCTGTTTCAATTGCGAAAAGCAATAAGCAGTGGGGGGGGGGAACTTGCTGCAAAGGATGGTGACTTTATGGAAAAAAGGAAGATATCGATATCTCTTCATGAAAATGAATCGTATATCCGGAAACGGTGTGAAAACTGCGATGATATCCTGATCAGGCCCATGCGCCTTGGTGAGGGACATAAGGCGGACTGTCTGATGGTCTATATTGAGGTTGCGGTTTCAAACATGATGCTGGATGATTCTGCTATTGGAAAAATGATCAATCATTTCTGGGAGATCCCGGAGGAAAAGATCCGGGAATTTATCCGCCGAAACAGTCTTGGAATTGCAGATGTGAAGGAGCTGTCTTCCATGGATGAGGTATTTGGTGCCATTCTTTCGGGAAATGCAGTTTTCTTTCTGGATGGATACGACAAAGCAATGAAAATTTCCAGTAAAGGATATCCGGGGCTGGCTGTATCAGAGGTGAAAACGGAAAAGGTCCTCAGAGGCTCCAAGGAGGGGTTCTGTGACAGTGTAAAAACCAATGCGGCCCTTGTGAGAAAGCGGATCCGGGATACCAGGCTGAAGGTGGAGCAGAGCAGCATCGGTGTACGCTCCAATACGGTGGTACAGCTTCTTTATGTGGAGGATCTGGTCCATGAGGAGCTTCTGACTGCTGTGAAAGAGCGCCTGGAATCTTTTACAGTGGACGGGATCCTGGACAGCGGGATGCTGGAACAGCTGACAGAAGAAGCATGGTATTCTCCCTTTCCTCAGTTTCAGACAACGGAGCGGCCGGACCGGGCTGCCCAGGAGCTGCTGAATGGAAAAGCAGTTCTGCTCTGCGACAATTCGCCGGTGGCACTGGTGGTTCCCGGAGCATTCAACAGTTTTATGGAAAGCAGTGAAGACTGGTACAACCGTTTTGAGATGGCATCCTTCCTGCGGGTGCTCCGGTATCTGGCCATGGCTGTGGCAACGCTGCTCCCCGGACTTTATCTGGCTGTGATCCGGTTTCATACACAGATCCTTCCGGCGAATCTGATCCTTTCCTTTGCACAGGCAAGAGAGGGCGTTCCATTTTCCAGTGTAGTGGAGCTGGTGTTCCTGGAACTGTCTTTTGAGTTGATACGGGAGGCTGGTGTGCGGATCCCGGGAGCTCTTGGAAATGCCATTGGGATCGTAGGAGGACTGATCATCGGACAGGCTGCGGTGGAGGCCAATCTTGTCAGCCCGGTGGTAGTGATCATCGTGGCACTGACAGCACTGGGATCACTGGCTATACCTAATGAGGAATTTGCTTCTGCATTCCGGCTTCTGAAGTACGCTTTTCTGTTTCTGGGAGGATTTCTAGGTATATTCGGAATCGTGTTGGGACTGTATCTCACCATGGCGCATCTGGCAGGACTTTTAAGCTTCGGTGTCCCATATCTGGTACCTTTTGTAGAGAAGAACAGTGAGGCGGAAACCGGTGGAAGGATTTTGCGACAGCCCTTCCGGAAGCGGAAATTCCGGCCGCTGTATGCCAGAAATGCCCAGAAACGCAGGCTTCGGACAAGGCCATGGAGCCGGAAAGGATAAAGGTTATGAGATTTGCGGAGAATAACAGGATTTCCCACAGACAGCTTTTTCGGCAGATCATACTGGTGTTTCCGGCGCCGTTTCTGCTGTGCCTGTTTAAGAATGGAGCGATGTTGGGCATCAGTGCCATGGCAGGGACAGCTGCTGCGGCCGTAGTGCTCTCTTTTTATGTGATCTGGCTGATACGTCTGACACCTGCATATGGAGAGCTTTCCAAAAGGACAGGAAGTTTTACTGTACGATTTATTGGCCTGTTCTTTTTGGTATATGTGATCGCAAGTTCGGCATTTCTTTCGGGCCTTCTGGGGGAGGTGATCCCGGAAAGTCTGATCAGCGGGATTTCCGGAAAATGGCTGTCTCTTCTTGCAGTTGCAGCCTGTAGTCTGGGAACGCATCGCGGAATGCAGAGAAGAGGGCGGATCGCTGAGGTGTCCGGAAGGATTTTTCTGGCAGGGATCCTTCTTCTGATGCTTTTATGTGCAGGGCAGGGAAAAACAGAGTACTTTATGGAAGTGATGAAAGATCCGGAAACAGGATTTACAGGAGAGCGATGGCTCCATGATTTGTATACACTTTTGTGTGCTTTTTCAGGAGCAGGACTTCTTCCCTTCGGGCTGGAGTATGCAAAAAAACAGGGAAGTGCCAGAAAACCTGTGATCCTGGCTTTTCTTACAGTTTGCGGGATCATTTTTGGAATGCAGCTCCTTCTTCCGGCAGTCTTTGGAGGTGCACGCCTTAAAAACGAGATCTGTCCGGTACTGCCTCTTCTGGAGGGGGCAGATCTTCCGGGAAACGTACTGGCGAGATTTGATGTGATATGGATGGGGTTTCTGGTATTCGGACTTTTGTTTTCTCTGGGAAGTTTGTTTCATTACGGAAATCAGATCGCGGAAAAAACCGGATTCGGGACCGGTCGGTACTGGATCCCGGCAGCAGGCTGGCTGCTTTCCCTGTATGAGAGAAACGGGATGGGGATCCGGGAGTATTATGGCTGGTATCTGGGGTACATCTTTGTGCCGTTTCTGCTTGTGATACAGCTTTTTCTCAGTACGGAAAACCGGGGAAGACGGAAGAAAAAAGTAACTGTGGCAGGACTTGTCCTGGTCATCACTTTGACGGGATCAGGCTGTGCGGCAGTAGAACCGGAAAAAAGAGCTTATCCGCTGGCACTGGGGGCCGGTGTTTCAGAGAATGGCTTTGTGCTGAAATATGCAATGCCGGATATGAGTACAGCTACCGGACAGGAAAAACCGGACGAAGATCCGATTTCTGTGCTGACTCTTTCCGGCCGGGATTTTCAGGAGATCGAGGCAGTCTACAACCGGTCTCAGGAAAAATTTCTGGATCTGGGTCATCTTGAAGTGCTGATCCTGGATGAACAGATCCTGGAAGAGGGATCCCGGGAAGCACTGATCGGATATCTGAAGCAGGAAGAGCATATCGGAGAGGATGTCTACGTGTTCCGGACGGATATGCTGGGAGATGTTTTTCACTGGAAGGGAGCCCGGGAAAGCTCCATAGGGGAATACCTTCAGGGAATCCAGGAGAACCGCACATCCGGGCAGCAGAAGAAGGGTGTGACTCTGCGGGAGGTATATCATCAGTTCTGTCAGGATGGAACGCTGCCCTGGCTTCCGGAGATATGGGTGGAAGGTGAGCTTCTGGAAGTGGATTACGGCAGTAATGAATAGATGGGAGCCGGACTGTTAATAATATAGATGATGATCAGTACGATAAATCGTACAATATATCTCTGGATAAGATCATCAGAAGATTTTTGACAGGAGGGCTTGCTCATGGAGCATATAAAAATGAAGAAGCATGTATTAAAAAAAGCAGGAGGGTTCCTTTTGCTCACGGCAGTGATCCTTGCAGGGAGTACCTGGGAGAGAAGAACTGCCGGTGATCAGCAGCCACAGTTTTATGCCTGGTGGGGAACGATCTACCCGGAATTCTGTTTTGAAAAAGCAGAGGACAACGGGGAAAATAAGCCGGTGAAGATATCCTTCTGGCTTGCGCAAGCCCTGGATTGGTGATACAATATTTCAACGGACCAATCACGTTCGATTAATTATTTCAGGAGATAAGATCAATGAATATAGACAGAAACGCACCGGTGGGTGTGTTTGATTCCGGTATCGGAGGACTGACAGTAGCCCGGGAGATCATGCGCAATCTCCCATCGGAAAAAATCGTATATTTCGGAGACACAGCCAGAGTTCCCTATGGAAGCAAATCCAGAGAAACGGTGATCCGTTATTCCCGCCAGATCATTCATTTTCTGCAGGAACAGAAGGTGAAGGCCATTGTGGTGGCCTGTAATACAGCCAGTGCATTTGCTCTGGATGCGGTGAAGGATGAACTGGATATCCCGATCCTTGGAGTGATCGAGGCCGGTGCCAAAGTTGCTGCCCAGGAAACCAGAAATAAACGGGTGGGCATTATCGGAACGGTGGGCACGGTAGGAAGCGGTATCCATGCCTCTTATCTGAAGGAACTGGATCCGGAGATCACCGTGATCGGAAAAGCGTGCCCGCTGTTTGTTCCGCTGGTAGAAGAGGGCTGGTATCATGATCCGGTCACCGAGGAGGTTGCCAGAAGATATCTGAAGGAGCTGCAGGAGCAGGAGATCGATACACTGATCCTCGGATGTACGCACTATCCTCTTTTAAGATCTACCATCCGCAAGATCATGGGTGAGGAGGTCTGCCTTGTGAATCCTGCATATGAGACGGCGCTGGAGCTTAAAAAGTTACTCTCCAGACTGGATCTTGCCAGCAATGAGGTAGCACAGGAGGAATTCCCGTATCGCTTTTATGTAAGTGATCTTGCAGAGAAGTTTAAGGATTTTGCCAATTCCATTCTGCCGTATAACGTAGAAAAAACACAGAAGATCGATATCGAAAAATATTAAACAGATCTGTACATAAATGATAGGAGAAAAGAATGCAGAAAGAAGTTTTGATCCATGTAAGAGGGCTTCAGATGATGGATGCACAGGGGGATCAGGAACCTATAGAGATCATTGTTCCGGGACAGTATTATTTCCGCAATGGTTCTCATTATCTCAGATATGAGGAACTGCTGGATGAAACAGCAGAACCCACCATCAATTACATAAAAGTATCCGGAAAGGGTCTGGAAGTCAGCAAGAAGGGACTGGTCAATGTACACATGGTATTTGAACAGGGCAAAAAAAACATGACCTATTATACTACCCCTTACGGAACACTTCAGATGGGAATCTCAGCTACGAATCTGGAGCTGACGGAAAGCGAAGAGAACCTTCAGATCAAAGCAGATTATGCGCTGGATATGAATGAAGAACATGTGGCAGACTGCTATCTGGCGATCCAGGTACAGCCAAGAGACTGCAAGGATTTTGTTTTATAGATCCTGCAGAAAATAAAAGATATATAATTACACTACATAAGAACAGCCGCCATGCATCAGGGGAATTCCTGAAAGCATGGCGGCTGTTTTGGATTCTGATCATTTACGGAATCTTGCGAGGAAGCCTTTTTTCTTCTTCTGTGGTGCTTCGAGAGAACCACGGATTCCTTTTACGCCAACGATGTAAAGGCCGCTGACTTCAGCTTTGATCTCTTTTTTGACCGGGATCAGATCAAAAACTTTTTCATCTGCAATAAGGATGTTGATCTTCGGACCGACTTTGGCTTTTACGATCGGAAGCTTGGACCGGCGCATAAGCTTAGGTGTCTGGTCGATGACCATCTGTGGAAGTCCGGAATCTTTCAGCGGCATCCGTTTTTTATCGATGACCAGCATGGAAACTGTCTGCTTGTTAGCCTGGATCTGAGCCTGCTGTTCGTCCTGTTTTTTCTGAGCTTTTTTTCCGAAGAAATAGAGTGCGATCACTGCTGCGATCAGAATAACGAGGATGACCAGAAGAACGATGGTAACTGTACTCATTTGAGAATCCCCCTGTATATATATTTGTTTCGCAATCGGTTACATTACGCAAACAACATTTTAGCATTGTTTCGTCAAAAAGGCAATTAAAAAAGTGAAAAAGACAGGTGGAACGGTGGAAATTTCAGCAGTTACCAGTTATAATGATTACGATGCAGTTCATCTGTGTATGCTGCAGAGAATACAGGACATAACTATCTTTGAGCTAACATATGTAATGGATAAACCAGAGATGGAGGAAATATTATATGAAAGAGAAAAAGCCCGGGGGAACCCGACCGGAAATGGGAACTCCTGAGTACGAAGAATGGCGGAAAGAGATATTGAAACGCCGCAGAAAGCGCCAGCTGAAGGAACGCAGAAAACGTCTGGCCATCATAACAGCGGCAATGATCGTCGCAGTCGGGGCATCCGTAGGGGTCGGTGCGCTGAAGGGCAGAAGTGAGAAGGCTTCAAAAGAGAAGATGGTTTCTTCTGACAAACAGAAAGAACAGACTGTTTCCGGAGAAAAAGCTTTAGAAGCAGGTACTAAAAATACAGAGACCGCTTCCAAAGATACTCTCGCAGAGGCAGAGCTTCTGGCCAGTCAGTATAACTATGACAAAGCTATCGATCTTCTGAAAAAGGCTCCGTCCTATGATTCGGATAAGAAGATGCAGGCAGCTGCAAAAAAATACGAAGACATAAAAGCAACCTGTACGGCATGGCCCCTTGAAAAGGTGACACATGTCTTTTATCATATTCTGATCAAGGATCCATCCAAAGCGTTTGACGGAGACTACAAAGAAGCAGATTATAATCAGGTCATGACAACCATTGATGAGTTTAACAAGATCACGCAGACCATGTATGACAAGGGCTATGTGATGGTAAGCATCAAGGACATGGCAAAGGCAGACGACAACGGGAATATCACAGAGGGAGAGATCCTTCTTCCGCCTGGGAAAACGCCGTTTGTCCTCTCACAGGATGATGTATGCTATTATCATTACATGGACGGTGACGGCTATGCCACGAAGCTGATCGTGGATGATAAAGGAAAGATCCGCAATGAATATGTGGAAGATGACGGAAGTGTCTCCGTGGGAGATTATGACATGGTTCCGTTGATCGACCGTTTTGTGGAAAAGCATCCGGATTTCTCATACCGCGGTGCAAAAGGAATCCTGGCACTTACCGGATACAACGGGATCCTGGGATACCGGACCGACGAAAGCTATGAGACCCGTCCGGCAGATCTGGATGAAAATAAAGTACAGTGGCTGGATGCACATCCGGATTTCAGCCTGGAAAAAGAACGGGCAGCCGCAAAAAAGGTTGCCGATGCCATGAAGGCAGAAGGCTGGGAATTTGCGAGCCATACCTGGGGACATCAGAATGTGGGACAGGTCACACTGGAGAAGCTTCAGGCAGATACCGAACGTTTCAAGAAAAATGTAGATCCGCTGATCGGGGGAACGGATGTTATCATTTTTGCTTTTGGAACCGACATTACCAATGACCAGGAGTATTCCGGGGATAAATTCGAATATCTGAAGGGGCAGGGATATAATTATTACTGCAACGTGGATTCCAGCCAGTATTATGTACAGATCCGGGATCGGTACTTCCGTCAGGGAAGACGGAATCTGGATGGATACCGTATGTATTATAACCCGGAACTGTTATCCGATCTTTTTGACGTAAAAGATGTTTTTGATCCGGCAAGACCGACACCGGTACCGCCGATGTAACGGTCATATCCGGAGATACGAGGGGACTTTTAGAAAGGGGCATATATATTATTATGAAGAAAAAAATTGCAGGTGTACTGACAACAGTGCTTGCGGCGTCACTTCTTGTGGGCGGAAACCATCCGGTCACTGTTCAGGTGGACAATATGATCTCCGGGACACAGGATGACGAGGATACACAGTCTGATGAAGCGGAAGCAGAAGCTGCAGAAGCCGAAGAAGAACAGTCCGAAGAAGCCAAAGTAGCAGCGGACCCGGAGGACCAGCCGGCAGCTACCGAGACACCGAAGGAAGAAAAAAAGGCAGAAAAAGAAACACAGAAAAGGGAAGCTGCCGAGAACAGCTCCGACAGTACTTCCTCAGACGAAAAAACACTTCTCAAAAAAGCCAAAAAACTGGCACAGCAGTATGATTACACCGGCGCGATCTCCGTGTTGAAAAACAACTGGAAATTTGCCACCAGTGACAAGATGCAGGAAGCAGCAGCAGCCTACATGAAAAAAAGAGATGCCTGTGTGGAATATCCACTTGAGAATATCACCCATGTATTTTTTCATTCCCTGATCGTGAATACTTCACTGGCCTTTGACGGAGATTCCGATGAGGCCGGATATAATCAGATGATGACCACAGTCAGCGAATTCAAAAAAATGCTCCAGATCATGTATGATAAGGGTTACGTACTGGTGAGTCCTCATGATATGGCTGTGATCAATGATGACGGAACCATGAGCAAGGGAAAGATCATGCTGCCGGAAGGCAAGATCCCTTTTGTTCTTTCAGAGGATGACGTCAGCTACTATCATTATATGGACGGAGACGGATTTGCCACAAAGCTGGTGATCGACGACAACGGAGATATCAAATGCGAGTATAAGAAGGCAGACGGTACAGTTGTGACCGGAGATTACGATGTGGTGCCGATCCTGGATTCCTTTATCAAAGAACATCCGGATTTTTCCTATCATGGAAGAAAGGGTATCCTGGCAATGACCGGTTATAATGGTGTTCTGGGCTACCGTACAGATGGGGCATATAAGACCAAGAAGAATCTTCAGGATGACCAGAAGGCTTTTCTCAAGGCCAATCCGGATTTTGACTATGATAAAGAAGTAAAAGCAGCCAAAAAAGTGGCGAAGGCCATGAAAAAGGACGGGTGGGAATTTGCAAGCCATACCTGGGGTCACAGAAACGCTACAAGCTCCACAGCAGCGGAGTTGAAGACCGATAATAAAAAATGGGAAAAATATGTGGCACCCATCCTCGGAAAAACCGATATGATCATTTTTGCCTTTGGTGCGGATATCGGCGACTGGGAAGGATACACCTCGGATAATGAGAAGTATGAGTATTACAAAAGCCGTGGCTACCGCTATTTCTGCAATGTAGATTCCAGTCAGTATTTTGTGCAGATCACAAGTGAATATTTCCGTCAGGGAAGACGGAATCTGGATGGATACAGAATGTATTACAATCCGGATATGCTCAGTGACCTGTTTGATGTATCGGAGGTGTGGGATTCTTCCAGACCGACACCGGTACCGGAAATGTAAGACAGCAAACACACTTTACAAATCTGTATAAAAAAAGATTATAATCGAACCGACAGTACTTGATGAAGGGAGTAGGTTATGAAGAAAAAAGCATATCTCATGGTTCTTGCACTGTGTGCGGCACTGGCGATCACTGCATGTGGCACATCAACAGACCAGAAAGATGACAAAAAACCTGCAGCAGAAGCGCAGGATACAACAGATAAAGAAGATTCCGGATCTGCAGATTCCAAAGAGTCAGAAGAAACGGATTCCAATAAAGACAGCGAAGAGGCAGCCTCCGGAGATACAAGGCTTGTTTCCGTGGATGATGTGAGCAAATATGTGACCATCGGAGAATATAAGGGACTGACTCTTGATAACACAGTAGAAGCCGTAACCGATGATATGGTTGACGGAAGGATCAAGGAAGAACTTCAGAACAAGGCTGAGGAAGTAACGGAAGGCAGTGTTCAGAACGGAGATGTGGTTATCATTAATTATGTGGGAACCAAGGACGGAGTGGCTTTTGACGGCGGTACTGCAAATAATTATGAGCTGACCATAGGCTCCGGAACGTTTATCGACGGATTTGAGGACGGGATCATCGGAATGAAAAAAGGTGAGACCAAGGATCTCGATCTGACTTTCCCGAAGGAATACTCTTCGGAAGAGCTGGCCGGACAGGAAGTGGTATTTAAGGTCACTCTGCAGAGCTTTAAGCGTGCACCTGAGCTTACCGATACCTGGGTAGCCAAGAATACAGACTGCAAGAGTGTGGATGATTACAAGAAGGAAATCCGTACCACACTGGAGGATGAAGCGAAGACAAGTGCACAGAACACATTGCGTGAAACTGCATGGAACACAGTGCTCTCAGCATCTGAAGTGAAGGAATATCCACAGGAGGATCTGGATACAGCCAAGACAGAGTTTCGCAGTCTGTATGAGAATTATGCAAAACAGGGTGATATGACGCTGGAGGATTTTGTAAAAGCTCAGGGAATCTCCATGGATGATTTTGAGGAGCAGAGCGGTCAGTATGCGGAGTTTAAAGTAAAGCAGAACCTGATCGTACAGGGGATCATGGATGCGGAGAATATGACACTTGAAGATAAAAAATCTCTCAGTATCCAGGATGAACTGATCAAAGCATACAGTGTGAAGGATCTGGCTGCGCTGGTAGATAAATACGGACAGGCAGCCGTGGATGAATCCATCGGACTTCTCAGAGTGGAAGATTTTGTCCTGGACAATGCAACGGTTGAGGAGAAGGTTTCTGCCGGTGATACCCAGGGAGTAAACGGAGATGATCCTTCCTCGGACGGAAGCAGTGCGGAAGGTACCGTGGATGAAGAGCTGGAAGCGGCAGAGGCTACAGATATGGTGCCGGAAGACGGCGAGGCGGATCAGGATGCAGACAGCAGCACATCGGATGCAGCGGGGCAGGAGTGATCTGACAGTATCAGCAGCTAAAAAAGTGTGGTGCCCGGAATGTGTTCCGGGTACCATTTTTTTTACATGTGCATCGCGAAGTGTGTTACTGAGAACGGAGTGAACAGTAACAAATTAAGAGATTCTTTCGGGAATTTCCATTGTATTTAAGCGTTAAATGCGGTATGATTAAAGACAGACATTAAATATCAAAGAAAGATATGAGTATATAAACGGGGATGTAAAAAATGGACAAAAGAGTTTTGCGTGAGAGGATGCGCAGAAAACAGCAGCAGTTAAGACGGCGGCGGATGATGAAGCGGATAACCTGTGTAGTTGCGGCGATTCTTCTGCTGGTTTTTGTTGTTCGAGGGGTAATTCTTCCCATCGTCAACCATGCAGGCGGCGGAAGCAATAAGGATGCGGAGACAGTAAATGTCCAGGCAAATACCGCCGGAGCTTCCACAGGCAGCAGTACGAAGGACGGTACGGCATCGACGGATACGGCTGCTTCGGATACAGACAGCGCGGATTCCGGTACGGATGCAACGGTGATGCCGGTAAAGGGCAGTGCAGCAGGCGAAAGGCTTTCTGTTATGACTCCGGGATGGCATGAGGATTCTACAGGAAAGTGGTATCAGAATCCGGATGGTACATATTATGTAAATGGTTTTGCGGATATTGACGGAACAACATACAGCTTTGATAAAAAGGGATACATGCAGACCGGATGGGTGGAGAAAGGTGTGAAGGACTATTATTTTAATGAGGATGGCTCTTATGATCCTTCCAAGAAGCGCCCGATGATCGCTCTGACCTTTGATGATGGTCCTGGAGAGTATACAGAGACACTTCTTGATACTGTTGAGAAATACAATATCCATGTTACGTTCTTTATGCTGGGACAGAATGTGGAGGGCCGTGAATCTACCATACAGCGAATGGTAAAGCTTGGCTGCGAGATCGGTAACCATACCTGGGATCATCCGGAACAGACGCTGCCGAATATGGATCTGGATTCTGTTATGCAGGAGTTCCAGAAGACGGATGATGCACTGGTAAAAGCCTGTGGGCAGGCATCAACGGTATGTCGTGCACCGTATGGCGCGATCACAGATGAGCAGATGAGTGCAGTTGGCAAGCCTTTCTTCATGTGGTCTACGGATTCTCTGGACTGGAAGCTGATGGATGCGGATGCAGATTATAACCAGATCATGAATGATTCCTCACTGGGAGACGGTTCTATCATCCTGATGCATGATATTCATGAACCATCTGTGAAGTGTGCCACAGAGAAGCTGATCCCGGCACTGATCGACCAGGGATATAAGCTTGTAACAGTCAGCGAGCTTGCAGAAGCGAAGGATGTTACGTTACAGAGTGCTTCCTATTCTGACTTCTGGGACAGCTCTCTTCAGGCTGGTCGTGTTGCAGGATATGCAGGAAATTCCAGCGATTCAGAGGATTCCTCTGAGGATGGCTCCGATGGAAGCGATTCTTCTGACGGATCGGATGTCAGTGACGGATCTTCCGATGAAGGGGACTATTCCGATGGTTCCTACGACGAATCTTATGACGATGGAAGCGAAGAATATTAAAAAATGACAGGAGAGACCTGAATGACAAAATGTGCGTCATTCAGGTCTCTTTTTTGACTTTATCTGACACTGTCGGATAATAGACACATATTAGCCGGAGAGGGTTTTTCCTTGACTGAAAATATGGGGATTGGTATAATTATAGAATAAAAAATTCCACTTAAAATTGGGGAATGGACGGTGGCAGAACTATAAAGGGAGGTACCTGAAAATGGGAAAGAAATTACAATTTACGGAGCTTGACCAGTATCTGTTTGGTCAGGGCACGAATTATGATATTTACAGGAAGCTGGGAGCACATCCAGATACGCAGAACCGAAAAAAGGGGGTTTATTTTGCAGTGTGGGCACCTAATGCACAGGCGGTTTCTGTTATAGGTGAATTCAACGAATGGGATACGGAGAAGAATCCCATGAAAAAAGTTGGACCCATTGGCGTTTATGAGACATTTGTACCGGGAGCGAAGATCGGACAGCTGTATAAATTTTACATTACAGGTGCACATGGTGAGGAGCTTTACAAGGCAGATCCATATGCCAATGCCGCTGAAATGCGTCCCGGAACAGCTTCTCGTATTACAGATATCACCAACTATAAATGGAAAGATGATACCTGGATGAAAAATCGCGAGAACTTTGATCCGGACACAGGTGCCATGTCTATCTATGAGGTGCATCCGGGTTCCTGGATGAAGCATCCGCAGACAGCAGAGGATGAGGATGGTTTCTATTCCTACAGAGAACTGGCGCCGAAGCTTGCACAGTATGTCAAAAAAATGGGATACACCCATGTGGAGCTTATGGGTATCGCAGAGCATCCTTTTGACGGTTCCTGGGGCTATCAGGTAACCGGCTATTACGCACCGACTTCCCGCTACGGAACACCGCAGGATTTCAAATATCTGGTGGATTATCTTCACCGTCAGAAGATCGGTATCATTCTTGACTGGGTACCGGCACATTTTCCGAAGGATGCACACGGACTGGTTAACTTTGACGGAACTGCTGTATATGAGCATGCAGATCCGAGACAGGGTGAGCATCCGGATTGGGGAACCAAGATCTACAATTACGGACGTCCGGAGGTGAAGAATTTCCTGATCGCAAACGCTCTTTACTGGGTAGAGGAATGCCACGTTGATGGTCTTCGTGTAGATGCGGTTGCATCCATGCTCTACCTGGATTACGGTAAGAAAGACGGTGAGTGGATCGCCAATAAATACGGCGGAAACAAGAATCTGGAGGCTATTGAATTTTTTAAGCATCTGAATACCGTTGTTCTCGGAAGAAATCATGGAACTGTCATGATCGCAGAGGAATCTACCGCATGGCCGATGGTAACAGGTAAGGCAGAAGACGACGGGCTTGGATTCTCTCTGAAGTGGAATATGGGCTGGATGAACGACTTCCTGGAATACATGAAGCTGGATCCATATTTCCGTAAATTTAATCATAATAAGATGACATTTTCTATGACTTATGCATACAGTGAGAAATATGTTCTGGTTCTGTCTCATGATGAGGTAGTACATCTGAAGTGTTCTATGCTGGAGAAGATGCCAGGAGAGCTGGATGATAAATTCAAGAACCTGAAGGCCGGATATACTTTTATGTTCGGGCATCCGGGTAAGAAGCTTCTGTTTATGGGACAGGATTTCGGACAGCTGCGTGAGTGGAGTGAGGCCAGAGAGCTTGACTGGTATCTTCTTGGCGAAGAAAATCATCAGAAGCTGCAGCAGTATGTCAGTGATCTTCTGCATATCTACCGCAAATATCCGGCACTTTACGGTGCAGATAATGATCCATCTGCATTTGAGTGGATCAATGCCAACGATGGCGACAGAAGTATCTTCAGCTTTGTGAGAAAATCTCCTACAAGACGTAATAATATCCTGATAGTATGCAACTTTACACCGGTAGCACGTCCGGATTACCGTGTAGGCGTTCCGAAGAAAAAACAGTACAAGCTGATCATGGATGAGCAGGGGCTTCTTCCGAAGGGCAAGGTATTTAAAGCCGAAAAGAAAAATTGTGACAACCGGGAATTTTCTTTTGCATATCCGTTGGAAGCTTATGGAGTTGGTATATTTACATACTGATATTCTGTATAGCGAAATCTTTGAAAGAAAATATAAAAGATAAAATAAAAATACCGGAGATCTGTGTACCTTTGAAGTGTTGGCTTCAGAGGTGCCGGATCTCCGGTATTTTATGGATCTGGGTATAAACTGGTTACGAAAAGTTATCGCTATTCTTCGCTATCATCGTAGGAACCATCATCGTAGGAACCATCATCGTAGGAACCATCATCGTAGGAACCGTCGTCGTAGGAACCGTCGTCGTAGGAACCATCATCGTAGGAACCGTCGTCGTAGGAACCATCGTCAGAGTAACTGTCGTCGTAGGAACCGTCATCCGAGGAGTCGTCTGTGCTGCCTGAGTTATTATCAGCAGAGTTAAAGTCTTCGGAAGTGATGTCAATGCCTTTATCTGCGTAATATTTTTCTGCTGTGATGGAGTCGGTATCTTCTACGACATTTCCGGATGCATCGATCATGTTCAGGTCTGTGTCAATGGTCACATCCAGGAGGTTGGTTCCTGTGGATGGAGTGACATTCATGGACATGATCTCGTTGAACTTCTTTTTCAGGTTGTCAAGAGTGAATACACCGGAGCCAATGTATGACTGTACACCGTTCTGAGATGCAAGTTCTTCTGTGTAATCGGAAAGCATATATGGTCCGAATTCACCGGCATCGCTGTTGTAATGCATGACCAGAGGTTCCACTGTAGGGGTCAGGATCTCAATTGAGGTCTTGCCGTCCTGTACGGTTTTCTGAATGGTGAATTTTGCCATTCCGCCGAGAAGTTCTTCCAGCTTCTGCTGGGTGGATACGAAATTTCCCAGAGAGTAGAAGACTACAGTTTCATTGCCTTTGTCATCAGTAAGGCGGCCATATGGCTGGAGTACATGTGGATGTCCGCCGATGATGACATTTACGCCCTGCTCCATAAGGTAGGCTGCCCACTGTTTTTCGTATTCGTTTGGCATGGTTTCGTCTTCGGTACCCCAGTGTGCTACAAAGATGATGCAGTCGGCCTGCTGTTTTGCTTTCTGGATCATGGCTGTGATCTTGTCTTTGCGGATCATGTCGATCATGTAGTCTTTTCCTTCAATGCCGCCTACGTTTGTGCCGTAGGTGTAATCCAGAAATGCGATCTTGATACCGTTTACTTCACGGATCTTGACGGTGTCGGCATCTTCCTGGGAGTCGTGGATCCCCAGAAGTGTGACATCCGGATATTTGGTTTTCCAGAAGTTCAGTGTGTCTGTGAGGAAGCCTTCTCCGAAGTCATCGATGTGGTTGTTGGCGGATTCTACTACGTTGAATCCTGCTTTTATAATGGCGTCTCCTACTTCTGTGGGTGTTGCAAAGGATGGGTAGGAGCTTACGCTGTCATGGTCGGTTGTGAAGACGGTTTCCTGATCGATCATTTTGATGTCTGCGTCCTTGATGGCGTCCTGGATGTGGGTGTAGATCTTGTCGTAGTTCCAGTTGCTGTCAGAGGATGCGCCTGCGTCGATGAGACTCTGGTGATAGAGGTTGTCGCCTACTGCGATGACGGAGGCAGTGGTAGTTTCGGCAGTGGTGTCGGCTGCTTCCTGCTCGGCCTTGGCTTTGACTGCCGCGGCTTTTTTCTGGGCGTCTATGGCTGGTTTGCGGATGAGGCGGTAGTCCAGCTGATTGAAGAAGAGGACCAGGATCGCAAGGACGATGACGGATGCCATAAGACTTACGCGGGCATTGCTGCGTTCGCGGAAGTTCAGGGGGATGTTGTCCTTGGGATTGCGCCGGGGTTCTCTGAGGGGATCCGGGGCGGAGCTTTTTTTGAAGACTCCTTTGAGGGAGTCGGGGATTTTGATGTTGGGTGGAAATTTCATTTATGTTTTACCTTGTCTTTCTTTGGATTTTGAATGCGATTGATTGGTGATTGTTCGCTTTGTTATTTTTGATTTTTGTTGTGTGGTTGTATTATAGCAGATTTTTATTTTGGTGGGAAGAGGGTGGTGGGGGTGAACGTACGCCCGAGTCGGGGATGCTGTCTGGTCTGCGGCTTCGTCGGGGGCTGGATTCTAAGACGCCGAAATTCTGCTAAAACCGCTTCAAAATTTCTCGAACTCGCGTCTGACGCCGCTCAGACAGCGAGAATTTTTGAAGCAACGCAGATTTTCGCCGTCTAAGAATCAGCTCCCCTCCTGCAGAGGCAGACCAGACAGCATCCCCGGCACGGACTGTGAGGTTCAGGGCGGTAGGGCTAGGGTGGCTGGGTGGTAGGTTTGTTTGGAGTGGTAGGTTGAGTGGTTTTCCGGTAGGGGATGGGGCATCAGCGCTGCGCTGGATGCCTGGGGCGAAAGGCTGAGTTTCCTTGTGGTCTGACGGAGGGGATGGCCGAGGCGCTTTGCTGTCGGCCTGGTAGTGTGGAGGTGCTTTGCTGTCGGCCTGGTGGTGTGGAGGTGTTGTGTTGTTGGTTTGAGTGTGTCGGAATTTTTGGATGAAATTTCAGTGCTTTTTATTATAGTGTGTGGTATGGGTGGTTTATCTTATAAGATCTTTTTGTCTGTATGGACATTTCTGAAGCTTTAGATTCTGAAGCGTTTTCCATTTTTTGTTACTGTGTATTTTGTGAAATGCTGGTTTATGGTGTTTTCATGTTTTGTTTGTGTGGTATAATTTGTATATACCAGTAGGAGTGTTAATGACCAATAATACTATATTTGATGATGTTTTTCGGACGATGATGGAGAAGATGACTTATCTGATCGTCCCGCTTATCAATGAGGTGTTTCATACTTCGTATCCGGAGAATGTAAAGATTGTGCATCTTCGGAATGAGCATCAGCTGGAGGATGGGGAATTGATCGCGGATGGTCGAATGGATGAGATTGGGAAAATCATAGACAGTGCGGAGGCTTGCAGGGAGTTGTATAAAGAGTATGGTTTGTGAGAAATAAAGAGGATGTTTTGTTACTGGTGACAAATGTCAGATTTTTACAGAAGAGAGGATATAAACATGGGTGTTTACAGGCGTAAGGCACAGTATCATGAGACGGATCAGATGGGGATCATCCATCATTCCAATTATGTGAAATGGATGGAAGAAGCCCGGATCGATTTCATGAAGGAGTTGGGCTTTGGTTATGGTGAGGTGGAGAAGCGGGGGATTGTTTCTCCGGTTGCAGGGATTTCGGTTTCTTATAAGAAGCCGGTGCTTTTTGATGATGTAGTTGGGATTTCGGTTTCGGTGAAGAAGTACAGTGGTGTGGTTCTGGAGCTGGCTTATGAGTTTTTTAATGTGACCAGAAGTGAGGTTTGTACAGAGGCTTCCTCGAAGCATTGTTTTACCAGGAATGGGGAGCTGGTTTCTCTGAAAAAAGAGATTCCGGAACTGGATGTGCTGTTCAGAAGCTGTGTGAAGGGGGATTGAGTCTGATGGAAGTTGTGGAGATGCTTGATAATCTGAAGGAAAAGGCCCGCAGGGACCCGGCGCTTCGGGAGATGTTGCTTGCTACCCGCA
Organism: Blautia sp. MSK.18.38; assembly: GCF_024460535.1. Classification (NCBI taxonomy): domain Bacteria; kingdom Bacillati; phylum Bacillota; class Clostridia; order Lachnospirales; family Lachnospiraceae; genus Blautia; species Blautia sp. MSK.18.38. The sequence goes on along the minus strand of NZ_JANFYP010000013.1, from coordinate 53,289 downwards.
GGGAGAAAGCGCCGCTGGCTGCTTTCTGTAAGAAGTGCCGGGAGCTTGGGGTTCCGGTTTATGAGATGGATCTGATTGCAGCTGGTGAGGAATTTTATGCAGCGATGAAGAGGAGTACCAATGGCGGCGGAGAGAATTCTCCGATGCTTGAGGGTGAGGATGATTTTTATGAACTGTTTTTTGCTGGGTTGGAGTGAAAAAACAGTTTCAAAATTCCGCATCAATATACTTCTCCAGCACCGGGAACTGTACACCACCGATCTTCAGTACCTGGCTGTGGAAAGCTTTCAGATCAAAGTCCTGGCCAAGGCGGTTCTGTTCGGAAGTGCGTAAGTCCAGAAGGCTTAAGTAGCCCCAGTAGTATTTCAGATAATTTCCCGGGGTTTCCAGGATATACTGGTAGATCTCGGAGACAACGGCGCTGTCTTCGATACCAAAGGCTTTCAGAAAGCTGGCGGCTTCGGCCTGAGTCCAGCCGTTGTAATGGATCTCAATGTCCAGAAGGGAGTACATGCATAAATTGATGCTTCGGTTCAGCCAGGAGATCCTAGCAAGCTCTGTGGCAGAAGGATCCTGAATATAATCGGCGGCGTACTGGTAGGCATAGGGTTCGATGTAGGTGGCCCATCCTTCTGCAAAGCCGGAGGTGCAGAGAAGATTTCGGATGTTGGAGGTTTTTTGGCGTTGGAAGGTGACAGTCTGGTAAAGATGCCCCGGGAATCCTTCATGTGCCAGTGTGGTAAAAAGCTCCAGGCCCTGGTAGCCGGCAGCCGGATTTATGTAGATCACATTGGGGGTTCCGGTATCCATAGGTGGGGTGAGATAAAAGGCGGGGCTTAGATATTCTTTCATGGAATCGTGGACTGTGCGGAGCTCAAAGGTGACATCTGTGAGAGGTGGGAAGTCTGTTTGGATCTTTTGCTGCAAGGCATTCAGCATCTGGGCAGGCTTTATTTCTCTGAAAGTGATTCCCCGGCTGAGAGTAGTCAGAAGCTCCGGGTTTTGTCGAAGTATGGTTCCTGCGATGCCGATCTCGTCGGAAAGCTGTCCGGAGAGTCGTTTTTCCATTTGCTTTACAGGAACGTAAGAGCCGGTCTGACTCTGAAGAAGATAGAGATAGTAGGCTTTTCCTCCTTTGAAATAAGTCAGGCCACGAGTGTTTTTTCCTGTGCCACGCAAAGCTTCCAGACCGGTCATAAGTTCCTGATAGGCTGGGATGACTTCTGTTTTCATAAGATTTTGGTGGGTCAGGACCAGAGCGTTCTGCTCTGAGGAAGGAAGTTTTCCATATTCGGATAGCTTTTTCTGGAAAATTTCCAGCATATAATTGTTGTCGGGATTCTGGATAAAAGCACTGCATTGTGCAAGGACCCGGTCCAGGGTAGTATCGCTCATAAAGAAGCCAGCTTCGGATTTCTTTTTTTCAAATTCCAGGATGCTCCGAAAGTATGGGCGGATGGTGGTGAGAAGAGTGAGATAGTCGGTGATATCACGATCTTCATAAAAGGCATATTCCGCCAGAAGAACCGGAAGCTGAGCCTGAATACCAAGACTTGGGCCAAGAGGCTCCTGAAGCAGATAATTGTCGCCCAGTGATTTTTCCGTGTGGTAATAGAGGAGCATGGAGTCCAGCGTCAGCTGATTTTCCGTGGAAAGGCGGCTGTAGCGGAAGGATTTCAGCTTTTTTTCGTACTGGCTGCAGATCTGGTATGTATTTTTCATATCTGTGGGGACAGTGCCAAGAGAAGCTTTTTTTCGCCGGATACCCTGTTTTTCCGGATGTGCCAGGGTATAATGGAGGGTAAGGGTGCTGCCGGAAACTTCATTTTGAAAAACTTTTCCGGAAAAGGCTTCGAATTTTCCGTTTTCTGTGATCCCGTGAGTGGAAAAATAACCGGCAGTAAGGCCGGTGAGAAGTGCCAGGATAAGAAGCAGAGTGATGATAATAGGAGATTTATTTTTCCTGATTTTAAGAGACATAAGACAGTCTTTCATTACTGTTTACAGACATATACCATGTGGAGAGTGCTGATGGTCTCGAAGCAAACAGTAACGTCCTTTCAGAGTGGCGCTTTGTTCTATCATATTGGAAAATTACGGAATCTATGATATTATGTGAGCGGAAATATACAAAAATGGAGAAATAACATGAGTGATATTTATGATCTTGCAATTTTAGGCGGAGGTCCGGCAGGGATCACGGCAGCGATCTATGCGTCCAGGGCCAGGTTAAATACCATATGGATCGATAAAAACTTTGCACCGGGAGGCCAGGTCACAGCTACCTATGCGGTGGATAATTATCCGGGAATGCCGGGGATATCGGGCATGGATCTCGGAGAAGCCTTTGGGGCACATGCCCGGAAGCTGGGACTGGAGCCGCAGCGTGAGAAGATTCTTTCCCTGGAAAATATTTCCGGAGAGATCAAGACGATTCGTACAAAAAAGCATGAATATCAGGCGAAAGCCCTGATCCTTGCATTTGGGGCAGAGCACCGGAAGCTGGATATCCCGGGAGAGGATGATCTGAGCGGCCTTGGTGTTTCCTACTGCGCTACCTGTGACGGAGCTTTTTATAAGGATCGGACCGCAGTGGTAGTGGGGGGAGGAAACGTGGCAGCAGAGGATGCAGTTTTTCTTTCCGGCCTCTGTGAAAGGGTATATCTTGTTCATCGCCGTGATGCGCTTCGAGCAGATCAGACACTTCAGGAGAAAATTTTTGCCTGTGAGAATATAGAAATGGTGTGGGACAGTGTTCCCCTTGAGATCCTGGGACAGGACGAAGTGACCGGTCTTAAGATCCGTAATATAAAAACAAATGAAGAGAGGGAGCTGACCGCAGATGGTGTTTTCATTGCTGTGGGGATCGTTCCTAATACGACACTTGTAAAGGATCAGCTCAAGCTGGATGAAAATGGATATATCTGTGCAGGAGAAGAGGGGGTTACCAGCGCACCTGGGGTTTTTGCAGCGGGGGATATTCGTACCAAGGCACTTCGCCAGATAGTAACTGCTGTTTCAGACGGAGCCAATGCAGTGGCTTCCGCACAGAAATATCTCTGGAGGAAAGATAATGGCAACGATTAAGGAAATCGCACAAAGAGCAGGCGTGAGTACAACAACTGTTTCCAATGTCATACATGGAAAAACAAAAAAAGTATCTCCTGCCAATATTCAGAAGATCGAGAATCTTATCCGGGAAATGGGATATGTCCAGAAAATGGGACTGAGAGTTCTGAATAAAGAAAAATCCCAGCTGATCGCAGTTGTGATCAATTATCATAAAGACTTCAGGGATTCTATCATCGGAGATCCTTTTTATGGAAAGATCATCGGTTTTATCGAGAAATACGTGCAGGAGCTGGGATATTATCTGATGCTGTATTCCGCAAAGGATACAGATAAGATATTCCAGATGGTCATGGGCTGGGATGTAGATGGCGTTATTGCCATCTCCTTCAGCAAAAGCAACTGTGAAAAGATCTATCAGCTGATCAACAAACCGATCGTTTCCATTGATGCATACGGTGAGCTTGATGCAGGCCAGGAAAAACATGTCCTGAATATCGGACTGGACGACGAAAGCGGCGGCTATCTTATGACAAAATATCTTCTGGAATGCGGCTATGAGCATATCCAGGTTTGTGCAGGCCGTGATAATGGTGTGGACCATCTTCGTTACATGGGCGCTCAGCGGGCGGCGAAGGATTTTGCAAAGAAAAAGCAGAAGGTGCAGTTTACTGCTCTTGGAATGAACTACGCCAAACGAAAAGAAAGCTATGCGTGTCTGCTCCAGCGGAAAAAACCAAAGGCCGCACTGTTTTTCCTGTCGGACCTCTATGCATTGGAGGCTATCAGCTTTTTCAGCAGTCGTGGAGTAAAGATTCCGGAGGAGATCGGAATTGCAGGATACGATAACATCAGCTATGCGGAATTTTCCGTGCCTCGTCTGACTACTATCAGCCAGAATGTGGAGCAGAAGGCGTCTCTTGCAGTGGAAATTCTGATGGAACGGATCAATGGAGTGGAAAAAGAGCGTGAAAATGAGATCATGCTTCCGGTCACGCTGATCCCCAGGAGATCTGTACAGCCGCAGCATGAGGAAAAGTAAGTCTGCAGAGAATGTACCTGATCTGATCAGGGGGTAGATACGAGAAGTCACTGCAGAACTGTGAAAAATAGAAAATCGGGACTTTCAATATAGTAAGAGTACAGAGAATCTGATATATAAAGATATCAAAAGCCGAAATATACGGGAACTGTCAGTGTCTGACAGTCAGAGTATTTTCGGCTTTTTGTAAATTTACCTGAAATCGTAAAAGAGTTATCCTGTGTAGGTTCGTGCTGAAGATGTGGATAATAAGCATTTGCTGTTCTATGTGAAACCTGCACAAAACCATGATTTTGAACTTGTTACAATGATAGGTTATGTACATAACCTATTTACACAGTCTAACTTTGATGCTATAGTGTGAACATAAAGGTTAGGTACATAACCAAAGGGAAAGAGTACAGAAGGAGTGAATACCAGATGAAACAGATTCTGATCGCCACACATGGAAAAATGGCCTCCGGCATTCGTTATACAGCAGAGCTGATCGTTGGAAAAATGGATGAGATCACAACCATCGACGCATATGTGACACCGGAAGACAATGTGGAGAAAAAGTTTGAAGAATATTTCGCACAGCATGAAAACGACAGGATTTTCGTTTTCACAGATCTGATGGGAGGAAGCGTAAATCAGAAGCTTCTGAGATACAGCCAGAAAGAAAATGTCATACTGATCACAGGAACCAACCTTCCGGTCCTGATGCAGGTTATGATGGCAGATGACGATGTGACAGAGGAGGAGATCCAGGAGTTCATCGATGATGCCAGAGAAGAGCTTCAGATGGTAGACCTTGGCGGTGGAAAGAAATCCACATCTGAAAAAAATGCTGAAGAAGATACTGCACAGGGTATCGAAAATACTGCGCAGATTTCAGAAGATGCTGCATCGTATGCAAAAAAATCCGCACCGAAAAAAGCTCTGGCTCCCCAGTCCTATGACAATTCCACAGCAAAGATCACCGCACTTCGTGTAGATGACCGTCTGATCCACGGACAGGTTGCCATGACCTGGACCAAACAGCTGGCTGTACAGGGAATCGTGGTAGCTAACGACGAGGCAGCTAACGATAACACCCAGAAGATGGCATTGAAAATGGCCGTACCGGGCGGAATCAAATCGCTGATCAAACCGGTGGATGAAGCCATTCGTATCTTAAACAATCCGAAGGCATCCAGGATGCGTATCCTGGTTCTGACAAGAACGGTAAAGGATGCTCTGAAGATAAGACAAAGTGTTGGTGAGATCGGATTCCTCAATGTAGGAAATACGGGACGTTTTGATGGGATCGATGTTTCCGAGAAGCTTGTCCTGACCCCGACTATCATGCTGACAAAAGCAGAACAGCAGGCACTGAAAGAGCTGGTGGCTCTTGATCCGAAGGCCTGTATGCAGCAGGTACCCAATGATGAGCAGAAGCTTGTGAAGGATGTACTGGACAAGCTTGACTGACATCCACTGAATAAATAAAACGTAGCACAAAAAAGGGAGGAAAGAAAAAAATGTTAAACGCATTTCTTGTAGCACTTGCTGTATTTATCTGTGTCGGCGGTGCAGAGCTGGTCGGATTTACTATGCTGAACCGTCCGATCGTCATCGGGCCACTGGTAGGTCTGTTCCTTGGAGATCTTCACACAGGAGTTATCATCGGAGCTTCATTGGAAGCTGTATTCATGGGAGTTGTAAATATTGGCGGAGCTTCTGCAGCAGAACCCGGAATTGCCACAGCCGTAGGAACTGCTTTTGCCATCATGCTGGGCAAAGGTTCTGAGGTAGCCCTGACACTGGCACTTCCAATTGGTATCCTTGGTCTTCAGATCAAGACCGTTCTCTACATCTTTATTGTAGGTATGTTTGCAAAAACTTTCGACCGTCTGGCAGCAGAGGGCAAGGAGAAACAGATTATCGCCCTTCATTACGGACTCTGGGCTGTAAACTGGTTTTTGTATTCCCTGTTCGCATTCTTCGGAATCCTGTTCGGATCTGACGCAGTCAGCGCACTTCTGGATGCGATCCCGGATGTTGTTATGAACGGCCTGACCGTCTGCGGTGGACTTCTTCCGGCAGTAGGTATGGCGATGCTGATGAAAATGCTCTGGGACAACAAGATCTGCATGTTCTACTTCCTGGGATTTGTCCTTGCAGCATACTTAAACCTTCCGCTGATCGCCCTTGCCGTGATCGGTGTGATCATTGCCATTTCCATTGGTATGAACGATTACAAGCTGAATCAGCTTGCAGCACAGAGAGTAGCAGTTTCACCGGCCGGTAGCGCTGACGAATATCTTGACGAAGAAGAGGAGGAATTTTTCTTATGAGTAATTTAACGAAATCCATTCCTGCAGATGAAAGAAAAATGCTGAGAAAAGCGTTCTGGCGTTCCTTTACTCTGTATGCGGCAGTAAGCCCGGCAAAACAGGGAGCTTCCGGCTTCTGCTATTCCCTGATGCCTTTTATCAATAAATTTTACAAAAACGATGAGGAAGGCAAAAAAGCTGCCCTCACAAGAAGTATGTCTTACTTCAATACAACCATCACCTTATCTACATTCATCATGGGTCTTGTGGCATCCATGGAGAAGAAAAACAGCGAGCAGAAGGATTTTGATGCAAGCTCCATCAATGCGGTGAAATCTTCCCTGATGGGACCTCTGGCCGGTATCGGTGATTCCATTTTCTGGGGCGTTCTCCGCGTAATCGCAGCCGGAATCGCAGTAGGACTTGGTGCATCCGGAAACGTTCTGGCACCGATCGTGTTCCTGCTTCTTTTCAACATTCCGTCTATTCTTGTGAAATATTACGGAACATTCCTGGGCTACAAGCTTGGTTCCGAATACATCCAGAGGGTTTATGCAAGCGGTCTTATGAACATCCTGACAAAGGCTGCCAGCATTGTAGGTCTGATCATGGTCGGCGGTATGACTGCCAGCATGGTAACCTTTAACTCCACTTATGAACTCACCATGAAGGGTGAATCTGTTCTGAATCTACAGAACATGTTGGACCAGATCTTTATCGGCATTGTTCCCCTTGGACTGACTCTTCTGTGCTACTATCTGCTGAAAAAGAAAAATGTCAGCATCACAGTTCTGATCATCGGTGTTATCATCCTGAGCATCCTTCTCTCTCTTCTCGGAATTGCATAAGCCTTAAGGATAAGGAATAAAGATCAGAATTATGAAAAGGCGGGCCGTATAGGGTCCGCCTATAAAAAAGCCTAAAAAAAGTTATATCGAAATAACTGACCGCAAAAAGGGCAGTTGAAGAACACCTGACCGGATATAAATAAGCAGCAAATACGGATTATAAATATCTGCTCAATGCAAAATAAAGGAGACATAAGAAATGAAAGATTGGTGGAAGAATTCCGTTGTATATCAGATTTATCCAAGAAGCTTTAAGGACTCCAACGGAGACGGCTTCGGCGATCTCCAGGGCATTATTGAAAAACTCCCCTACCTTCAGAACCTTGGGATCGATGTGATCTGGCTCAGCCCTGTTTTTGATTCCCCACAGGACGACAACGGTTACGATATCAGTGATTACCGAAAGATCTATGCAGGTTTCGGAAGCAACGAGGACATGGATGAGCTGATCAAAAAAGCTCACGAACATGGCATCAAGATCGTTCTGGACCTGGTTGTCAACCACACTTCCGATGAGCATGCATGGTTCGTGGAAAGCCGGAAGTCAAAAGACAACAAATACAGTGATTATTACATCTGGAAAGACCCGAAAGCAGATGGCAGTGAGCCAAACAACTGGGGTTCCAGCTTCTGCGGAAGTGCCTGGGAATACGACGAAGAGCGTGGCCAGTATTACCTTCATTTCTACAGCAGAAAGCAGCCGGATCTCAACTGGGAAAATGAAACTGTCCGTAAGGAAATCTATGATCTGATGAAGTTCTGGATGGATAAAGGTGCTGATGGATGGCGCATGGATGTGATCGCGTCTATCTCCAAGGATCAGTCCTTCCCGGATTACCCGAAGACTGATGACCGCAAGTATTATACAGGAAAATATCACAGCAACGGACCAAGACTTCATGAGTTTATCCATGAGATGAACCGGGAGGTGCTTTCAAAATATGACTGTATGACGGTAGGTGAGGCGCCGGGCTCCACACCGGAGGTTGCAAGACTGTTTACAGATCCGGAGCGTGAGGAGCTGAATATGATCTTCACATTTGAGCATATGAACATCGACCGTATTCCAGGCTCTGTAAACCGCAAGTGGGCACTGAAGCCTTTTGATCTCCGTGATCTGAAACGTGTTATGTCTGAGTGGCAGAACAAGCTTTACAATAAAGGCTGGAATGCTCTGTACTTCGAAAATCATGACCAGCCACGTGTGATCTCCAGATGGGGAAATGACACTACTTACCGCGAGGAATGTGCAAAGGCTTATGCTACCGTTCTCCATGGTATGCAGGGAACTCCTTATGTATATCAGGGAGAGGAGATCGGTATGACAAACGTGCAGTTCCCGCTGGATGAGTACGAGGACATCGAGGTTCGTAATGCATATCAGGACCTTGTCGTTAAGAACAAAACTATCTCTGAGGATGATTTCCGCAAGGCAGTATGGAACAAGAGTCGTGACAATGCCAGGGTTCCGATGCAGTGGGATGACAGCGAAAATGCAGGATTTACAACCGGCAAGCCATGGTTCCGCCTTTCTGACCGTTACCAGGAGATCAATGTAAAAAAAGCTCTGGAAAAAAATGATTCTGTGTTTTATTATTATAAAGATCTGATCCGCCTGCGTCATGGGGAAGAACTTCTTACAGAAGGTGACTATCAGCTCCTTCTTCCGGAAGACGAGAAGATCTTTGCATATTTAAGAACTTCCGACAAAGAGCAGTGGATCGTGGTGGCAAACCTTTCTGAGGATACGGTAAGTACAGAAGGTCTTGCGAAATATGTGTCCGATAAAGAGGATATTAAGATTGCAAACTATAAGGACAGAACAGGGATCAAAGCGGACTTAAGACCGTACGAGGCGTTTATGATGAGGATCCGGTAATTCCTGAGCTGTTGTATATGTAGTAGTAAAGTGGAAGAAAAGTCTTCGCTTTACAGAGAGCAGGTATGAGTATTTGTGCGTATCTGTACTGCCAAAGGATATCCGGGTGCAGTGCAGATGCGCTTTTTGCCTGTGAGGAGAAGACAAACAGGAGGAATTTATGGAAAAATATATCATTGCAGTGGATATGGACGGAACTCTTCTGAACAGTGAGAATAAGATTTCTGAAAGGAACAGAAATGTTCTGCAGCGTCTGATTGATGACGGACATTATGTGGTGCCGGCAACCGGAAGGACCAGAGAGCTGATCCCTCGGGAGTTTTCTGTGCTCCGGGGTGTGAAATGGGGAATCGTGGAAAACGGCTGTGTTGTCTGGGATTACGATAAAAATGAGATGATCTGGCGAAAAACCATGCCCAAAGGAATGGTAAGCAAAATCCTGAAGGATGTGGAAAACAGCGGCGCAAAAGGCTGGATCGCAGAGGCTTATGCAAACGGAATTGCCTATTCTGATGCGGATGCCAGAGATTATGTGGCATCTGTAGTGGATAAAGATCTGCTGGAAAAAACTTTTGTAGATTATTTCCTCAGCAGACATGTATATGTTAAGGATTTTTATCATCAGGAAGATATTCTGGATCAGGCAGAGAAGATCAATATTTATTTTGATGATATGGAGACCAGCAGGGCGCTTCGTGAGAAATGGAAGGATCTGGATGATGTGGCAGTGACTACTTCCATCAGCGGTAATGCGGAGTTTAATGCAGCAGGCGTGGACAAGGGTGTGGGTCTTGCCATGCTTCGCACAAAGCTTGGTATTGACCGGATGCATGTGATCGCTTTCGGAGATAATGAGAATGATCTGGAAATGCTGGAGGGTGCAGGTATCGGTGTTGCTATGGGCAATTCCAAACAGTATGTAAAGGATGCAGCGAATGAGGTGACCGGAGATAACGATCATGATGGTGTGGCGGAATTTCTGGAGAGGTTTTTCGGGCTGTAAGCTGTGGTTGATCGTGATCGTTGATATAAGGGACAGGGAAATGTATTTTTCTCTGTCTTTTTTATTTGCATTTTTGGTGATATAAGGTATGATAAACGAAGAGGATGCGGGGATTGCTGGTTTTGACCGGTAGTTACCGGTGAAAATTATTTGAGGAGATCAGGAGGATATTTTTTAATGAAAAATCTGATACCAAAGCGTGTGATGGAGTATATCATTATCACATTTGCTGTTGTTCTGATGGATGTGGGGATTTATGTATTTAAGTTTCCGAATAATTTTTCCTTTGGTGGTGTTTCGGGTATGGCGGTTGTGTTTTCGCATTTTATTCCGATGACGTCTGCGCAGATCAACCTGGTGATCAATCTGATTTTGCTGGTGATCGGGTTTATTGTTCTTGGCCGGGATTTTGGAGTGAAGACGGCTTATGTTACGGTTGTTTCTTCTTTGCTTCTGAATGTGTTTGAGAAGGTTTTTCCTATGGACAGGGCGCTGACGGGGAATATTATGCTGGAGCTTTGCTTTGCGATCATTTTGCCGGCGCTGGCTGCGGCGCTGCTGTTTTTTGAGAATGCTTCGGGTGGTGGCACGGATATTGTGGCGATGATCATTAAGAAGTATTCTACGATGAATATTTCAGGTGCATTGTTTGCGGTGGATTGTGTGATCGTTGTTGTTTCGTTTATGGTGTTTGATCTTACTACGGGGCTTTGTTCTGTACTGGGGCTTATGGCTAAGACGTTGCTGATCGATAAGTCTATTGAGAGGATGAAGCTGAATAAGTATTTTACGATCATTTCCAGTAAGCCGGATGAGATCTGTGAGTTTATTATGAATGGGCTGGATCGGAGTGCTACGGTTTATCATGGGGAGGGGGTTTATTCACATAAGAATAAGAAGATTATTCTGACGGTTGTTGATGTGAGACAGGCGGTGCTTCTGCAGAGGTTTATTGATGAGGTGGATCCGCAGGCGTTTTTGATGGTTACTAAGAGTAGTGAGGTTGTTGGGAAGGGGTTTATGAGTTATATTTGATGCGATCGTATGGGATTGTATGCTGATCGTAGGTGATTGTGTATGATTGTAAGCTGATGGAAATTAGGAGAGCGTTCTTTGCGGGCTGGATGGGCTGCGGGGCGCTCTTTTTTGTGGTGGATGGCGGATGGTGGATGGCGGATGCCGTCTCCCCGGCTGTTCGGTTCCGGGCGGGAGGTAGTGGTGGGGGTGTGGGGCGACTGGCGGAAGTGGGGATTGATGAGGGCTGGAGGATTGAGTGGATTCCCGGGAGTTGGATGAGCCATCAGCGCTGCGCTGGATGGCTGGGAGGAAGGGATGAGTTTCTTGTGGAAGCCATCGTCGCTGTGTTGGATGGCTGATTGGTGTGTGAAGGTTTTGTGAAAGGGGTTTGACAGGTGGGGGTTTTTATGGTAGGATACACACTTGCGTAACAAATTTAATAAAAATGTAACAAAATGGCGAATGAGGAGCGTGGCGAAGTGGATTGTGAATGTCTGTCTGAATGGATAGATTGTGTTGCTGCGTGGTTTTCTGAGAGGAGTTTTATTGTTTATGTTTTATAAGAAATTTGCTGCTGTTGTTCTGAGTGCTGTTCTTGTGGGTGTGGTTCCTTCTGTTGTTTTTGCAGATGTGGATGGTGTCAGTGCTGTGTCTGATGGAGATGTGGAGGAGCTTTCTATTGAGGATGATTTTTCGGATGGTGCGGATTCTATTTCTGCTTTTGCCAGTGCTCTGGCGGATAAGACGGTTTCTGAGGTTCAGGGGTATCAGGAGGCGAAGGCTGAGGCTGAGATGATCGCACAGGAGAGGCTTGAGGCTGAAGCGGCTGCTGAGGCTGCGCGTAAGGCGGAAGAGGAGCGGAAGGCTGCTGAGGAGGCGCGTCTGGAGAAGCGGCGGGGGATTGTGGATTTTGCGCTGCAGTTTGTGGGGAATCCTTATGTTTATGGTGGTACGAGTCTGACTAACGGGGCGGATTGTTCGGGGTTTGTGATGTCTGTGTTTGCGGAGTTTGGGTATGAGCTTCCTCGTGTTGCTGCAGCTCAGTGTTCGGCTTCTGAGAAGAAGAGTGTTGCGGATATTGAGGCTGGTGATCTGGTTTTTTATGGTGAGGGTTGTATTGATCATGTGGCTCTTTATATTGGTGATGGCAAGATCGTTCACGCCAGTACAGCGGCTACAGGGATCAAGGTTTCTGACTATGATTACCGTGCTCCGGCTGCGGTTGGTTCGTTTGTGGAGTAGGATAAAGATACGGTTGATTTATAGATGTGAAATATAAACTGTCTGCGGAGATTTTTTGGCCGGGTAGGCTGAAAAATAGCTGCAGGCAGTTTTTTTGCAGAAAAATAGTGTATAATTTAACCGAATCAAGTAAGTCTCCTGCGGGTTGCGAAAAGCAATAAGCAGTGGGTGGGGACTTGGAAAAAATTTAGAAAGGTTGTGGGGTTATGAATACGAAGGAAATCAGCGGCAGGCGGCAGATGGAGTTTCTGGCCGGGTTTGATTTTGTCAGAGAAGCGGGTACTGCGGGGGAAGTGAAGGCGGCGAAGATGATCCGGGATACTTTGGACAGCTTCGGAGTGAAGAATCGGATGGAGGAGTTTGATTTTTGGGGTTTTCGGATCAAAAGAGCGGTGCTTAAGGTTGTGGAGCCTTATCAGAAGGAGTATGTGGTGACCGGGTATGGAAGATGTGGAAATACTGGGGCAGAAGGTCTGAAAGCGGATTTTTTGTATGTGGAGAATGGAGATGCTGTCAGTCTTTCACGGGCGAAGGGTAAGATCGTTATGGTGAATGGCCGGGTGAGTGGTGATGTGTATCAGAGACTGGTGAGCGCCGGAGCTGTTGGTTTTATCAGTGTGGAGGGTTCTCCGCTGGATGAAGGGGTGGACAGGGTTCTCTGTCAGCGCAGCCTGCCGATGATCTTTCCGGGGGATGCAGCAGAAGAGACAGAAGGATTGTCGGAGTCTGCAGAGGATATTCACAAGATGCAGGAAAAATATAGTGGCAGGATTCCGGGGGCGAATCTTCATTATAAGGATGCAGTGGAGCTGGTGACGGAGGGTGCGTCTGAGGTGTGCCTGGTTGTGGAACAGGATGTGACGGCGTGCAGATCCCGTAATGTAGTGGCGAGGATCGAAGGTACGGATAAGAAAGATGAGATCTTGACGATTACGGCGCATTATGATTCGGTGCCGGAGGGACCGGGGGCCTATGATAATATGGCTGGGGCAGCGATCATCATGGAGCTTTGCAGATATTTTCAGCAGTATAGACCGCGCAGGACTATGGAATTTGTGTGGTTTGGTGCTGAGGAGAAGGGTTTGCTGGGCAGCCGGGATTATATCAGAGTTCATGAGAGTGAGCTTGGAGCGCATCGTTTTAATATGAATGTAGATCTGGCCGGGCAGCTGATCGGAGGAAATGTTCTGGGAGTGACGGGAGAGGCTTCTGTTTGTGATAAGCTTCTTGAGATCGCTGACGGAGCAGGGATCGGAGCGTCTGTGAAGAATCAGATCTGGGGAAGTGATTCCAATTCTTTTGCATGGAAGGGAATTCCGGCCATGACTCTGAACCGGGATGGTTTTGGCATGCATACTCGTTATGATACGATTGATCTGCTGTCTGCCTGGTCGCTGGAGAGAAGTGCGATCCTTCTGGGATGTATTGCAGATGAACTGGGGAATGCGGAGGTTTTCCCGTTTGAGAGAAAGATGCCGGAGAAATTTATCGGAGAGCTGGATGAATATATGTGCAGATAGTAAGAATCTGATTTTATCTGCTCATAACTGGATATTTGTTATGGAACTGTGGGGACTTGTCTGTTTCGGGAAGAGTACAGACAAGTCCTCATAAGTTATTCAATATTTTCAATGGTTATTGACCTTTATAATTCCGCAAGGGAACATGTGGCTTTGAGTCAGGGGGATATTTGCAGCTTTGTAAGGGATTCCCGGAACAGGGGGCAAGCGGAGGTTTGCAATTGAACCAGTGGAATTACTTGATTTGATCAAAATACGATAAAACAATAAAAAATAATACAAAATAATTGACAGTAAGATATCGAACTGTTATACTGAAATCACAGGCTTTCCAGGGATCAATGCGCCGGATATTGTTTTGCGGAGTATTGATTTCTGGAACTTTTATCACAGAAAAATCAGGAATGAGGAGATAGGACCATGTTTACAGAAGAACGACAGAATGCAATAGAGAAATGTCTCCGCGAAAAAGGAAAAGTCAGGGTCAAAGAATTAAGCGAGATGTTTCAGGTTACGGAGGACTGTATCCGCAAGGATCTCAAGATCCTTGAAAATGCAGGCAGATTAAAGAGGACTTACGGCGGAGCGATCCTGTCACAGGAGTATCCTCTGGAGAGAAACGTAGTAGACAGGCGTATGTACAATCTTGATAAGAAGAAAGTGATTGCTGCGAAAGCCTTCAAGCTGATCAAAAATAACGAAACGATCTTTCTGGATGTTTCCACTACAAATATAGAGCTGGCAAGGCTTATCGCTTCGTCGGGTATGCATGTTGTGGTTGTCAGCAATATGATCGATATCCTGCAGATCCTTGCTGCGAATCCGTCCATCACGGCCATAGGCACAGGGGGAACTATGTACCGTTCGGTGAATGGATTTATGGGAGCTGCGGCCATTGAGGTGATCAAGCAGTACAGCTTTGACCGGGCATTTTTGGGAAGCTGTGGCGTGGATATGACAGATTTTGCAGTTACTACATCCGGAGTGGAGGATGGATTGACCAAGAAGGCGGCAGTGCAGAGCAGCAGACATAAATATGTGGTTATGGAGAGAGAGAAGTTTTATTTTAACGAATCTTATAAATATACACATTTTGATGATATCAGCGGGATCATTACCGATGAATTTCCGGATGATACCATTGTGAACATACTGAGGAATACCGGAGTGAAATTACTCTGAGCAGACAGTAATAAAGGGGGATTTTTACATGAAAGACTATATTCTGGAAACCTGTGTGGATTCTGTGGAATCCGCCATGGCAGCAGCCGAGGGTGGTGCGGACAGATTGGAGCTTTGCAGCAATCTGATCATCGGGGGGACAACTCCCGGCCCATGGCTTTTTGAGGAAATAAGGAAGCGTTCAGATATCCGGATCCATGCGCTGATCCGTCCGCGGTTTGGAGATTTCTGCTATACAGATGCGGAATTTTCCATGATAAGGAATGCCGTAAAGGATTTCCGCAAAATGGGAGCGGAGGGTGTCGTGGTAGGTATCCTGAAACCGGATGGCACCTTGAATATGGAACAGATGAAAGAGCTGATGGATGCGGCGGGAGATATGTCTGTTACGCTGCACAGGGCTTTTGATGTGTGCGCAGATCCGATCGAGGCTATGGAACAGGCAATCTCGCTGGGAATCGATACGATCCTTACATCCGGACAGAAGAATACCTGCCTTCAGGGTGCGGAGCTTCTGAAGGAACTGGAAACCAGGAGTCAGGGACGTATCACCATCCAGGCGGGGAGTGGCGTCGGTGCGGAAGTGATCCGCCATCTTTATCCCCTTACCGGGATTAAGGCTTATCATATGAGCGGCAAGGTTGTAACGGACAGTGCGATGCAGTTTCGCAAGGAAGGTGTCAATATGGGACTTCCGACATTCAGTGAATATGAGATATGGCGTACAGATATTGAAAATGTTCGTGCTGCAAAGAAAGTTCTGGAGGAATTATAATGGCTGAGGGGAAGATTTTTCTGAAAGAAAACCGTGATCGGATTGAAAAAAAATATCGGGAGCAGATGATGGGGTTACCGCAGGTTTTTGCGGAGATTGATAAAAAGCTTGCGGAATGCACAGACGAAGTGGCTCTGGCGTGCAAATATTTATATGCGTTCATGCCATACAGTGATATCGGAAATTACGCGTTTGAAGTATTTCTGGATTATGCGGAGAATGGCGTATATTTATGGAAGGAAAACTCCGGGGTGGCAGAGCTGCCGGAGGAAATCTTTTTGAATTATGTGCTGTTTCATAGAGTAAATGAGGAGGAGATCGCACCCTGCCGTACATTTTTCCGCAGGGAGATCGGAGAGAGAACTGGGGGAATGAGCTTCCGGGAAACTGCCCTGGAGGTGAACTACTGGTGTGCACAGGAGGCTACCTATCATTGTACAGATGATCGTACCCTGTCTGCACTTGCCGTATACCGCAGAGGAAACGGAAGATGCGGAGAGGAATCTGTATTTACCGTTAATGCACTGAGAAGTGTTGGTGTACCTGCCCGTCAGGTATATGCACCAAAGTGGTCTCATTGTGATGACAATCATGCCTGGGTGGAAATCTGGTGTGATGGAAGCTGGTATTTTCTGGGAGCCTGTGAGCCGGAGGAGATCCTGAATAAGGGATGGTTTACCAACGCTTCTTCAAGGGCCATGATGGTCCATTCAAGAGTTTTTGATACTATGATCCCGGAGGGAGAAGTGATCGGCAAAGATGGTATGGTGACTATGCTCAACGAGCTGAAACGATATGCACGGACAAAAGAAATCACTGTGTCCGTAAAGGATTCACATGGAAAACCGGCAGAAGGTGCAGAAGTTTCTTTTGAGGTGCTGAATTATTCGGAATATGCCCCGATCGCAGAACTGAAAACCGACAGTCTGGGAAAAGTCTGCCTGACAACAGGGCTTGGAAGTATCCATATTTCTGCAAGGATGTATGCAGATGGAGAATGGCTGCATGCAGAAAACAGCATGGATACAAAAACAGAGGATTGTTGTGAAATCTGTCTGATGCCCGTAGGAAAGGAAAAGGGTATTTTTTATGAGGAGTGGACGGAGATCGATATGATTGCACCTCATGATGCACCTGTAAATAAAGATATGCCAACACTGGAGCAGAAGGAAAGGGGCAGCAGACGTCTGGCAGAGGCAAACGCTTACAGGGAACAGAAGGTAAGAAACCTGAGCAATCCGGAGTGCCGGAAATTCCTGGAAAAAGAAACCGGAGATTCTTCAATGAGAAAAAAACTCCTTGAAGTCCTCACAGAGAAAGACAGAACAGACTGTATCAGCCAGGTTCTGGAGGAGCACCTGAAATCTGCATTACCGTATGAAAAAAACATGGATGCAGATATTTTTGTACCATATGTACTGAACCCGAGAGTTGACGATGAAGTTTTGCAGAAATACAGAAAAGCGATTCTTGAGCAGCTGTCGGAAGAAGAAAAAAATATGCTGCAAAAGGAACCGGCGAAGATCTGGAAGTGGATTGAGGATAAGATCGTTTCCAGCCCGGAGAAAGAACGCAGCAGTGTGATCACCACGCCGTCCGGATGTCTGAAAACGGGAACAGGAAGTCTTCTGTCAAAGAAGATCCTTTTTGTGGCAATGGCGAGAACACTGGGAATTCCGGCACGCCTGAACCCTCATGACCGTTCCATGGAGTATATGAAAAATGGAAAATTCATCCCGGTATCTGCGGAAACGGAGAAAAAGGCATCGATCCTTCTGAAGGCAAGTGCGGATACACATTGGAAATATTTCCAGAACTGGAGCATCGCAAAACTGGAAGCCGGAAAATATATCACACGGAAGCTGGAAGCCGAAAATTTCAGAGATCAGGTGATGAAGCTGCCGCTGGAAGCGGGAAATTATAGGATCCTTACCTCAAACAGACTGCCAAATGGAAATATATTTGCAGCGGAGTATTATTTTGAGGTTCAGATCGGAGAAATGAAGAGGGTGGAGCTGGCATTTCGGAATGCAAACCTGGAAGACATGCTGGAGAATATCTCCATACCGGAATTTACTCTCAGAAAAGAAGATGGAAGCACCGTGAAGGCGTCAGAACTGACGGCAGATGGGAAGCATATCCTGGCGTTTCTGGAAGAGGAGAAAGAACCGACGGAGCATATCTTAAATGAGATGATGGAGCAGGAAGAAGCTTTTTCCCGATATGCGAAGAGGATCATTTTTGTAGTAAAAAGCAAAAAAGCGCTGGAGACCCCTACCCTTTCAAGAGCACTGGGCAAGCTTGGAAATGTTCAGATCTTATACGATGATTTTTCAGAGATCATCAATACACTGGGAAGAAGAATGTACGTAGATCCGGATAAGCTTCCGCTGATCATTGTGACAAGCGGAAGTCTGAATGGGATCTATGCAACCAGCGGATACAATGTGGGAACCGGAGATATGCTGTTGAGATTGATGTGACAGATATATCGGATATATACAGAAGGGACACAGGCTGTATCATCGACTGTGTCGGTGACGGTCTGTGTCCCTGTAAAAGCTGTGAAATTATTGCAGTGGTTCAGATGCTCAGAATATGAAGGCAGATCGGAATGAGAATGCCTGTTGTGCTTCCGAAATTGCCGTAATAAAAGTTGCTTTGCATTACTTACCATCAGAAAAGAGATCACGCACAGAATCCCGGTAAATGCATTCTGGTTTCAGGCGGATCGTCCTTGGAAAATCGCTGTAGTCTCCGTTCATTCTGCGAAGCAGCAGATCACAGGCCTGTTCTGCCAGACCGGCCAGCGGTTGACGGACAGCGGTCAGCTGAGGAGAAAGCAGCATGGACAGTTCAAAATCATCAAAGGAGACAACAGACAGGTCTTCGGGGATCCGGATGCCAAGGCTGTAGATCGCTTCATAAATACCGAGGCATAGTGTATAGTTCGCAGAAAATACGGCAGTCGGACGTTCCGGAAGATTCCATAATTTCTGCATTGCCTGATATCCAAAGTCGTTTGCGTAATTTTCAGCGATGATATAATCGGGATTAATAGGAATATCGTAGTCTTCCAGTGCCCGGAGATAGCCTTTTTTTCGTTCACATGCAGTATAGGATGCAGGGGAACCGTTGACAAGGGCGATCTTCTGATGCCCCATTTTTATCAGATGCTCCACGATCTCATAGGCTCCGGAGGTACAGCTGGTCTGTACACAGTCTGTACGGTGGAAATGGCTGTGTTCTTCCAGCTCCACAACAGGGATCTTGGTATGCTCCACGGCGGAACAGATGTCCTTGCTCAGACAGAACGAAGAAATGATAAGACCGTCGATCCCGGAGCGGAGCATGTGAGGGACGAATTTATTGACATGATCCTTATATTTGTCGCCGCTCATAAATGTGAGAGAATAACCGTGAGCGCGCATGGTGTTTTCTATTTTGCTCAGAAGAAAAGCATTATGCGGATTATTGGGAGGACCGGATACCAGACCGATACGGTAAGTCTTGGAGGAACGAAGTCCCCGGGCCGTATTTCGTGGAACGTAATTCAGTTTCCGGATCGCTTCGTCGATCTGCTTTTTGTTTTGCGGCCGTACAGTTCCGCCGTTGATATATTTTGAAATGGTGGCCAGTGCCAGACCGGTTTCTCTGGCAATGTCCTTGATGGTTGCACTCATAAATCAATCCTTTCCGGATGCTGTACTGTTGTGTTCGGACAGGTCTTTTACGGAGCGCCGCGGGTGGAATACAACATCCAGCATGTCTATTTTTGGAAAATCCGTATAGTCTCCATGGATTCTTTTTAAAAGTAATTCCACAGCATGTTTCCCCATGCTTGTCAGATCCTGTGAGACGCAGGTCATAGTCGCGCTCATGGTCTTGAAAAGCGGATCATCATCAAAGCACACAAAGGAAATATCCTGAGGAACGGAAATCCGTGCCTGGCTGGCAGCGCTTAAACCACCCATTGCGGAGAGATAGCAGTCAAAAAAAACAGCAGTAGGGGGATCGGAAGAATCAATAAGCTTCTGGAAATGCAGGCTGCTCTGGGTGATTGTTTCTGCAGTGGAAGCAAAAGAAACAGGGGGAAAAGAATCCTGCTGTTTCAGAAGGTCAATGCCATTTTTCTGATATACATCCACAAAGCCCTGGATCCGCTGCTCGATGGTGTAGGAGTCCAGATACTGTTCCATGATCCAGACCTTTGTGTGGCCTTTTTCCAAAAGGTGCTCTGCCAGCAGTGCACCGCCTCTGTAATTATCAGAAATAACACAGTCTACAGGAAAATGTCTCATGGAAGCAGGAATCTGATCGAGCATTACAACCGGTATGTCGGCATTCTGTAAAAGCTGGTACAGGTCATCATGCCAGCAGGATGGGAGCATGATAACTCCGTCAAAGTGCTGGGAGATAATATCCTGTATCGTATCGATCTCCTTCTGATGTTCAAAAAAGAAAGAACAGACAATAACTGTATAGCCATGATCCGTGAAATGCTTGATAATGGAGTTGACAAGCTCGCCCCAGAAATAATTACCAAGATCTGAGATCAGGATACCGATGGTATGTGTGTTTTTGGCACGAAGAAGCTGGGCATTCCGGTTTGGGGTATATCCAAGCTCCTGAATTGCCTTTTCTATAAGGATACGATTTTCTTCCCGTATTTTTTTGTGGTTTATATATTTGGAGATCGTTGCGGTGGACAGGCCTGTCGCACGGGCGATATCATTGATCGTAACGTTCATGTAAAGCCTCCGGTTCTGATGCATTTACAGATAATATAGTATTTTCATATTATATCATGAAAAAGAAAATGCCTCAATACACATGGCATTTTTTACACATAAAGTATCAGAAAAAACGAGCATATTGTACAGAAAATTGATAAAAATGAAACGTTTAACAAAACCTGATACGAAAAAGTACACAAAAACAAGACGAAATAATTGTAAAAAATAGGAAAAATGATTTTTGCCCTATGATTTTACTTGAAAAGCTGCTTCGGATGCGGTAAGATAGTCTTAACAAAAAACGAAACGTTTTATGTAACAAGAAAATCAGCTATACGAAACAAGGAGAAGGTTATGGCAGACACAAAGCAGCAGTGGTATAAAGATGCCAAATACGGATTATTCATCCATTGGGGACTTTATTCCATCCTTGCAGGAGAATGGAAAGATCCGAAGACCGGCGAGGTCACCAAGACAGACCGTATCGCAGAGTGGATCGAGAACAATCTCAACATTGACAAGGAAGATTACAGAAAGCTGAAAGATGAGTTCCATCCGGACAAATTTGACGCGGACATGTTTGTGAAAAGAGCGAAAGAGCAGTGGGGTGTTAAATATATCGTTCTTACTTCCAAGCATCACGAGGGATTCGCAATGTACGATTCCAAGGTCAGTGATTTTAATGTAGTGAAGGCTGCAGGAAGAGATATCTTAAGAGAGCTTTCCGATGCTTGTAAGAAATATGACATGACAATGGGTATCTATTATTCACAGGCTCAGGATTGGGATGATGACAATGCCTATAAGAAGGATTATGAAGACAAGAACGAATGGAAGCCGGAATTCCGTACATACTTCGATGAGAAATGCAAGCCGCAGTTAAAAGAGCTTCTTGAGAATTACGATAATATTTCCCTGATCTGGTTTGATACTCCGATGGGAATGACCGCAGACGAAGCTCAGGAATTAAGAGACTGGGTTAAGGGTATTAAGCCTGACTGCATCATCAGTGGACGTATCGGACACCAGAAGGGCGATTATATGACCACCGGTGATAACTTTATTCCACGTCTTCCATACGACGGTGACTGGGAAGTACCGGCAACTGTAAATGATACATGGGGTTATAATAAATACGATACAAACTGGAAGAATCCGGATGATATCCTGAACCTTCTTCTCAAGATCGTCGGCAGAGGCGGAAATTACCTGCTGAACGTAGGACCAATGGCAGACGGAACTGTTCCGGAAGCTTGTGTCGAGGTTATGAATGAGGTTGGTAAATACGTGACTGAGAATGCGGAAGCAATTTACGGAACCAAGAATGTTGGTATCTATCCGTATGAGATCCCGAGCATTGAATTTACAAAGAGACCACATAAGCTTTACGTACACGTCCTTGCACCGAGATATCGAGTTGAACTGCTGAACATCGGTAATCAGTTAAAGGGTGCATATGTGGTAAGCACAGGAGAAAAGCTTCCGTGCCGCGCATTAAAGTGCTGCGAAGGAAACTCGATGATAGAGGTAGAGCTTCCGGAGAAGCTTCAGGGGGCAAAGAACTACTGTGTATGCCTGGAGCTTGAGGAAGAAGAGCCGATCTTTGAGGCGATCATCGATTGATCAATTTATGAACATCAAGGGGAAAACTATATAATAAAAAATCATATTAAGGGAGGATTTATTCATGAAGAAACGAATGAAAAAAGTTGCAACACTGTGTCTCGCCGGTGTAACAGCAATGTCAACAGTAGGCGTAACAGGAAGCGCCGTATTTGCAAAGGGTGACACAAACTACGATGTAGACAATATGGATTTTGAAAACGTTGAGCTTCGTGTAGCATTCAGATTTAACAACGGATCTGATACAGACGGACAGGCTAAATGGTATTACAAAGCACTTGAAGAGTTCAATAAAGAGAACGAAGGAAAGATCCATGTAACAGATGAGAGTATTTCTACAGAGTCTGATTACGAAGAGAAGCTTACAACAGATTTCGCTTCCGGTAATGTACCGAACGCATTCCTTCAGTATGGCGGAAGCCGTACAAGAGAGTATGTAGATGCAGGATATATACTGGATCTGACACCATACTTTGAACAGTATCCGGAATGGAAAGAGGGAGTTCAGGATTTTGCATGGGAGACAACACAGTTTGACGGCATTGAAGGAACCTATGGTATTCCGTGGTCCGCTTATCAGCTCTGTCTCTACTACAACAAAGATTACCTTGATCAGGTTGGCGTAGATGTTCCGGAGTCCTGGGATGATCTTGTTGATGCCTGCGCAAAATTAAAAGATGCAGGAATCCAGCCATTCAACTACTCTGACAAAGATAACTATCACTTCGAGCATCTGATGAGTGCTCTTGCTCTGAAAGCTTACGGAACAAGCATCGCAGATGATCTTGCAAGCGACAAAGAGGCTTACAACGGCGAGAAGATGGTTGCAATCTATCAGAAGATGAAAGATATGATTGATGCAGGATACTGGGGAGACGGAATCCTCAGCACAGACTTCAACACAGAGAGAAATATGTTCGAGGCAGGAAAAGCTGCATTCACAGTTGACGGAACATGGAACTGCGGTAACTTCCAGAATGACTCCGATACAACTCTCTTCGATGCTCAGAAGATCGGTGTTACAAGAATTCCTTATATCGACGAAGCAAACAAGACTGTAGAGATGGGCGGCGGTTCTGATACATACTACATCACTACATTAAACAAGAGCGATGAGGAAATCGCAGCAACTGTTAAATTCATCAAATACCTTACAAGTGTAGATTCCATCAACGAAATGTGCAAATCCAGCCCGACAACATATGCTGAGAAGGTTACGATTGATACAGGTAACTATCTGCTTGACGATGTAAATGCGATCATGGCTGAGAATACAGAGTCTAAACTTGAGATTCCTACATATGACAGCAACACAGCAGCTATGGATACAATCCGTAATTCTCTTCAGGCATTAGCGACAGGCGCAAGTGCACAGGAAGTTGGAGACGATATCGTTGACAAAATGTCTGCTTACGAATAAAGAGAATTTTGACTGAACGCATGATGTGTGGATAAGAGAAACAGGGGGAAGCATCATCTGCTTCCCCTTGTTTATTACGGAGGTATACATATGGCAGGTAAATCTGTACCAAAGGTAAAACAGAAGCTGGATAAAAAAGATCTTACGCTTTCTTTAGCGTTCCTTCTTCCGGCAATTTTAATAACTGTTATTTTTGTCATCTACCCTGTTTTTGATACCGTAGGCTTATCATTCCGTAAATGGAACGGTATGTTTGGTGCGGCAAAGCAATGTGTAGGACTTGAGAACTATCAGAAGATTTTTTCAGATAAGCTGTTCTGGAATGCAATGCTCAACAGTGTGTACTTTATGATCGGTGGTTTCGTTATCCTGATGCCGCTTTCATTTGGTCTCGCAATGCTGGTAACTGCAAAGATCAAGGGAACCGGATTCTTCAGAACCTGCTACTTCCTTCCGAATATGTTAGGAACAACAGCAGTAGCCCTGATGTGGACATTTATGTTAAATCCGAACTTTGGTATCTTTAATACCATTGAAAATATTTTCGGCCTTCATGGTACGATCCCTGATGTGCTGACGATAAAGACTGTAAACGTCTGGATCGTTGTTCTGGTAAACGAATGGATGTATGCCGGATATAACATGCTGATCTTTGCAGCTGGTCTGGTGGCGATCCCTGATGAGTTAAATGAGGCTGCAGCGCTGGATGGTGCTACAGGATGGCAGAGGATCCGCTATATCATCCTTCCTCTGATGAAAAACTCCTTCAAGGTATTCTCTATTTTGTGTATTACAGGATGTCTGAAAGTATTCGATATCATCTGGGCAATGACAAGAGGAGGCCCGAACGATATCAGCTCCACACCTTCAATCATGCTTTATACACAGGGATTCTCCTATAAGCTGTTCGGACGAAGCAGTGCATACGGCGTTATTCTGTTAGTGCTGGGTGTTGTGCTGAGTCTTGTGACCAATCATTTGTTCCGTGAAGATAAAGATCTTGCAATGTAGGCGGAAGGAGAAGAGACGATATGGAAAAAACAGCTAATAAACAGAAAATGCATGGAGGAAAGATAGCGCTGTACATTATCGCGATCCTGTGGACAGTTGTTACACTGTTTCCGGTAGTAGTGACCGTAATGGCTTCCTTCAAAACAAACTCAGAGATTTACCTGAACCTGTTAAGCTTCCCTAAGAAGATTATGTTCCAGAACTATATCAGCGCAAACAAAACAGCGGATGCATTGAATACCATCAAGAACTCCCTGGTTGTAGCGACTCTGACAACTGTATTTAATACTGTAGTCGGAATGATGGCAGCATACATCTTATCAAGAAAAGATTACAAATTCCTGAAATGGGTATATGTATTCTTCATGATCGGAGTAATGGTTCCGGTTCACTGTACACTGATCCCGATCAACAACATTGCAACAGCATTAAATGCAAAGAACAACCTGTTCTTCCTGATCCTGATCTATGTTGCGTTTGGTATGTCCCAGGCGATATTCCTTTATACAGGATTCATGGATGGAATCTCCAGGAACCTGGATGAGGCGGCGATCATTGATGGATGTAACAACTGGCAGCTGCTGTGGAAGATCCTTTTCCCTGTTTGCAAGCCGATCATCGCAACAGAGGCGATCTTCGTATTCATCTATGGATACAGTGAACTTGTATTCTCCATGATCCTGATGACAGATACCAAATATTTCACAGTTTCACGTGCGATGCTGAACTTCTCTTCTGCACATACACAGGAGATCGGAAGTCAGTTTGCATATGTAGTAATGTCCGTAATTCCGATGCTTATCATTTACATCGTGTTCCATAAACAGATTGAAAAAGGTATGCTTTCCGGAGCTATCAAAGGCTGATGCTTTTAATCTAAACAGGAGGAAAAAATCATGTATCAGTTTGACAGAAAAGAATATGAAAAACGTATGGAGTGGTACCAGGATGCCCGTTTTGGAATGTTTATCCACTGGGGATTATATTCTATCCCTGCAAGAGGCGAGTGGGTACGAAGCGTAGAGGAAATACCTGAGGAAGAATATCTTCCGTTTATGAAAGAATTTGATGCAAGAGACTACAACCCGAAGCAGTGGGCAAAAGAGGCCAAGGCTGCAGGTATGAAATATGTAGTCCTGACAGCAAAACATCACGACGGATTCTGCCTCTTTGACAGCAAATACACAGACTACAAGGTAACAAACACACCGGCAGGAAGAGACCTGATCAAGGAGTATGTAGAGGCACTTCGTGAGGAAGGCCTTAAGGTTGGAATCTATTTCACACTACTTGACTGGCATCATCCGGATTATCCGCATTACGGAGACCGTATCCATCCGATGAGAAACCACAAAGAGTGCGGAAATGAGAACCGTGATTTCTCACGTTATACAGAATATCTGTATAATCAGGTAGAAGAGATCTGTACAAACTACGGACAGATCGATATCATCTGGTTTGATTTCTCCTACGACGATATGAGAGGGGAAAAATGGGGCGCAACCAAGCTGATCAACATGGTGCGCAGCTTACAGCCGCAGGTTATCATCGATAACCGTCTGGAAGCCAGCGGAGAGGGAAGAGGATCCCTGTATGAGTGTGATCCGACACCGTACCATGGCGATTTTGTAAGCCCTGAGCAGATCATCCCGCCGGAAGGAATCTGCGATAAGGAAGGCAATCCGATGGTCTGGGAAGCATGCTTCACCATGAACAACAACTGGGGATACTGTGCAAATGACCATTATTACAAACCGGCTTCCATGCTGATCAAGAAGCTGGTAGAGTGCGTTTCCAAGGGTGGAAATATGATCCTGAACGTAGGACCGGATGCCAAAGGTAAATTCCCGAAGGAATCTTCTGCGATCCTGGCTGAGATCGGTCGCTGGATGGATAAGAATCATGACAGTATCTACGGCTGTGTACCGGCTGAAAACATTCCGAAGCCGGATTACGGACGTATCACCAGAAACGGAAACAAATACTATGTGCATATTTATGAGAATACACTGGGACCACTTCCGCTTCTGGGATTCGATAAGGATAAGATTGTGAAGGTGCGTGCGCTGGATGACGGACATGAGGTGCCGATCTCCAACGCATGGATGCACAGCGATTACCCGGATATCGCATTCGTTGATCTGGGACCTGACCCGGTACTTCCTGACCCGGTAGACTATGTTCTTGAAGTAGAGATGGCTGAGTAAAAAAACGAATCAATAATAAAAAAGAACAACAGGAAAAGCAGGAGATATGTGAATCTCAGTTATCCGGTTGTTCTTTTTTACCATAAGGAGAAGGAAAAGATTATGATTATTTATACAGGAAAAGATTACTATGACGTAAGCAGAAAAGCGGCAAACATCATGTCTGCACAGATCATCATGAAGCCAAATGCTGTTCTCGGACTTGCTACAGGCTCCACACCGGTGGGAATGTACAAGCAGCTGATCGAGTGGTACAAAAAAGGAGATCTGGACTTTTCGCAGATCACATCCGTAAATCTTGATGAATACAAAGGACTTTCCGGAGATAACGATCAGAGCTATCGTTATTTTATGAACACAAATCTGTTTGACCATGTAAATATCGATAAGGCAAGAACCTATGTGCCAAACGGACTGGAAGAGGACAGTGAGAAAGCCTGCGCGGATTACAATGAGATCATCCGCAGCGTGGGTGGTATCGATATGCAGCTGCTTGGAATCGGCGGAAATGGCCACATCGGCTTCAACGAGCCGGGTGCAGCATTTGAGAAGGAGACTCACTGCGTAGACCTTACGGAGAGCACCATCAAGGCAAATGCACGATTCTTTGAGACTATGGATGATGTGCCGAAGCAGGCATATACCATGGGTATCAAAAACATCATGACTGCAAAGAAAATCCTTCTGGTCGCTACCGGAGAGGCAAAGGCAGATGCTCTTTACAAATCTCTCTACGGACCGATTACGCCCAACGTGCCGGCATCTATCCTGCAGCTTCACCCGGATGTGACGGTAGTGGCCGATGAAGGCGCTTTAAAGCTGATCCGTGAGAAGGGACTTCTGTAAGAGATACAGAGGAAATTTCCGCGAATTAAATGAACGCAGATCACGGATATCCGTTTGAGTCAAGAGGATATCAGCGATCACTCATGGGATTTTCCCGGTTTGGTTAATAAAGAAAGCTTCGATCTAACTCTCATCGATGAGCGATGTGCTCAGAGAGTGGATCGAAGCTTTTTGTGCTTTCGGGACGTAAACCTGCAGGTGGCTGCAAACAGACCGGTGGGCCGGACATTTGCATTCTCAGGCTTTTTTCAACGTTTTGTGATAAATCATGACAGAAACGATGGCTGTAAACACCTCTGTGATCCAGAATGCGTTCCACACGCCATCAGGACCCATAAAATGGGACAGAAGATATGCGGTGGGCATGATAACGACCACATAGCGGAAAAGGGAAATTACAAGGGACTGCGTGCCTTTTCCAAGGCCTTCCATGGCACCGGAAGTGGTAACGGATACAGCAGAAACAAGAAAGCCGGCGCTGATGATCTTCAGTGCTCTGGAGCCAGCGGCAATGGTTTCCGGGGTAGTTGTGAAAAGTCCCATAAGCTGTCCGGATGCCAGGAGGCAGATAACGGTTCCAAAGAGCATGATCACACAGCTGGACTCCAGGGTGAGCCGGAAGATTTTTTTCACACGCTTCATCTCACGGGCACCGAAGTTGTAGCCGATCAGCGGGCGCATTCCCTGGATGATTCCGTTGGCCGGGAGATACAGGAAGGTCTGCAGTTTGTAATAAATGCCAAGGATCACCACATAGCTGTCCGAGTAAGCGGCCAGCACGGAGTTCAGAAAAGAGATCAGAAACGAGGGCAGTGCCAGGTTTAGGATCGCGGGAACACCGATGGCATACAGGCTCAGATCCGTTTCTTTGCTTGTTTTCAGGGCTTTGGGCGTTACACGTACAGGAATAGGCTTCAGGATATAAAAGACCATATAGACCGCAATGGTGAGCACCTGGCCGATGCCAGTAGCCAGAGCTGCGCCCCGGATACCCAGCTTCGGGAAAAAGCCGATTCCCCAGATTAGGAACGGGTCCAGGATGATGTTGCTGATACATCCCACAAGTAGGGCGAGCATGGATACTTTCATCCGTCCTACAGCCTGGAAAAGTTTTTCGAAGAAAAGGCTGATGGCAATTATTGTGGAAAACAGGAAAACGATGGTAGAATACTCCAGCCCCATCCGGATCACGGTTTCATCCTGGGTGTACATCTGAAGGAATACGGGCATAACAGCGATGCTGATCACGGTCATCAGGATCCCGTGGATCACAGACAGAAAAAATCCGTGGGTTGCGGCAGTGTCTGCCATTTTTTTGTCGCCTGCGCCAAGGTGATAGGAAACTCTGGCGTTGATTCCGATTCCGAAGCCAATGGCAACGGCGTTGATCATGTTCTGGATCGGATAGACAAGGGACAGGGCGGTCATGGCCTGCTCGCTGATCTGTGCCACGAAGAAGCTGTCCACAATGTTGTATAGTGAGTTTACAAGCATGGAAAAGACCATAGGCAGAGCCATGGATGCCAGCAGCGGGCCGACAGGCTTTTCCTTCATAAATGTGCTGTTCATGAAAAATCCCCCTTTATATCAGAATCGTAAGAATATCAGGTGCGGAAAACAGAGCGTGTTTTTTGTGCATAATAAAAGCCACACAATCTGTCTTTTCGAATCGGACAGATTGTGTGGCGAAAAAAGTTCAAAACTGAAAAATCCACACGTTGTTTTAGTGTTTTCACATTAACAAAAAACAGTGCTGATGTCAAGACCGCACGCATGAGAAATACCATAAAAAGCTGCAAAAAGAAAGGCTTGATATAAAATCGGAGAGGATTGGCAACATTAGACAGGTGCGTGCGGATAAGGGCAATATCAGCCCTGAAAAGGTCGTTCTGGCAATATGCACAAAACTTGTCGAACCATGGTGGATAAGTGAAAAACTTTCCAAAAAGTTTTCCACATGACAAAAATCCGCAAATCCGCCAATAATCAAGTTATGCACAAATTTATCCACATTATCCACAAGGATAACCATGTGGATGACCTGATTTACATAAATAAATTTAAACATATGTTTTGTGTAAAATGATAAAATTGTAAAAAATGGGAAAAAAGTTTTTAAAACTATTGACATTTTTAAATTCTAAATATCATAAAATTTATTGCAAAAAAGACATAATATAAAAGAATAAAAACAAATAATCAGATAATAGTAAATGAATTCTTGAAAAACTAATCTATTTAAAAAGGGGACTATCGGATGTATGGAAATGAGGATAAAAAAGAACAGTGCCCAGTTAAAACGATCACTGCAAGGTGTTGAAAAGTCAATTTCAGGTGTGGATAAATGTGGATAACCAAAAAATCCTCCGCAGAACCGGAAAGATCTGCGGAGGATTTTTTTAACTATTTTGTTTCATACGTTTGATCACCTTCAGACGTGTAAACTCTTCACGCTCTTTTTCTTCCAGAGCATTGGTGATATCTCGGGTGAGAGTTTCATATCTGGGGATGGTGATGTTTTTCAGCGCATTGGCACGCTTCTGGGTTTTTTTGATGTTGGTGGCAAGACGGATGGCGGCGTTTTCGATCATGGAGAGCTGGATGGACAGCTCCTTTACACGCTCGAAGGCTGCCTTGGCCTCGTCTAGGGACAGCTTGGTGCTGTAGTAGGCGTAGGTCGGCGTGTTGCCTGCTTTTTTGTCATATTCCACAAGAGGGATCTCGGTTCCCATGACACTCCTGGTTTTGATCCGGATGGAATCTTCCACAGGAACGGTATGAGAAATCTGGTCTACGAAAGCGATTCCGATTTCCATATTTGCCTTCTGAAGAGCCGCATAAGCGGTACGGAAGGTCTCATCGATCTGTGACTGGATATCCTTTGCCTGATCGATCAGCTCCATCATTTCACGGATCAGGATATTACGCTTTTTGTCCATAAGCTCATAGCCCTGTTTGGAAAGAGCCAGAGAGTTTTTTGCAAGTATGAGATTTCCCTTGGTGGGAAAGGTATTCGGATCCATAAAATCACCTCACTAACGGACGGTTTCTCTGTAATACTGATCCAGAACTTTGGTATCGATACGGTCGAGCTCTTCTCTTGGAAGAAGGCCAAGAAGCTCCCAGCCCTTATCCAGAGTTTCGATGATGCTTCGATTCTCTGTTTCTGACTGTCCTACAAATTCTGCCTCGAAGGCTTTTCCGAATACAAGGTACTGCTTATCCAGCGGAGAAAGCTCATCCTCACCGATAACGGATGCCAGAGCTCTTGCATCGCCTACCTTTGCGTAGCAGGAGAAGAGCTGGTTGGCAACATCCTGATGATCGGCACGTGTGAAGCCTTCACCGATACCGTCCTTCATCAGACGGGACAGAGATGGCAGAACATTGATCGGCGGATAGATCGCCTGACCGTGAAGCTGGCGGTCCAGTACGATCTGGCCTTCTGTGATATATCCGGTAAGGTCGGGGATCGGGTGTGTGATGTCGTCGTTTGGCATGGTCAGGATTGGGATCTGGGTTACAGAACCGGTGCCGCCACGGACGATTCCCGCACGCTCGTAAAGGGTTGCAAGCTCACTGTACAGATATCCGGGATAACCCTTTCGGGAAGGGATTTCACCCTTGGAGGAGGAAACCTCTCGCATGGCCTCACAGAAGGAGGTGATATCAGTCAGGATTACCAGGATATGCATGCCTTTTTCAAAAGCAAGATACTCAGCGGCAGTGAGGGCAATCTTCGGTGTCAGAAGACGCTCTACAACCGGATCGTTTGCAAGGTTCAAAAACATCACAACGTGGTCGGACGCACCGCTTTCTTCGAAGGTCCTGCGGAAGAATTCCGCTACGTCGTATTTCACACCCATTGCCGCAAAAACAATGGCGAATTTTTCATCGGAGTCTGCTCCCAGGGAAGCCTGCTGAACAATCTGTGCAGCCAGCTTATCATGTGGAAGACCGTTACCGGAAAAGATCGGCAGCTTCTGGCCGCGGATCAGTGTGGTCAGTCCGTCAATAGCGGAGATACCGGTGTTGATATAGTTTCGTGGATATTCACGTGTTACCGGATTCAGCGGAAGCCCGTTAATGTTCAGGCTGACCTCCGGTGTGATCTCGCCAAGCCCGTCAATGGGCTGGCCGATACCGTTAAAGGTACGTCCCAGGATCTCAGGAGAAAGCCCGATTTCCATAGGATGTCCGGTAAGACGTGTGTGTGTATTGCCGAGGGACATATTGTCAGTTCCCTCAAAAACCTGGATAACGGCCTTGTCCTCATAGATTTCCACGATACGGCCGATCTTTTGAGTGCCGTCCTCCATGTGGAATTCCACGATCTCCTCGTAAGATGCGTTTTTTACACCCTCAAGGACAACAAGAGGGCCGTTTATTTCACTCAGGCCAAGATATTCGATTGCCATAAACTGATCCCTCCTTTAACCGTTTCTTTCCAGTACATTGTCGTAGAAGCGGTCGATATCTTTATGATATTCATCAAAACGCTCCGGCTCTTTATTTGGAACCTCGTATTTGATGGCGATGATACGTTCAAAGATCTTATCCTCCTTCAGCACGGAAACCGGCATGCCACGGTTTACAAGGGCACGGCACTTTTCGTAGAGATAGAGGATGGTTTCCATCATCAGGAACTGCTTTTCCATAGGAACACTGGTGTCCTCCTGGTGAAAAGCGTTCTGCTGCAGGAAGCCCAGACGGATAACCCTGGCGATCTCCAGCGTCAGCTTCTGATCATCCGGAAGAACATCGCTTCCGATCAGCTTGACGATCTCCATAAGAGAGCTTTCCTGGTTGAGGATAGCCATGATCTGGTTTCTGTCATAAACGAATTTCGGGGAGACATGCTCTCTGTACCAGGGAGTCAGGTCCTCCAGATATTCGCTG
The DNA here is from genome assembly GCF_024460535.1 of Blautia sp. MSK.18.38. Classification (NCBI taxonomy): domain Bacteria; kingdom Bacillati; phylum Bacillota; class Clostridia; order Lachnospirales; family Lachnospiraceae; genus Blautia; species Blautia sp. MSK.18.38. The sequence goes on along the minus strand of NZ_JANFYP010000013.1, from coordinate 20,673 downwards.
TAGCTGGTCAGCCACTGGATGGCAGGGAAGTGACGGGCATAGGCAAGAGCCTTGTCCAGTCCCCAGAAACAGCGGACAAAACGTTTGGTATTCTGTGTGACCGGCTCGGAGAAATCACCACCCTGAGGGGAAACTGCACCGATAATGGATACGGAACCCTCTGTTCCGTTCAGGTTCTGCATCATTCCCGCGCGCTCATAGAAGGCGGAAAGCTTACTTGCCAGATATGCAGGGAAGCCTTCCTCTGCAGGCATCTCCTCCAGACGTCCGGAAAGCTCACGGAGAGCCTCGGCCCATCGGGATGTGGAGTCTGCCATGATCGCTACATCATAACCCATATCACGGTAATATTCCGCAAGTGTAACACCTGTGTAGATGGAAGCCTCACGGGCTGCAACCGGCATGTTGGAGGTGTTGGCGATCAGTGTGGTACGGTCCATCATCAGGTTTCCGGATTTCGGGTCGATCAGCTTGCTGAAGTCCTCAAGAACCTGTGTCATCTCGTTTCCACGCTCGCCACAGCCGATGTAGATGATGATATCTGCGTCAGACCACTTGGCGATCTGGTGCTGTGTCATGGTTTTTCCTGTTCCGAATCCGCCGGGAACTGCGGCAGTGCCTCCCTTGGCAATAGGGAAAAGGGTATCCAGGATTCGCTGACCGGTAAGGAGCGGAACGCTGGCCGGGAAACGCTTGTAGGTCGGCCGTGGAACACGGATTGGCCATTTCTGGGCAAGTGCCAGTTCTTTTTCAGTTCCGTCATCAAGGCGGATGGTAACAATGGGCTCCAGAACGGTATAGGCACCGTCAGGAGCTGCATGGATAACGGTTCCGTGTGTGATCGTGGGCGGAACCATGGATTTGTGAAGGATGGAGGCGGTTTCCTGTGTCTCGGCAATAACCGTGCCTGCGCCGATGACGTCACCTTCCTTTACGGTAATGTGGGTTTCCCATTTTTTTTCTGTGTCAAGAGAGTCAACGCTGACACCACGGGAAATATATTTTCCAGAGGCCTGGGCAATCTCTGCCAGAGGTCTCTGGATACCATCAAAAATATTGTGGATGATTCCCGGACCAAGGAGAACGGAAATAGCGTCTCCTGTTCCGATAACAGTTTCTCCGGGTTTCAGCCCTGTAGTTTCCTCAAAAACCTGTATGGTCGTCATATGTTTCTTAAGACCGATGACTTCTCCAACCAGTTTTTCAGGGCCTACATAGACCATCTCGGAGATCTTGAAGCCGGTGTCGCCCTTGAGGTAGATAACAGGACCGTTAACACCGTAGATAATACCTGTTTTACTCATGTGCTGGACCTCCGTCAAATTTGAATTCTCTGTAAGCTGCCTGATAGCCTTCCTCAAAGGAATTGTCGATGAGGATATTTTTTTCAGGGATTATCGCCTTGATCCCGCCGATAAAGGATTCATCGGAAACCTTCAGCGGGAAACCGGTCTTTACAGTGAGAGACTTCAGACGGGGTTCATCTTCTTTTGAAAGATAGATCTGGATCTCATCGTGTTCCGCGAAGCAGACAGCTTCCTCGATCTTTGTACAAAGATATTCTTCATAGCGGGGAGATTCCATGAATTTCAGGATCTGTACCCGGACATCTGCAAAAAGTTTTTCTTTTAAGCGGCTCTGTCTGGCAGTCCAGTTTCGCCGGATGTGAAGCTGCTCTGCGGAAAGTGCCTTGTTGATCTCACGCTTTGCGTTTGCGATCTCGGCTTTGCGGGAACTGGCAGCATTTCCCAGAGACATTTTTTTATGTTCCTCCAATGCGGCATCCAGGGCTTCCTTGTGTTCCTGGACATCTTTTTCCGCCTGACGGCGTGCTTCGTCCACGGAGGTGTCATAGAAGTGTTTAAGCTTCTCTTCAATTGTCATAATATCACCTGCCTATAATTTTAATCCGATGGCCTCATTTACATAAGATGTAATGAAATCAGGTCTGCGGCCGGTACCATGTCTGTCAGGAATTTCAATGATGAGAGGTGTTTTGTGATGAAGTTTGACATCATCAATGATCTCAGGAAACTCCCGGCCGAATTTTTCGGTCAGGAGTATGATTCCGATCTCTTTGTCTGCGATGGTGCGCTCCAGAGCTTCTTTCAGCTCGTCGTGCTCATGAACGATCACACCCTCTACACCGGCCAGTCTCATTCCTGTCAGAGTATCAATATTGTCACTGATCAGATACATTTTCATATCAAAGTTTACCCAGGATCATGAAGGAGATGATCAGTCCATAAAGAGCAACACCTTCGGCAAGACCTACGAAGATAAGAGATTTACCAAGGATGCTCTGATCCTCACTGATTGCTCCAAGTGCTGCGCTTGCCGCACTGGCAACGGCAATACCACCACCGATACAGGAAAGTCCGGTAACAAGTGCTGCTGCGATATAACCCATACCTGTTGCAAGGCCTGCGTCAGCGCCTGTAGCAGCCTGTACGGAAGCTCCGCCTGCAAATGTTACTGCAATGGCAACAAGCATGATCCCGAAGAAGAAAAAGGCGTTGACACCAAGAGCTGTTTTGTAGCGGCCGCGGCTTTTTTCGCCGAGAAGATAATAACCAAATGGAAGAATGATGCTGAGTACAAGTGCAACTGCGATTGTGATCTGTGTAATGACTGTCATGATGATGACCTCCTTAATATTCGTTTAATTGAATGCCCGGATCAGAATGCGTTCCGACTTTGGCATTTTATTTGTTTTTTGAGCAGAACGGCTCGAATTTCCGTCCGCTGCCCTTGTAAAAACGGCTGAACATTTCGTAATATTCCAGACGGAGTACCTGGATACCTACGATCAGGCCCTCCATAGCGCATACGAACAGGTTTCCGAGAATGATGACGATCCAGTTCGGACTGCCGTTTTCTGCGCCTGCAAGCATAAGTACAACCTCCATCATAGCTGCGTGGCTGACTGCAAAAGCACCGATACGCACGAAGGAGAGTGTATTGGAAAAGTAGCTCAGGATAACCTCGAACAGTTCAAAGATACCCTGTACGATAAACATGCCTTTTTCTTTTGGCATAACCTCGGCCTTTTTTTCTACCAGGTTTGTAAGAGGCTCCTTGAAGAAAATAAGAAGCAGCGGTAAACCAAACATAATGGCAAGGACTGCACCACCCGGAACTGCATGTCCGGATACAAAGAGTCCGATGCAGAGAACTGCGGAGCCATAAAATACAAGTCCTGCCACAGCGTTGGTGTCAAACCAGGTTTTTTCAACATCATGCGTCTTAAAGGAATTGATGATGTTGAAAACCATACATAGGAGGATGATTCCCATGCCGAAGCCGATGGCAACGATAAATACGGTATTCAGTTTTCCGATAAAAGGTATGGTCGTCATACTGTCCACAGGCCGCAGCCACAGAGCAGGTATGACATCCTCAAATCCAAAGATACTTCCGAACATCAGACCGAAAAATGTGGAAAAGACTCCGGCGCAGCTGATGATTCCGGCAAGATCGATATGCTTCAGCTTGTACAGGAGCAATCCTCCGATAAAGAGCAGGAGTCCCTGTCCTGCATCACCGAACATGGCTCCGAAAATAAAGGAGTAGGTGATGGCAACAAACCAGGTGGGGTCCATCTCGCCATAGGCGGGAAGTCCGTACATTTTTACATACATTTCAAAGGGCTTGAAAAGCTTCGGGTTTTTCAGCTTGGTCGGCGGCTGATGGTTCTGGTCGTGTTCCGGCGTATTGGTATCTTCTCCGTCTACCAGGCAGAAGATTTTTTCGTCGGATGAGATATCGGCTTGAAAAGCTCTGGTGTCGGCTTCTGTCATCCATCCGCAGAGAATATAGAAATTCTCATGCTTTCCGGTGCAGGCAGCCGCTTTCCGGACATCGAAATTTCTGGAAAACTGAAGAAGTGTGTTTCTGGCGGTAACGATGGTTTCTGCCTGATCCGCAAGAAATCTCTGGTATTTCTGTTTCTGTGCTTCCAGATGCTTCAGGGCATCCTCGTATTGTTTGCTTACGCTTGAAAATGCCTGCTGGGCAGTTCCGGTATAATTATCCGGCACAAAGATCTTTTCAAAGTGCATAGAAGAGTAGGCGGCATCAATTTTGTGCGCATCATGCTTCGGTACGAAGTAAACGCCCCAGACGTATTGGTCATCTTCATCGCATTTAAGGAAGATCGTGTTCAGATTGTCGTAAATATATTTCTTGAATTTCTCATAATACTGTTTCTCGATACGTCCGAAATGAAAATGGATATACTTCAGATGAAGTATGGATGAAATATCATAATCAATATTTCGGAAGGGACGTATGATCCGCAGTGACTCTTCCAGAGAGGAACATTTTTCTTCCAGTTCGGACTGTTCCTTCTGGAGCTGATCCGCCTGGGAGCGGATCTCCTTTACTGTGGAAAGTGCTGTTTCAATACCCGGGCTTCTGTTGGAAGTGGACGGAGGAGTTTTCAGCTCCTCATAAATGGTATTGATGGAATTTAAGGCATCTCTGTAGGGGTTGACATCCAGGAAAGGCGTCAGACTTTCTACTGTGGTCAGCTCTGAGAGAGCGTTTTCCAGATGGATCTCGTACTTGCACAGGTAGGTGTTTACAACCCGGTCGATATCTGCCTTGGGACCGGTGATGCTTAGAAAATTCATTTTTTCAATCACGTTGCTACCTCCTGGTTATTAACCGTTGCGTATATAACGCAGGGATTGTTCTGGGTCCACGCCATAGCGCACGCATTCAAGGGCAATGGTCAGACGGTTGACTTCATGTTCTTTGTGATATAAATAGGAATAGATGACTGCTACGGAATAGGGATCCTTGCGTGCTTCCTGTTCCAGTATGCTGCGAAGAATATAGTTATAAAATTCTTCCAGACTGGCGACGGTCAGCTGTTCGTATTTCTTACCATAATAAGTTCCATTGAAGATACGACGGAACTCTTCTGGTGTAGGGGCCTCCACAAGGGTGGTGATCTCCTCTTTGCGGAGCTTGTAGTTCATGGGGACCAGCAATGCGTAAATAGCAGCCGGTTCCATCTGAAAGCAGCGTTTGGAGCGCTGGATGAACTGCAGGTTCAGCATATCGAATTTTTCACCGTAAGCCTTGGTGATCTGTTTCAGATCGTTACCTTTGAAAAGCTTCTTCCGCACATTCCAGATCTGTGAAAAATACGAAAGGTCAAGTGCCATGCCGAAGTCAAAAAGCGTGGCATTTCCACGTTCGTTGACCTGAGACAGCGGAATAAAAAAATCATTTCCCTTCAGTGCCGCAATGAATTCATCCATATTGGTGCAGGCGGTAAGCCTGTCAATGTCCAGCTTGGAATGATGTCTGAAAAAATCGCGGTAGGGAGAAATATCTACGGGATCGGTGTCCCGGTGGTCAAAGAGATTCGTCATGATTTCTTTCAGGACGCGGATCTCATAACGCTTCGAGTAAAGTGACAGGAACGTTCGCTGTTCCTGATTTGCAAAGTGGTAAAGCCTTGAAAAATTCAGGAAGATGGATTTCTTCAGGAGTTTTTCTATCTGTCCGCGGTGAAGATCATTTTCATCGAGACCGGACCAGATATTCTGATATTCCGGAGTCCGTTTCAGGTAGGCTGTTACCTGGGGGACATTGGGAAGCTGAACGATTTCTTCCAGCTGCTCATCTGTCACAAGCCTGCTCTGCATGGCGCGGATCTTGGTGGAGAGTCCGCTGTATGAGAGGACAGAGCCCATTGAATCACTTCCTTTCCCTTCAGGTTTCGGTAATGCCTGTTATTTTCTGAAACAGCTCACTGCAAAGACTTTCGTGATGGGCTTCGTAATAGGCATCCAGCCTGGATAGCTGGTCTTCGGTTTCTGCACGAAGCTCATTGATCCGGGCGTCTTTCTCGCGGGCCAGATCTTCACGGATCTTTCGGATCTCGTCGCTGGTTTCTTTTTCAAGTGAAGCGTCGAATTCCTTCGTCTGTTTTTCTGCTTCTTCCGAGAGAGCCTGTTTCTGTCGCGCAGCGTCCTGCATGATGGCATTGGCTGTAGCTTCGATTTCCGAAAGCTTATTTAGGATTTGTTCCATAGCGCCCTCCTTGTTTGTTTATTGTTTATAATTGATTTTTATATGATACACCTTTTTTATGGTAAAAACAACTAAAATTTTGTTAATTTTTCTGCAAACTTTTGAGGGAAATGTGGGTAAAAAGATATTTTTTGGGGTTTTTGTGGGAAAAGAGGAAAACCGCAAAGGGGCCATAAAGCCATGGCCCCTCTGCACACCCCTCGGGCTTTTTTTTAGGAGTTCTTGGTTGTGGTGGTGTGAGGTTGTTGACTTGTGTATGTATGCTGCTGTGTTGGATGTGTGAGGTTGAGCCGATGTGTGTGGATGCGGATGGTGCTGGATGTGGACGGCGAGGCGCGTTGCTGTCGCCTGTTTGAGGGGATGTGTATATGGATGCGGATGGTGTTGGGGGTGGACGGCGAGGCGCGTTGCTGTTGCTTGGTTGAGGATTTTTTTTATTTTTTGCTTGCGGCGGGGTGGGGGTTACATGTATAGTTGAATATTGGGATGCATTGTACAGGGTGTTTTATCGGATATTCTGGAAGAGGAATGATGATTTTTTTGGATTTGTGCAGGTATTCTGGTTTGTGTGGCTGGTGGCGGATGTATTATAGTGGTTTCATTGGTTTGGGGAATTGTTATAGACTGCTTTTGCTGGCTGCGAGAGGTAGTTATTTGATTTGTATATTATAGGAAGATTAATTTGGAGGTTATTTATGAGATTACGTAATATTCCCGGGGCGAAGGATGCGATTTTGGAGTGTGACTGGGTGATTGATGAACCGGAGAAGTTTAAAGGGGAATGGTCGAGTGTTTTTGGGGAGAAGAGACCGCTTTTTCTTGAGGTTGGTATGGGAAAAGGGCGTTTCCTGATGGATATGGCGCGGCTGCATCCTGAGAGGAATTATGTTGGGATCGAGATGTATGACAGTGTGCTGCTTCGGGCACTTCAGAAGAGGGAGGAGCTTGAGGAGGCCGGGGAGAAGTTTTCAAATCTGGTGTTCATCCGTGTGGATGCAAGGCTTTTGCCGGAGATTTTTGAGAAGGATGAGGTTGATGGGATTTATCTGAATTTTTCCGATCCGTGGCCGAAGGCCCGTCATGCCAAGAGAAGACTGACTTCCAGGGAGTTTTTGAAGAGGTATGAGCAGGTCCTGAAAAAAGAGGGTACTGTGGAATTTAAGACAGATAACCGTGGATTGTTTGAATTTTCCCTGGAAGAGGTGAAGGAGTCTGACTGGAACCTGGAGGTTTGTACGTTTGATCTTCATCATGATGAGGAGCTGGTGAAGGGAAATGTGATGACGGAGTATGAGGAGAAGTTTTCTTCCATGGGCAATCCGATCTGTAAGATGGTGATCAGACAAAAATAGAAGAGGTAAGGTTAAGTGGTTTTCAGAAGGTATCTGATATCAAAGCTTATCTGGCGCATAGATATTCTGCATTAATATAGAAGGTTGTTTTATCGGGCTGATCTGTAAACAGATCGGCCTGTTTTCATATAATAAATAAGAGGGAGCGTCAGGCAGGAATATATGAATGAATCTGCAGGAGAAGCTGCCTGATCTGTATAAAGAAAGAGGGGAAGATAAGGTTTGAAAAAAAGAAAATCTAACTCATTCCGTCGAAATCTCAACAGTGTAAAACGCGGCGTCAAAAGACAGGCATTTCAGATCAGAAATTCGCTGTCAGAAATAGAAAAATCACTGAACAAAATTGCATCAAATGAAGATATAAAAAATAAAAAAGAAAAAAATAAAAAAAATTAAAAAAAGGTGTTGACTTTCTTCAAATCATAACGTATAATACAACATGTCTTGAGGAACGAACGAAACAAAAAACGAAAGACAAATAATTAAATAAGCGTCTTTAGCTCAGTTGGTAGAGCACCTGACTCTTAATCAGGGTGTCCAGGGTTCGAACCCCTGAAGACGCACTAAAGGCACTGTTTTTGCAGATATAGAGCTGCGGGGACGGTGTTTTTTTGTTGTGTTTATGTGGGTTTTAAGAGGGGATAAGGATATCTGGGCGTGAAGTAATGCGGAGTAAATGGACCGAGATGAAAATGTCGATCATCAGATAGAATCAGAATGTCTAATATAGACACCATGATTATAGGTATAGATCCTTTTGAATAAAGAAAGGATGGTATACTATGGGAGTTTGTAAGAAGATAAAAAGGAGGGCCGGGTCTTGGAAGGGACCCGGCAGAGTATGAAAAGAAAAATAAGTAATGATCTATAAGATGAAAAAGCTTTGTGCTTTATTTGATTAATAATATACCGTCAAAATGTGATGGAACTGTGAGAAGCGTTTTAAAAATTTGTGAGGAAAGTCTAAATATCTTATAAAGTCTGATAAACTGCGAAAAAGTTATTCGGTGTAGAGCCGCGTAGCGAAGCGGATTGCGAATATCCGCTTGACTCGGATCAAGTAAGTCCCCTGCGGGGCGAAAAGCAATAGCAGTCGGTGGGGCTTGTAAGAATAGAAAATTCTGAAATTTGTACAAAAATAGTGAAAATAAATAAGACTTTTTTAAGCCGATACGGTATAATAAACCATAGCATAAAAATCCGGAGGGGAAATGAACGAGGATGGATGTGGTACACATGTTATATGAACAGGTGCGGAAATTTTTCGGAGGGGTATAAATGAATATATCTATATTTTATGTCCAGCGGAAAATGTGATATCCGGAAAGATGGTTCAATTCTGAGGTATTCAGATGAAAAGGGAGGAGATGGCTATGGAGAAAGTGTTTGAGGCGATCAATGGAGTGTTCAGCTTTATCGGTCCACTGTCTGATTTTCTGTGGGAGTTCCCCACGAATTTTGACTGGTACAGCAGTATCCCGATTCTGGGAAATATATCCTTTGCGATCATATTACTTCTTGGGTCCGGGATTTTTTTCAGTTTCAGGATCGGTTTTATGCAGGTGACTTACTTTAAAAAAGGAATCAGGACCATGACGGAGAAACGTGTTGTGGAAACAGGAATTTCGCCGCTTGCATCGTTTTTTCTGAGTTCAGCTATGCGTGTAGGACCGGGAAATATCCTGGGCGTAACAGGTGCTATTGCAGTGGGTGGACCGGGGGCCCTGTTCTGGATGTGGATATCTGCGTTTTTCGGGATGGCAGTTGCATACATGGAGGGTGTCCTTGCTCAGATTTTCAAGGAGAAGAAGGACGATGAGTTCGTAGGAGGTCTTCCTTTTTATGGGAGAAAGCTTCTTGGAAATAAGGTATGGATCGGCGTTTTTCTTTCGGTATTGTATATTCTGTATGCGCTTTGCTGTTTGCCGGCACAGGGCTTTAACGTTGTTTCATCAGTAGGACGCATGGCAGAGATCGTAACCGGAAAAACCATCCCAAGCGGATCAGCCTTCTATTATATAGTAGGTACGCTGATCGTAATCCTCACAGCAGTTATCGCATTTGGCGGAATCAAAAAAGTATCCAAATGGACAGATATGATGGTGCCGGTGATGGCGGTGCTCTATATGGTAGTAGTGTTACTTCTTATCATATTGAATTTTACCCGTATTCCGTATTTCTTCGGAAGCGTGTTTGCAGGAGCCTTTAAGCCGGATGCATTTTTTGGAGGTGTTTTTGGAACGGTTCTTGCACAGGGCGTAAAACGAGGCCTGATGTCCAATGAGGCTGGTCAGGGAACGATCACCATGTCAGCGGCAGCAGCTGACGCAAAGCATCCATGTGAGCAGGGTGTGATCGCTTCTCTGGGAGTTTTTCTTGATACCATTGTGATCTGCACACTTACCGGATTTGTGGTAGTTATGGCACATTGCTGGACGGGAGCAGATGCGGAAAGCTGGCAGGCTCTTGATAAACTTCCAAAATATACGGAGTCCATTGCTGTGCTGACTCCGGGAACTGCAATGAACGGGATCGTTACATTTCTTGTAACCTTATGTTTCTGCCTGTTTGCATTTACCTGTCTGCTTGGAATGATCAGCTTTTCCGAGATCGCGGCAAACCGTATCCGCAAGGATAAGATATGTATTAATTTTGTACGCTGTATCGGTCTTTTTGTTGCCGCATTTGGTATCCTCTGTAATATCGCAGGACTGGAGCTTGGAAATCTCTGGGCATTTTCTGATCTTGGAAATATTCTGATCGTATTTTTCAACGTACCGATCGTTTATGTCGGTGCGAAATATGTTTTCCGGGCGACTAGACATTATAAGAAGAATGACGGTACTCCGTTTACATCGGAGGTAATTGGAAGAAATGACTGCGCTTACTGGGATGAGCAGGCAAAAAAGCAGTAAAAAATTTTTCCGGAAAATAAAAATTCCGGCGGGAGATAAAATTAGCATTGTAAAAGTGCATGTACTCATTTATAATGAGTAACAGATTCTAAAGATGTTATAAATAACAGGAGGAAAGCCTTGAAAAGAGAATTAGTTATTGTCATTGATTTTGGCGGTCAGTACAATCAGCTGGTTGCAAGACGTGTCAGAGAATGCAATGTATATTGCGAAATTTATTCTTACAAGACAGATCTTGAGAAGATTAAAGCGATGAATCCTAAGGGAATCATCCTTACCGGCGGACCAAACAGCTGCTATGAGGCAGATTCACCGACTTACCAGAAGGAATTATTTGAGCTTGGTATTCCGGTACTTGGACTTTGCTATGGAGCACAGCTTATGATGCATGTCCTTGGCGGAAAAGTTGAGAAGGCAGATGTCAGCGAATACGGTAAGACAGAGCTTCTCATCGATAAGAAAGATTCCAGGATCTTCAAAAATGTATCCGACAAAACAATCTGCTGGATGAGCCATACAGACTATATTTCCCAGACTGCACCGGGATTTGAGATCGCTGCACATACTGCAGACTGTCCGGTAGCAACTGCACAGAATGAAGAGAAGAAACTGTATGCGATCCAGTTCCATCCGGAAGTACTGCACACAGTAGAAGGAAAGACAATGCTGTCCAACTTCGTACTTGGTGTCTGCGAATGTGCCGGAGACTGGAAGATGGATGCCTTTGTTGAACATACGATCAAAGAGATCCGCGAGAAAGTCGGTGATGGAAAAGTTCTCCTTGCCCTGTCAGGTGGTGTAGATTCCTCCGTGGCAGCAGGACTTCTTTCCAGAGCGATCGGCAAGCAGCTTACCTGCGTATTTGTAGATCATGGCCTTCTTCGTAAGGATGAAGGTGATGAGGTTGAAGGTGTATTCGGACCGAATGGTCAGTTTGACCTGAACTTTATCCGCGTGAACGCACAGCAGAGATATTACGACAAGCTCGCCGGTGTTACAGAGCCTGAAGCGAAGCGTAAGATCATCGGTGAGGAATTTATCCGTATCTTCGAGGAGGAAGCCAAGAAGATCGGTGCTGTAGATTTCCTTGCACAGGGAACCATTTATCCGGACGTTGTAGAGAGCGGTCTCGGTGGAGAATCCGCAGTGATCAAATCCCATCACAACGTAGGAGGTCTTCCGGATTTCGTTGATTTCAAAGAAATCATTGAGCCGCTTCGTGATCTGTTCAAAGATGAGGTCCGTAAAGCTGGCCTTGAACTTGGAATTCCGGAAAGACTGGTATTCCGTCAGCCATTCCCGGGCCCGGGACTTGGAATCCGTATCATCGGTGAAGTCACCGAGGAAAAAGTACGCATCGTACAGGATGCAGACTACATCTACCGTGAAGAAGTCGACAATGCAGCCGCCGACTACAAAAAAGAACACGGAGAAGATCCGTCCTGGATGCCGAACCAGTACTTTGCAGCCCTTACAAATATGCGAAGCGTAGGTGTAATGGGAGACTTTAGAACATACGATTATGCAGTGGCGCTCCGCGCCGTTAAGACTATTGACTTCATGACTGCGGAGTCTGCTGAGATTCCTTATGCAGTACTTAATAAGGTGATGAACCGTATTATTAATGAAGTTAAGGGCGTAAACCGCGTATTCTATGATCTTACTAGTAAGCCGCCTGGAACGATTGAGTTTGAGTAGCGGACTAAATTGCGAAAAAGCCTATAAATAAAGGCTTTGCGGGCTGTCTGGATGTTCCAGTGGAGTGCAAATGGAGTTAAAAAATATTTTTTTTCGTTGTTTTCATTCCGGAATTATTTGAGATTTTCGCAAAAAGTAGCTATGCTCAGAAAATATAATTAGTGTGAATATGAAGAACAGTTTGTTTTGATGGAAATATTTTCCGTCAGGGCAGACTGTTTTTTTATACCCTTTTTTCAATGATATTAACTCCATGGTTCAGCGATAACAGATATGGAAACTGTGAAATTAAAATAATTTGCAAAATTTCGGAAAATGATGTCCGATTTTGTATCTGCCAGTACAGAGTATATGAAGAGATAAATATTCAAGACACAGGAGGTACTGATTATGCAGAACAAATTATTTTTAAAGGCAGCCGATATATGTGAACTTCTGGAGGTAAAACAGACATCGGCTTATGAGATCATTGGAAATCTGAACAAGGAGCTGGAAGACCAGGGATATCTGACGCTTAGAGGAAAAGTTCCGACAAAGTATTTTGTGAAGCGTTTCTATGGAGTGGAAGATACTTGTGAGATTCCTCAGGAAGAAGGAAAGGAATGGTTTCATGCGTAAAAGAAAAATGTATTTATCAGTGGAAGACATTGCCGAACTCTTTGAGTTATCAGTTTCTTTTGCTTACCGGGTGGTGGAAAGAATGAACGCCGATCTGGCAAGTAAGAACTATTATGTGATTCTCGGTCGGGTACCAACCCGTTATGTAGAGGACAAGATCTATGGTCTGGAACACGTTGAGCAGTATTTGAAGGAGGATAAAGCGATATGAGTATAGTGCAGGAAAAAATGTATATGGATGTGGATGATGTGTGTGCAATTCTTGGTGTTTCTAAAGCGTATGCTTACAATTTGATGCGAGAGTACAACAAGGAGTTGAAAGCAAAAGGCTATATTGTAGTAGCTGGAAAAATCTCTACCAAATTTTTGGCAGAAAAGATTTATGGAATGAAGGTTGAGGATTAGCAATGGGTGTTTACAAAGAAGGAAAGAACTGGAAAGTTCAGGTCTATTATAAAGACTGGCAGGGCAACCAAAAGAGAAAACAAAAGCGAGGATTCCGAACCAAAGGTGAAGCAAAAGAGTGGGAGCGAGACTTCCTTCAGCAACAGAGCCAAGGTGTGGATATAGAATTTGGGAACTTCCTGGAAATCTACTATAAGGATATGGATGTCAGACTTCGGGAACACACCATGTATACAAAGCGTTACATCATTGACTTGAAGATCAGACCGTATTTTGAGAAAAAGATTCTTAGTGAGATTACGGTGGCAGATGTACGTGCATGGCAAAATGAGTTGTTGATGTATAAGGATAAGAATGGAAAAGGCTATTCGCAGACGTATTTGAAAACAATCAACTGTCAGCTGACTGCAATCTTCAACTATGCTATCCGATATTATAACCTGCAGGATAATCCCTGCAGGAAGGCAGGAGCGATAGGCAAGAGCAAAGGAGAACCGAAGGACTTTTGGATGCAGGAAGAGTTCAATGATTTTCTGGAGACAGTAAGTGATAAACCGGAGACAAGAATGGCGTTTCTTCTGTTGTACTGGACCGGAATGCGCATCGGTGAATTGCTTGCCCTTACTTATGACGACATCAATCTTGAGGAGAAGACCATCTCCATTACGAAATCTTATCAGCGATTAAAAGGAAAAGATGTGATAACACAGCCGAAAACACCGAAAAGTATCAGGATTATAACCATGCCAGATTTCCTGACGGATGAGTTCCGAGAGTATTGCAGCCATCTGTACGGAATTATGAAAAATGAGCGTTTGTTTCACTTTACAAAATCCCATATGGAGCATTGTATGGCGGCTGGAATTGAAAAATCAGGTGTAAAAAGGATTCGTTTGCATGATCTCCGCCATTCTCATGCCAGTATGCTGGTGGATATGGGAGTGGCTCCATTGGAGATTGCAGAACGCCTTGGACATGAAAAGGTGGAAACCACGTTGAATACCTATTCGCATCTGTATCCGTCTACGCAGAGTAAATTAGCAGGTTTGCTGGATAAGAAGCATGAGGAAGAGGAGGAATAAGCGATGGCTGGTGACAGACATGGAAAACACAACACAACGACCATTTCTTTTCGGGTGAATTCTTATGAAAAAGCAACGATTGAAGAACGTGTGAAAGTGAGTGGAATGAAAAAGCAGGATTATATTGTCCGGTCATGTATCTACAATCATGTATGTGTTGTTGGTAAGAAAGAAACGGTTGAGATTATCCGGTCAGAAATGAAGGAAATGAATTTGGTTTTGGAGGATGTGGCAAAAGATTTGAAGTCTGAAAAACCAGTTATTTCAGAACCGGCTCTTGATAGTATGACAGAACGGTATCTTGCATTTTTGGAAGCAGCATTATGGATGCTGAAGGGTTCAAGTTATTTATGGGAGGATAAAAAGGATGGAAGAGAAAGTAATGAAGGATTGTAAAGTGCTGGCATTGTGTTCACAAAAAGGCGGGGTTGGAAAGACAACAAGTTGCGTGAATCTGGCAGTCGGACTGGCAAAAGCAGAGAAGAAAGTCCTTGTGATTGACAATGATCCGCAGGGAAGTATGACAGCAAGCCTTGGGTATCATAACCCAGATGAATTACCGATCACACTGGCTACAATTCTGACAAAGATTGTAGAAGATGAACCATTTGAAAAAACACTGGGAATTTTGCATCACCAGGAAGGAATTGATCTGATTCCGGCAAACATCGAACTCTCTGGAATGGAAGTTTCACTTGTAAATATTATGAGCAGAGAACTTGTCTTAAAACAATATATAGAAAGAATGAGAGACGAATACGACTATATATTGATTGACTGTATGCCATCACTTGGAATGCTGACGATCAATGCACTTGCCAGTGTCGATGCAGTGATCATACCTGTGCAGGCGGCTTATCTTCCTGTAAAGGGTCTGGAACAGCTGATACGGACGATAGGAAAGGTGCGAAGACAGCTTAACAAACAACTGAAAATTGGCGGCATATTGATCACAATGGTGGATAACCGAACGAACTATGCAAGAGATATATCTGATCTGATTTTTGATACATATGGAAACCAGATTAAGATTTTTCCACAGAGTATTCCGTTTTCAGTACGAGCAGCTGAGATCAGTGCAGAAGGGATCAGCATATTTGAGCATGATCCAAAAGGAAAAGTAGCGGCTGCATATTGGCAGATGACACAGGAGGTGCTTTTGGATGAAAGGTAGAAGTGCATCGAAGATAAAACTGACATCTTATGATGAATTACTTGGCGGAGGAGAAGAAACGAATGATATCCAGCAGGTTTCACTTGAGCATTTACATTCTTTCGAGAACCATCCATTTCAAGTAAATGATGATGAGGCAATGGCGGAACTGGTGGAAAGTGTGAAAGAAGAGGGAATCCTTACAGCATTACTGGTCAGACCGCTGGGTGATGGTGAATATGAAATCATCGCCGGTCACAGAAGGAGACATGCGGCACAACTTGCTGGTCTTAAAGAGGTTCCAGTTATTATCAGAAATATGGATCAAGATACAGCTGTTCGTGCGATGGTAGACAGCAATCTGCAGAGACCTAATATACTCCCAAGTGAAAAGGCATTTGCTTACCGTATGAAGATGGAAGCAATGAATCATCAGGGAACATCAGGCGGTATCAGTGCGAAAGACATTGGAAAGAACGCAAATGACAGTGCAAGGCAGGTGTATCGCTATATCCGGCTTACTTATCTGATGAATGACCTATTAAACGCAGTAGATCGTGATGTGATCGGATTGCAGGTAGGTGTAGAGCTTTCCTATCTTACGGTTCCAGAACAGGAGATGGTGGAAGAAGTGCATAAGAGTACCGGAAAATATCCAAGCCTGGAACAGGCAAAAAAAATAAGGCAACATCGAGAAGAAAAAACGCTGACAAAAGAGATTGTGCGGCTCCTGATTATAGGAGAGCGTAAAAAGAAAACAACGGTAACATTAAAACAGGATGAAATTAAGAAGTATTTTCCTCCAGAATATGATGAACAGAAGATACGGACTGTTATATGTCAGCTTTTGGAGGAATGGAGCAATCAGAATCATTGATAAGTACGAAGGGAGGGATGTGTCATGAGTATAAGAGCAACATTCCATTATTTTCAAGGAATGGAATGCGATATGTACAGTTTTTATCGTATTCCCAAACTGCTGTTTACAAGTGAATATTTTAAAAATCTCTCCTGTGAAGCAAAGGTGCTGTACGGACTGATGTTAGATCGGATGTCGCTGTCCATCAAGAACCGGTGGTTTGATGAAGAGGACAGGGCATATATTTTCTTTTCGGTGGAAGAGATTATGGAAATGCTTAACTGTGGCAGGAATAAGGCTGTGAATTGTCTGAAAGAGCTGGATCAGGAAAAAGGGATTGGATTGATTGAGAAGAGGCGAATCGGACTCGGAAAAACAAATGTTATTTACGTGAAAAATTTCAGCCTGACAGAATATCCAGATGAGCCAGCAATCTTTGATTCGGAAGAAACACCGGAAAATGTAGCAGAGAGAAAAGAAAATACAGAGACAGAAATAGAAGAATATGCGAAAAAAGAGCCGGAAAAGCCCGTAAATACACAGAAGTTTGAAAAACAAACTTCAGGAAGTTTGAAAAATAAACTTCAAGAAGTTTCAAAAACAAACTTCAAGGAGTTTGAAAAACAAACTTCAAGAAGTTTAGAAAACAAACTTCAAGAAGTTTCAAAAACAAACTGTAATAATACTGAATATAATTATACTGAATTTAACGAGAATGAATCTTATCAATATCTATCTGAACAAGAGAGAGGGAAAGATAGGATACAGGAGAGAAATGAGTATCGACAGTTAATCCATGACAATATCGAATATGCGATTCTTTGTCAGAGCTATGGAACTGGACAAGTAGAAGAGCTGGTAGAGCTGATGCTGGATGCAATATGTTCGACAAAGCCATATCAACAGATCAATGGGGAAGCTGTGCCTACACAAGTGGTCAAGAGCCGTTTGCTCAAAGTCGGGTATGAACACATCCAGTATGTGTTTTTCAGTCTTGACAGGAGTACAAGCAAAGTGAAGAATATCCGGCAGTATATGTTGACGGTGTTGTATAATGCTCCAGCAACGATCAATCAGTTTTATGATGCTGAAGTTCGACATGACATGTACTGGGGCAAGGATATTCCTGACGGGTAAGAACTTTGTGCCCACTGGGCACGAAGTTTAAAAAGAGATAGTCATATCCGGTAGATATGGTAAAATAACCTTGTGCCCACTGGGCACAAAGTGAGGAGAAAGAAGTATGTTGAGATTTTTGATAAAACTGCCATTTCGAATTATTGCAGCTCCTGTTTGGCTGGTACTTGCAGCGGTGAATATTGTGCTGGTGTTCCTGGTTGGATTATCCGTTGGATTCTGCTATCTGATAGCCGGCATATCTGTTGTGACAGAAGTCTTGAGCATTGGGTTTGGAATCAGTACGGACTGGACAATGAAATCAGCGATTATTACGACAGTAGTGTTTGTTCTACTCCCACATATAGGTATGGGGATCGTTGCAGTGATTGAAGTTGTGAAATGTGGATTACAGGATTTTATCCTGGGATGATGGTGGAAAACTTTTGAGTATGCTATACATAGAAAGGCAAAAATAGATGATGGAAGAATTATATAAAGTGATGGACGATTTACTGGATGTAGAATTTCAGATGAAATCAGGGATAGATCTACTGAAAGAGCTGGAAGAGTTTTATATGCTGGAAAAAGAAACCGAAGAATCGGATACTAGAAAAGTAGTTGTGCTGATGAAAGGATATCTGCAGTCAATGAAGTCAAATATTCGAGAAATTATCCGTTATATTGATGACACGACACTTGAAAAATCAAATGATAAAAAGAAAGAAAAGCAGGAATCTACGAGTACCATACAAGAGGAAGTGCAGGAATTTGTGAATCTGACAATTACAGAGCATATGGGAAAGGCATATTCAGAATGGAAGTTAAATCAGGATAAAGAGCCGGTAAGTGAGATTGATAAGAAATACCAGGAATTACTGGAAACGTTATCCCCAGAACAGGAAGAAGTGATTACGGAATACTGTAACGTAATTTTCAGTAGTGGAGCAGATACAGAAGAGTTTTTCTACCGACTGGGATTAAAAGATGGACTGAATCTAAAAAATACGGTAAAATCTGTATTAGAAATGATATCGTGAAATCGGAATTTGATGAGGTGATTGGGTGAAAACTTATACAATTTGTGGAAGCATGAAATTTGCCGAAGATATGAAAAAAATTGCTTATGACCTTGAAATAAGCAAAGGATATAATATATTACAATGTGTTTATTGTGAAGATAATATTGTTCCAACTGAAGATGAACTTTTAAAACTTGCAGATGCTCATTACAGAAAAATAGATTTAAGTGATGGAATATATGTTGTAAATATGGATGGTTATATTGGAACATCTGTGAAAAAAGAAATTGAGTATGCTGAAAGGCATGGAAAAGAAGTGTTGTATCATTACAATCAGTAGATTTTAATTCATAAAACAGTTAGATAAATTCTTGTTTGCAGGAGATGCTTATTTATGAAAAAAGGGATAAACAAATCAATCTTATTTTACATTGCATCAGTTCTGTTTTTCATAGCGTCAGCTATTGGCTTTACGAGTGGAAATGAAAGTTCTATGGCTATAGTATGGTTATGTCTTGGTTCTTCATTTCTTTGCTTGGGTTCGACTCATAAGAAAAAGGAAAACAATACAGATGATAAATAATTTCCTGCTTGTATTGTTGGAAAATCGGAATTCATAGAGTTCTTTTGTGATTTGCAACTGCTGGTTGACAGATTTACAGCCTGAAATGGTGGAATGCAAACAGCAAAACTGTTATATTGAGCTCATAAAATCTGCAAAAGGAGAAAAAAATGATTTTAGCTGATAAGATTACAGAAGAAAGAAAAAAGAATGGATGGTCACAGGAAGAACTAGCCAATCAGTTGGGCGTATCCAGACAGGCAGTATCTAAGTGGGAAAGTGCAGGAGCTGTTCCAGATTTGCAAAGAATTTTACAGATGTCGGAGCTATTTTGTGTTAGTACAGATTACCTATTAAAAGATGAAATGAAAGCAGAAAATATCACCTATCACGAAAGTACTGAAAGCTATGCAGAACCGTTGAAAAAAGTAACTATGGAGAATGCAAATGAATTTCTTGACATGAAAAGAAATGGATCCAAAGTAGTGGCAAACGCAACAAGTATGTGTATCTCAAGTCCAATATTATTGATTGTTCTTGTGACAATGGCAGAAGATGGCGTATTTCATGTTTCGGAATCTCTGGCAACAGTATTTGGATGTGTTTTTTTGCTTGGAATGGTTGCGGCAGCCGTCTTTTTGTTTATTACATATGGAATGCGAGAATCACATATGGAACATTTTGAAAAAGAATGCTTTGAAACAGAGTATGGTGTATCTGGAATAGTACGAGAAAAAAAAGATTCCTATGAACCGATTTTTATCAGAGGAACAGCTGTTGGGGTAGTGCTTTGTATACTGGCAGTGATTCCGACAATTATTGCCGGAGCCATGGAAACATCTGACTATTGTTGCGGCCTTTCCGTTGGATTGCTGCTATTCATACTTGCAATAGGAGTGAATCTGTTGGTTCGTGTTGGGATGGTAAAAAGCAGTTACGATACCCTTCTTCAGGAAGGCGAATATACAAAAGAAGAAAAACTGTTTAAGAAAAAGACTGACACGTTTTCTGGTGTATATTGGTGCTTGACTACAGCGATTTACCTTGCATGGAGCTTCTGGACGATGAGCTGGGATATTACATGGATTGTATGGCCGGTTGCTGGTGTTTTGTTTGCAGCATTGCTTGGTGTGGTGAAAATGGTGTTAAAGAATGGCAGTGAAACTCAGCGCTATATTTAAGATGGAGTTAAGTTTTTTTCGCATATTATACGCATCCAGAAATTCAAGTTTACAGAACTGAATCAAAAGAGCTCGAAGGAGCTCTTTTTCCTTTTTTATAATAGTATCATTATGGTATAATAGAAACATTAAAATCGTGATTTGGCGAAGGAGTGTGAATGGATGAAAAAGAAAATAATTCTATCAATAGCGTTTCTGATCAGTTTATTACCAATGTTATTTAACCAATATGGCGGATTAAAAGGTGTACAGGAAATTACCGGCTTGATAAATCTGCTCAATCCTATTGGAATAGTGTCTGTCATTTTGTTTGTTTTAGGAGTATGGTTTCCCTTCAAGAAACGAGTTGTTAGTAAAAGTTTAGGCGCATTAAGCGTGATTGGGATTGTGGTCTCCGAAATATATAAATTCCTCACCTGGCATACATTGACTGTCACTGGTGAAGTTAGTTTACAGAATAGCATTCGATTAGCATTCCCCGAGTTTTATATAGGATTGACCATTTCTTTGGTAATGGTGATTGCTTATTTTGTGATTGACAAGTAAACTTGGCATAAGGACAACTCCCAGTTTGTATAACAGGAAAATTTAAATTTAACGCTTGAAAAAAGACCAGCTAGTTATAGTCAATACCTAAAAGACAAAAAATAGATATTTTTCTT
>NZ_JANFYP010000012.1:0-110424 GCF_024460535.1 Blautia sp. MSK.18.38 | reverse complement strand
CCGGAATCCCACCGGCTTGACTACACACCCTTAGCTGGGCGCACAACTGGAATTTTCAAATTAGTCTTTGCAAATAACCTTTGAACCTTCACCGTCAATTACAATTCCCTGACGGTTGTTAATTGGGCATAGATTCAAATCCGAAAACTCAGTCATTATTTTCTCGGTAACTTTCTTAAATGGTGCTGTAAGATAATGCGGAAGAACATAGAAATCAATCAAATCAAGCCCTGCATCATCTTCTTGTGAGTAGTCCTCCGGCTTTTCATCCATTTGCTGGATATATTGGATGCTTGGAGCGCATATAATTGCGCCTGCCGACTCGCCGATCATCAATTTTCCATTTGCCAATTCCTTTTTCAGCAGCCCATCAGTTCCCGTTTTACGGAGTCGGTCCATAAGAAAAAAAGAATTTCCGCCGGTAAAATATATCACATCTGCATCTTCAAAAACAGACTGTATCGTTGAATAAGCCTCCGTTGAAATATCAATTTCAGTTACGATTGCTCCCAACTTTTTGAATAATTTTCGAGCCGAGCCGACATAACCGGTGTAGCCTTCACGCAGCGAAGCTGTTGGAATAAATGCGACTTTCTTATTTTCAATTTCTTCCTTTATCAGACTTCCTACACTTGAAAAATGCGAACATAAAAATAGTTTCATCAATATTCTCCTTTATAAATTCCGATTTGATGCTCCCATTATACCATCTCCCTACATCTCCTTCAACGTAAAACTAACCGTCCACAATCCCTTATAACTGGTATCCTTTTTCAGCTTCGCCTTATACCCCGTCACATACATCTCTGCCAGTTTCAGTTCCGCTGTCTCCACATCAAAATACTGCACACTGATCTTATCCTTCTTCGCATACCCTGACAGCTTCACATCCCCGGTCAGGTTCGTCATGATGGAACGCATGGAAGTACCGGCCTGGGAAGCCTTGATACCGGCATTGCCCATCAGACCGATTGCTTCTGCCGTATCCTCAACCGAAAATCCCAGCGCCCCCGCAACCGGCGCACAATACTTGAACGTCTCGCCCATCATGGACACATTGGTATTGGCATTACTGGAAGCAGCCGCCAGCACATCTGCAAAATGTCCCGAATCCGCTGCAGTCAGCCCAAAAGCTGTCAGCGCATCCGTCACAATATCAGAAGTCGTTGCCAGATCTTCCCCGGATGCCGCAGCCAGGTACATGACACCCTCAATACCGGACAGCATATCCTCCGTCTTCCATCCGGCCATTGCCATATAATTCATGGCATCTGCCGCCTCAGTCGCAGAGAACTTTGTCTTGGCACCCATCTCCCTGGCCTTGTCCCGGAGGCTGTCAAAATCAGATCCCGTTGCCCCGGACACAGCCGCCACCTTACTCATTGCAGAGTCAAAATCAGCGGCAGTTTTCACCGCCGCCGTTCCAAGCCCTGTCACCACTCCCGTCACTGGAAGCAGCTTCTGTCCCACAGAAGAAATCTTGTTTCCAACTGTCTGCAGCTTCTCACCGGTCGCCCCGATTTTCTGCAAAGCAGTCGCAGACTGGTTCGCCTGCTCTTCCAGACTCCGTAGTCTCTGTTCCGTCTCAACGATTTCCCTCTGCAGGGCATCATACTGATCCTGGGAAATCGTTCCGTTCCGCAGTGCCTCATCCGCCTGCTGCTGTGCAGTCTTCAAAGTTTCTAGCTTCTCCCTGGTCTCAGAAACCGCCTGTGCCAGCAGCCTGTGCTTCTGTGCGATCAGCTCCGTATTCCCCGGATCCAGCTTCAGAAGCTTCTCCACATCTTTCAGCTGGCTCTGCGTATTCCTGATCTCCGTATTAACCCCTTTCAGGGCAGTCTGCAATTTCGTGGTATCGCCGCCAATCTCGACAGTGATCCCCCTGATTCTGTTCCCTGCCATACGGCTCACCCCCTAAGTCCCATAAAAAAGGCACAAAAATACCCGGATCACTCCGGGCACAAAAAAAGCACCTGCCATCCCTGACAAATGCTTTCATTATCGTCTTCATTTTTTTATCAACAAAACTGGAAGTTTACAATTTCTTTATAGGATGCCTAATGACCGTTTTCCATTTTTCTGGGGCAACCTTTCTTGCATCAGACAGATATATTTCATGATGTAATCTTTCCATATTCATATCATTAACATATCCATTCTGCTCCAAATAAGCATCCATAAGTGCAACAGTTGCAGGTTCATCATCAAATGCCCCCAAGTGCATTATTTGAACACACAATCCCTCATTAATAGTCAAAAACTCTGCCGATGAACAGTCTATTTTTTTCTTTTTAGCTGCTGTTTCAACAGCCCATTCAAAATCTTTTTGATTCACAAAATCAGGCAGGCGGATAACTGAAATCCAATTAAATGAATCTTTATCTGCATAATTTACACCATGTATATTTTCCTGCCACCAGAATCCTTCAAGTGGTGGAACTACATATTCAAAAAATCCTGCAATTTTATAATCTGTCTTGTAACTCATTCTCAAAGTATATGCAACCGCATATAATACACTAATTGCCTGCTGATATGCCCCGCCTTCTTCGTTTGGATTACCCTTTCCTCTGACTGCAATATAATTTGCTTTTGGGACTGTTACAATCGCTGGTTTATTTTTAGGCATATAAAACTCTTTATATTCTTTCTTAAAATCAAAAGCCATAACTACCTCCTTAAACTTAAGTTGTTACTTTCTGCATAGCGTATTTCCCAAAATGATAATCACCACGACATCAACCATAATGATTCCCACTGCAATATATATAAAAAATGCAGAAAGAAAGTTTTCAAACAAACCCATAATTAACATAAGAATTGCTATAATAGACATTCCAATTCCCGTTGTTCTGCATAACTTCTTTTCATCATACTTTTCCTTTTCTTCTTTTGAAGCCATATTGTATCCAGAAATAAACCAACTTCCGTGCCCAGAAAGTAAAATTATAGAAAGTACAGCAAATACCACAAAGACAGTCCATATTATCCAGTCTGGACCCGTAGCTAAATCTGCTAATTTCATATAAATGCCCTCCTTAACTTCCGATTTGAGGAAAAGCCCAAGGGACTTTAATGTCCCTTATGCTTTTCTCTTTTCTTTTGCTGTTTCAATTCAAACATTCGCTGTTCTTCCGCCTCTTTTTTCTTGCGGCTTCTCTCTTTATGCTCCTGTTTGTTCTGTTCCTGCTGTAATTTCAATACCTGCTGCGATTTTGTACCAATGCCGGTTTCCAGCATCTGCTTTTTTGCTTCTCGCTGCATCCGTTTCGGATTTCTTTTGATATCCTTTACAATAGTTTCAACAGCCGGACTGAATTTCAAACTGAAATAGTATTTTTGAATATATTCCTGTACTTCGTAATCTTTTGGTTCTGCACCAAATGTTGCCTTCGCCACAGATAGTTTACCATCTTCAATACGCTCAAATACGCCTACCCAAAATGGTTCTTCAAAATATACCGTCAGTTTTCCATTTACTTTGTCCATAAGAATCCCTCCTAAAATAAAATGAACAAAGAATGGACAACCCGGAGGGGCAGGTTACTTACCCTATTTACATAGGACGGCTGGGCTACCTACCAGCTCTAATACATTTTTAATGTACATTGCGTTTTTATCTTTGTATTTATAATCAAGCCATATGGCACGATTAACTTAATTCAGTAAATATTGATTTGATAAAACCCATTATACCCTTTCTGAATCATCCTGTCACCACATTTCATCAGATCAGAACCTGTCGAAATCCTCCTGTGTGGCAACCTTTCTCCACCCTTTGTACTCATCGTTCCTGCTCTCCACAAATATATCATTCACCATCCCGATAGTCAGCAGATCCAGATCCCGGATGGAAATCCCCAGCTGCACACACCGGAGAAGAAACAGGGGAGTTGTCATTTCACGGTCTGTTGCATGAAGTTTTTTTTAGCCTCAACATCTGTCTTAATGTTCATTCCCCACAGTTCAATCAGCTTCGGCAGAACCTGATAAATACTGAATGTATTAAATTCATCCAGCCATTCCTCCGGATTATCCGGAATAGACGGATCCGCATGCTTCGCCATCACATACGCAATGTTCTCAAACATCTCAAGGGAAAACAGATCCAGGGAAGACTTTTCCGGATCCCCGTCCCCGATACTCTTTTCCAGCACAGATAAATCCTTTTTCCCATCTCGCCAGTGAATAAGCCAGGTTCCAGGAGCTGGCAGTCTTGCCAACTCCCCCTTTAAATGATCCGCACATGATAATTCTTGCCATACTTTCTCCCCCTCTCATGCTTTCTTTCCATAACAGCCGGTACTCTGCTTTGCCACATATTTTGCAGTAATTTCTTCTTTTTCATTCTGGTATCTGATTTTCAGTTTCTTAATCTTCTCATCCATAAATGCTGTCTTTGCTTCCTGCTCCTGTGCTTTATTCACATCCGGCGTGATAATCAGCTGATCATTTTCACATTTCACCTGCACATAATCCCCAAGATGAAAGCCCAGTTCTTCCAGCCACTTTCCTTTTAATGTAATCGCCGGAACTGTCTCATATTTATAACCGCTCTGTCCACAAACCTTCATATTTCTTACATTTTTCTTTGCCATAGAATTGACTCCTTTCAGACTTGACTAATAGATTTTTAGATAAAAAGAAAAAGCCGCTGACACGTTATCTTCTAACGCATCAACAGCTTCTGTCTTGCTTTGTTTCAGTGTATTATTCGGTTTTATTTAGGCTCTTTACCATCTTTAATACGGTAGTAATCATCCATATCCACGCTGAGTTTTACCGTGGTATCTGGTTTTCGGTTGCTCAAGAGGCACACAGTTTCCACATGGGCGGTGCAAGAGAACAAATCCATAATTATGGAAAGAAAACTTTTAATTTTGAAGTGTAGTAGTCACCTGGTAGAACCAGATTAACGATTATCAGCAAGGGGTGCATACAATATATACCCGATTAACGATTGCCCCTACATTCCCGAATTTAAAGTCGTTTATTTGTAGTCTCCTGGTAGTCTCACCCCCGGCGGACGCCAAATTATGCCCCAGTTTGCCCCATTATTCCGAGGATTGCGAGTAGTCATGGAGTTCTGCCGTGGCAGATGAAAAATATTTTTATCATTGTTTTATTTCTCCTTGATTTGCCCGGAAATGCCCTGTTTTGCAATGGATTTCGGGGATTTGTGAAATGTGTGTTTTAGCTGCCAGCTTGGCAAAATGGGGCAATATTAAGCAAGTTATTGCAAACTGCGTGCTCTTATCATTTCCAAGCAGAATACCAAACAAAGCATATCCCAGCATTCCAGCCTCATATCCTGTCAGTGTAAAGGGAAAATAGACATCTTTTTCTTTTACAAGTTTACAAAGCAGCCTTCCTGCAAAAATCCCACCTGCGGTCACTACGAAGAAGGTAACCGGAAATATCACAGTATCTGCTTTAATACTTGCCCGATAAAAAGTATAAAACAATGAGATTGGAAGTGTAAAATTCATAACCAATGCCTGAAGTCCTTCAATTCCCTCTGGGCGGATCAGTTTTTTCTCTCTGCAGATCATCCCAATAATAAGCATTATGATCACAGGTAAAATTACTTGTAATAAACTTACTATTGTTCAGCCTCCCGTACCTGTTTCTCAGCATTCCACTGCTACTTTAATCACACCATCTCTCTTATTTTCGAACAATTCATATGCCTCTTCAATCCTGTTTAACGGATAGGTATGCGTAATCAGCGGTTCCGTGTTGATCTTACCTTCTGATATCAGCTTCAGAGTTTCTTCGCAATCGCAGCCATCCACTCCACCTGTTTTAAAAGTAAGATTTTTACCATACATATCTGGGAGTGGTAACATCTGCGCTTTATCGTAAAGCGCAACCACTGTCACGATTGCATTTGGTCGGGCACATTCCCACGCCAGTTTAAATGTCGATTCTGCTCCGGCAACTTCAAGGACTGCATCAGCTCCACCATGCTCACTATTAGTCTTAACAAACTCTTTACAGTCTTCCGGTGAAACAGTAAGAGTCTCCGGATAATGCTCATTAATAAAGCGAATACGTGTCTCGTCCTTTTCACATATAATGATCTTCGCTGGATTTTTCAGCATAACACTAAGTAAAGTACATATTCCTGTTGGACCGGCTCCAATGATCAGTACAGTATCTTCCTCTGTGATTTCAGAAATACGTGCTGCCCAATAACCAGTAGCAAGAACATCTCCTACCAGTAAAGCCTGTCTGTCCGTAACACCTTCCGGGATTTTATTCAATCCCTGATCTGCAAAAGGAACCCGGACATATTCTGCCTGTCCCCCATCGATACGACAGCCAAGTGCCCAGCCACCATTCTTGTCGGTACAATTGTTTACATATCCTTTCTTACAGAAAAAACACTCTCCGCAAAAGGTTTCTACATTTACAGTCACCCGGTCTCCCGGTTTTACATGCGTCACCTTAGAACCGACTGCCTCAACAATACCTACCATCTCATGGCCAACTGTAATTCCCGGGACTGCACGCGGAACACTTCCGTGTTTAATATGCAGGTCACTGGAACAGATGCTGGCCAGTGTCACCTTTACAATGGCATCTCGTTCATGCATGAGCACTGGTTTCGGTTTTTCCATCAGTTCAAATTTTCCCTTTGAAACATATGTATAAGTCAGCATTATTTTGCCCCCATCTATTAGAATATATGCTAGTAAAATATCCGGTACGGAACACATCTGTTCTTATACCGGATATTTCTAATTCTATTTTGTATACACTGTTTTACCTCTTGCTATTACCTCAACAAGCTGCAGGTCCTGATCCAGGATACAAAGATCCGCATCATAGCCCTCTTCAATCTTTCCTTTTCCATTAAGGCGAAGGATTTCTGCCGGATTGGATGTTATTGTTGAAAGTGCAATTTCCAACGGGATATCCGCTTTAAACACACACTCTTTAACTTCCTTCAGAAGGCAGCTGGACTGTCCAACGCCCATTCCAAGGAATTCGCCATCACTACTGTACATCGGAAGGCTTCCCTGTCCATCAGAAGAAATTGTCATGCGGTTAGGATTTACTCCTGCATCTAACATCCGTTTGATACCATTACATACTCGTACCTCATCACAGATAGTTTCCCAATAGTCAATATCTTCATTTCCGGTAAAATCTACTGCTCCGCCTTTCAGCGCATATTCCATTGACTTGCAGAAAAGCAGCTCATTTCGATTGATATGTGTTGGCAGTATTTGAGAAGTCGGTATCTCTGTCTCATCTACCACCCGTTCAATAAGATCTAAGCATCTCGGACTGTCACCAAGATGAACATTTACAATACCAGCTTTCCCGGAAAGAACACCACCAAGTCTTGTATCCGCAACGACACGTACAAATTCCTCAAAAGTCGGCTGTGAAGACCGATGATCAGAGATTGCGATTTCTCCAGTTCCAATGATTTCCTGAATCATCATAATATCTTTCACAATACTGTCAGTCAACGTACGAACCGGAATCTGATAACTGCCTGTATAACAGTATGCAGATATTCCCTGCTCATTCAATCCTTTTGTCTTTGCAACCAGTGCACATATATCACGACCGATTCCATCTGTTCCAAGGCAGCCAACAACTGTTGTTACTCCAAACTTCGTAAGTCCTTCCATAGTTGCTTCCGGAGTACGATTGGCGAATCCACCTTCGCCACCGCCTCCGAGTACATGAACATGACTATCAATGAATCCCGGAGTTAAAAGTAACCCCTCTCCATTGATCATTTCTGCCTCAGAAAGAAATCCGTCTGCGGATATAGAACCTGCATCTTTAATCTTAACAATCTTATCATTGATCATAAGTACATCTTTTTTCCCCAGATGCTGTGGAGCATAAACATCAATATTCTGAATTAATTTCATCATAAATCACTCCCAATTATCCAATGCATGTTTTAGAATCCAATCCCAACTGCAATAAGAACTGTAATGATTGCACCAATCATTAAGACGCCAAGGAATTTCCACATGAATTTAATCCAGTTAGACCACTCGATCTTTGCAATTGCAAGAGATCCGATCAGACATCCGGATGTAGGAACAATCAGATTTGTAAATGCATCACCAAGCTGGAATGCAACTACAGCTGTCTGTCGTGAAACACCTAACAGGTCTGACAGTGGAGCCATGATCGGCATTGTGATCGCAGCCTGTCCTGTTCCGGATACAACAAAGAAGTTAAATACGGACTGGAACAGATACATAAGTACTGCTGCAACCGCTCCGGAAACTCCAGACAATGCATTTGAAATATTATACATAATTGTATTGATAACTGTAGGTGTGGTCGGATCAGATCCACCAAGAACCTGCATAATACCCTGTGCCATAGCAACAACAAGTGCAGCACCAATCAGATCTTTTGCTCCATCTTTGAATGATATTGCAATATCATTTAGTTTCATATCGTTCAGTTTAAAGATAACTCCGATCACACCGGAAACAATTCCCATAATAAAGAACTGTGTAGCAATCTCCGGCATGTAGTATCCTTGAGTCATAACTCCCCAAACTACCCATACTACTGTAGCAGCCAGTGTCAGAAGAACTAAAATGTGTCCAAGACCAAATGAATGTCCTTCGTCAATTCCTGTTTTTTCATTCTGCTCACGGAAATATGAATCAGTCTTATATGCGATTGAGATTGTCGGAGTCTTTTTGATCTTTGATGCATAGAACATAGTCATTCCACAGCCGAGTGCTGTAAATACTACCCACATTACCATACGGAATCCTGCTCCGGAGAATACGTCAATACCTGCAATACCCTGTGCAATACCTACAGAGAATGGATTCATCCAAGATGAACCAAAACCAATCTGTGTTGCAACATAAGTAACAAGAACTGCGATAACTGAATCATATCCAACTGCTACAAACAACGGACAAAGAATCATAGTAAACGGAAGCGCTTCTTCTCCCATCCCGAAAACTGCTCCACCAAGAGAAAACAGTACGAAAAGTATCGGAATCAGTAGTTTTTCTGCTCCCTCTGCCTTACGGATCAATCCGATCAATCCGGATTCAATCGCACCTGTACGGATCATGATACCGAATGCACCACCTACTACCATAAGAAATGCGATAATCTCGATTGCAGAACTATTTACGATTCCGTTATACATATAGTTAAAAAATCCTGTTCCACCATCTCCACTAAAGAGTGCTACTCCTTCTGTTACTACATTTCCTGTATCATCTGTCAGATACTGGAAACTTCCGTCTTTGATTACTGTACGGGTTTTCTCAACACCATTGATCATATATGAAATATCCTGTGTTTCGTAAAATCCCTTTGGTACAAGAAATGTCATAAGTGCTGCGAAAACAACTACAAAAAAGATGATAATGTAGGTATCAGGCACTTGGAATCCCTTGTTAAAAGACTTTAACCCTTTTCCTTCGTTTTTGCTCATTTTTGAATCTCCCTCCCATTTTTCATTAAACCTGTCAATATTATTTTTCAAAAAAACTGCTCTTATTTCCTGCAGCGTCCAAGTCTGCCTTTAAAATCTTCATACCCAAAATCAGTAAGACGTTCCATGGTTTTATCGCCATGTCTCAGCCATATATCAGGCAAAGGCATTCCATTAAAGGTATTGTTCTTGCAGGTTGTATAAATGGCCATATCACCAAACATGAGAATGTCTCCATACTTCAACGGCTCTGAAAAGCTGTAATCTCCTATGATATCTCCTGACAGGCAGGTTGGTCCTCCGAGCCGGATTGTGACTGCATTTTCTCCCGGTTCATCTGCTCCAAGAAGAGGAGGACGATAAGGCATTTCCAGAACATCCGGCATATGACAGGCAGCACTTCCATCCAAAATTGCAAGCCGGGTATCACCATTTTGCAGCACATCCAGAACAGTTGTCAAAAAAAATCCTGCATTTAAGGCCCATGCCTCTCCGGGCTCCAGATAAACATCTACTTTCCATTCTTCCTTTGCTGCGCTGATGCACTTCTCAAGCCGTGCAATATCATAGCCTGGTCTTGTAATATGATGTCCACCTCCCAGGTTCAGCCATTTCATCTGAGAAATCAGATCTCCGAATTTCGTCTTTACTGCTGTAAGAGTAGTTTCCAGATCAGAAGAGTCCTGCTCACAAAGGGTGTGAAAATGAATACCATCCAATAATCCGATCAGCTCCGGATGCTTTCTCACAGCAGTCTCCCACTGTGCCCTTGTGGTACCCATGCGGCTGCCTGGGGCACAGGGATCATAAATAGCATGTCCCTCCTGGGTAGAGCATTCCGGATTGATCCGAAGCCCTGCACTTTTCCCGGCCTCCTTCACTCTTTTTCCAAAGCGAAGAAGCTGAGAAGGAGAGTTAAACACTATATGATCTGCAAAGCTAAGCAGCTCCTCAAATTCATCCTCACGATATCCGGC
Source organism: Blautia sp. MSK.18.38 (assembly GCF_024460535.1). NCBI lineage: Bacteria > Bacillati > Bacillota > Clostridia > Lachnospirales > Lachnospiraceae > Blautia > Blautia sp. MSK.18.38. The sequence continues at coordinate 99,996 of NZ_JANFYP010000012.1, read as the reverse complement.
GCAAAATACATGTACCTCTTTTCCGGGCATCTCCTGGGCACCAAGCCTGGCTTCGTACAGTCCGCTTGCTTCTGTTCCTGTCAAATATGGTTCCAAAAGATGATAGCAGTCATAATTACTGAAAGCCTTCTGTGCCAGGAGCATTTTGCAGCCTGTTCTCTTGGCAATATTCCCCATTAATTCTGCATTTTTTATAAGCGCCGCTTCGTCGAGAACATAACAAGGTGTTTTGATCTTCCGCAGCTCCGGCGGAATAATTCCGCCGGACGCTGCAAAGGGTGGTCTTGTATCTGTTCTTTCCATTAATCCACCAGCTCCGGATCATGATTTTCGCTGCGTGGAAGTCCATATTTGTCAAGTGCTTCCAGGAACGGATCCGGGTCAAATTCTTCTACTGTGTACACTCCCGGGCGGATCCATTTTCCGGTAAGCATCATTAATGCTCCGCACATAGCCGGAACGCCTGTCGTATAGCTGATTGCCTGACTTCCAACCTCTTTATAACATTCCTGGTGGTCACAAACATTGTAAATATAATAGGTTTTCTCTTTTCCATCCTTTACCCCGGTGAAAATGCAGCCAATATTAGTTTTTCCCTTAGTACGTGGACCCAGGCTGGCCGGATCCGGGAGAAGAGCCTTCAAAAACTGGATAGGAACGATTTCCTGTCCATTATAGTTGATCGGAGTAGTAGAAAGCATTCCCACATCCTCCAGACAGCGCATGTGATCCAGATAGCTCTGTCCGAAGGTCATAAAGAAACGAATTCTCTTTACACCCGGAATTGTCTGGGCAAGGGACTCGATCTCCTCATGATGCAGAAGATACATATCTTTATCGCCGACCTGATCAAAATCATATTCCCGCTTGATCGCCATCGGAGGAATTTCCACCCAGTGTCCATTCTCCCAGTAGCTTCCGGGCGCACTTACCTCACGAAGATTGATTTCCGGATTAAAGTTGGTTGCAAATGCATATCCGTGGTCTCCTCCATTGCAGTCCAGAATATCAATGGTATCGATCTGGTCAAACTCATGCTTTAATGCATATGCACAATATGCCTGGGTAACACCCGGGTCAAAGCCGCAGCCAAGAAGTGCTGTAAGTCCTGCCTCTTCAAATTTCTTCCGGTATGCCCACTGCCAGGAATAATCAAAATATGCGGAAAATCCCGCTTCCTTGCAGCGTTTTTCGTAAATAGCACGCCATTTGGGATCATCCGTATCCTCCGGCTCATAGTTTGCCGTATCCATATAGTTTACACCACATGCCAGACATGCATCCATGATGGTCAGATCCTGGTACGGAAGCGCAATGTTCATTACCAGATCCGGTTTGTAACTATTGATCAGCTGGATCAGCTGGTTTACATCATCCGCATCCACCTTTGCGGTGGTAATAACTGTTTTTGTTTTTCCTTCCAGTTTCCGGGCAAGTGCATCACATTTTTCTTTTGTCCTGCTTGCTATACACAGTTCTGTAAATACAGTATCTGCCTGACAACACTTCTGAATTGCTACACTGGCTACTCCGCCGCAGCCGATTACAAGTACTCTGCTCATGTTTTTTGTCTCCTTTTTTATACTCAATTCTCGTAACTGTTTTTATTTTGCCACCGCCAGCAGCAGTTCCCTGACCACTTTACATGCTGTAGCTGTGGAAACACCGCTTGGATCCAGCATAGGTGCCAGCTCATTGACATCTGCTCCCACAATATTTAATTCTGATACCTTCCGGATAGCAGCGAGCAATTCAAGGAAGCTTACGCCTCCTGCCTCCGGTGTACCGGTTCCCGGAAATACAGATGGATCCAGACAGTCCAGATCAATGGTAAAATATACCGGAACCTGCTTCCTGGCCAATTCCTGTACGGTTTCTTCCAGGCCTTCAAAAGTAAAGGGATGAAAATCTGTATGCTCTTTTGCAAACCGGAATTCTTCTCTTTCCCCGCTTCGGATACAAAACTGATGTATCCGCCCATCTCCCAGAATATCATAGCATCTGCGGATAACACACGCATGACTTAAATGGGCTCCAAGATAATCGTCTCTTAAATCTGCGTGCGCATCAAAATGAATAATATGAAGTCCCGGATATCTCCCGGCGACAGCTCTCACAGCAGCCAGTGTCACCAGATGCTCTCCCCCCAGAAGCAGCGGCATTTTTCCCTCTTTCAGGATTTCCTCTGCACGATCCTGTATATCAGCAAGCGCCTTTTCACTGCTGCCGAAGCAAAGCTCTAGATCTCCACTGTCAAATACCCGGATATCCATAAGGTCACGATCCTGATAAGGGCTGTAGGTTTCCAGTCCAAAGCTTTCATGACGAATGGCAGAAGGACCGAACCTGGCTCCCGGACGAAAGCTTGTGGTCGAATCAAAGGGAGCTCCGTAAAGAACAATTTCTGCTTCCTCAAAGCTGCTGTCACAACCGATAAAATTTTCAATATTTGGTAAGATCATAAATCAGTCCTCCACCTCCTGAAGCATTTCCTCCAGAAAAGCCGGAAGATAAAATGCACCTTTGTGAAGCCTTGTAGTATAGTAACGGGTGCGAAGATTCAGTGAATTCCATGCCTTCGAATCCAGGTCATCCACAGGATGATATTTTTTACTTGCAAAGCCAAACAGCCAGTAGCCGGCAGCAAAGGTAGGAATATGAGCCTGGTAAACACGGCTGATCTGGAAAGTACTGGCAATTCTTTTGTGACTGCGCTGCATGGCATGCGCATCCTCGGAATAAAAAGGACTTCCCTGCTGATTAACCATGATTCCATCCGCCTTCAGCGCATTATAGCAGTTTCCGTAAAATTCACGGGTAAATAATCCCTCCGATGGGCCAAAGGGATCCGAGGAATCTACAATAATAAGATCATATTTATTTTCGCAGCGGCGTATATATTTCAACGCATTTTCGTAATGAAGGTGCACTCTCCTGTCATCCAGCCTGCAGGCATTTCCCGGAAGATATGCGCGACAGGCTTCTACTACCATAGGATCCATCTCTACCAGATCAATATGGCTGACACGGTCATACCTGGTCAGTTCACGTACAACTCCGCCGTCTCCTGCTCCGATCACAAGAATATCTTTAGCTTCTTTGTGAATAGCCATAGGTACATGCGTGATCATTTCGTCATAAATAAATTCGTCACGCTCTGTGAGCATTACATTACCGTCCAGTGTGAGCACCCTGCCAAATTCCGGTGTCTCAAAAATATCAATTCTCTGATAGTCACTCTGCTTTGAATAAAGCTGACGGTTTACCCGGATACTATGCTTCACATCCGGTGTATGAAATTCCGAAAACCACATTTCCATTTTCTTTACCTCCCTGCCAGTACATTTAAACGCAATATATCCGGATCTTCAGGGCCTGTCATATTGCATCCTTTTGCCTTAGCATATTCAATATAATCCAGGATTTCCGGAGTGATTCGTTCCCCCGGAGCCAAAATCGGGATTCCCGGAGGATAACACATTACAAACTCGCTGCATACTTTGCCTTCGGTTTCTCTGAGAGGAAGGCTGCATTTTTCTGCATAAAAAGCTTCCTGAGGACTTGTCACTACCTGAGGATCGATATATTCCTGATCCAGCAATCCTGATTTATCCTTCTGGAATCGCCTGCGGATCTCCGCAAGAGCACTTACCAGCCGCTCTATTTCCTGGACACGATCTCCGATCGACAGATAGGCCAGAATATTTCCGATATCACCAAATTCGATCTGAATATCATATTCATCTCTCAGTATATCGTAAACCTCAATCCCTGCAAGTCCGATATCCAGGGTATGTACACTTAATTTCGTAATGTCAAAATCAAAAACCGAATCTCCATTCACCAGTTCTTTTCCAAATGCGTAATAGCCGCCAATAGCATTGATCTCTTCCCTTGCATACTCTGCCATATCTGCTACCTGATGAAAAATCTGGCGTCCTCGCTGTGCAAGATTCCGGCGCGAAATGTCAAGACTTGACATCAGAAGATAGCTGCCTGAAGTAGTCTGAGTCAGATTGATGATCTGACGGACATAACCGGCATGAACACCTGGTCCTGTAAGAAGAAGGCTGGACTGGGTCAGGCTTCCGCCGCTTTTATGCATAGATACAGACGCCATATCTGCACCAGCTGCCATTGCCGAAACCGGCAGACCTCCGCCAAAATAAAAATGGGTTCCATGTGCCTCATCTGCCAGACACAGCATTCCTGCTTCATGAGCCATGCGTACAATTGCGCGAAGATCACTGCAGATTCCATAATAGGTGGGATTGTTCACCAGCACAGCCACCGCATTTGGGTGCTCCTTAATTGCCTTTGCCACCTGTTCACGTCGCATTCCAAGAGAAATTCCAAGTCTCTGATCCACCTCCGGATTCACATAGACCGGGATTGCTCCGCACAGAACCAGCGCATTCAGCACACTTCTGTGGACATTTCGTGGAAGAATGATCTCATCTCCCCTCTTACAGGCAGTTAGCACCATAGTCTGCACTGAGCTTGTAGTTCCTCCAACCATAAGAAATGCATGAGCTGCTCCAAAGGCATCTGCTGCCAGCTCTTCCGCCTCACGGATCACAGATACGGGATGACAGAGATTATCAAGCGGCTTCATGCTGTTTACATCCACACCTACACATTTTTGTCCCAGAAATTCTGTAAGCTCCGGATTTCCTCTTCCTCTTTTATGTCCCGGCACATCGAAAGGTACTACTCTCATACGCAGGAATTTTTCCAGAGCTTCATGAATTGGCGCATGATTCTGGTCCAGTTTAAAACGACTTCTGTTCATTGCTTCTCCATTTCCAGTTCCTTTATCCGCACAAAAAAAGCAGGCCGATACAAAACCGTAAACCTGCTTAGATCATTCTTCCTGATTTTATTTTCATCGCATATAAATATGAGAATCCCCATATTTACATGAGATCAGAATCCGGATGATATATGTCAGAGTCTATATAGCAATCATACTTTTACTACTCTTATTGACCGTTTCACAAGTCTGCGCAACAGGCGCATGACGGTTATCAAAGGAACCAACTTATAAAATTTGAGCTTCTAACTCAATCAATAAGGCAACCAAAGTTACCATCAGCGGCAGTGGACCCGGCTGTCCGTATGGCCTTGACCCCAAAATGGAGTGGTCCAAAATAATTGCTTTGAAAAGACTCTTTCTTGTCCTTCAAAATCTCCATAAGCATAGCATATCTGAAAATTCATGTCAACTATCAAAATCGTTTAAATACTTATAGTATGAACCATTTATAATAATGTCAGAAGGATATTCTTTTCTTGAATCCCTCATATTTTCATGCTAATATGTATAATTAGGTCAAAAACTACAAAATACAAAATGGAGGAAATATGAATCAAAAAAGTACATCTGCTCCCATAGCAGAAAACAAAATGGGGACCATGCCCGTAGGAAGGCTTGTACTAAACATGTCTCTGCCAATGATGATCTCCATGCTGGTGCAGGCATTGTACAATATTGTAGACAGTGTTTTCGTTGCCATGCTTTCCGAAAATGCTCTGACGGCAGTTTCCATGGCTTTTCCACTGCAGACACTTCTGATCGCAGTAGGTGCAGGTACCGGTGTGGGTATGAACGCACTGCTTTCCAAATCCCTTGGAGAAAAGAATTTTGAAAAAGCTGATCGGACAGCCAGCAATGCTGCTTTCCTGTATGGCTTAAGCTATCTGGTTTTCCTGATCCTTGGATTTACAGTAGTAAAACCATTTTATGCCAGCCAGGTACATAACGCAGACCCTGAGATCCTTAAATTTGGGATTGAATATCTGAGCACAGTTATGATATTCTCCTTTGGTCTGCTTGGACAGTTTTTCTTTGAACGTCTGCTCACATCCACAGGAAAAACCATATTCAGCATGACTTCTCAGCTGTGCGGTGCCATCACCAACATCATCCTTGACCCGATCCTGATCTTTGGTCTGTTCGGTGCTCCGAAAATGGGTGTTACCGGAGCTGCTGTAGCTACTGTGATCGGACAGTGTGTAGCCTGCATCGTTGCAGGAATCTGCAACCATAAATTTAATCATGAAGTCCGGCTCAGCTTCAGGGGCTTCCGTCCTGACCTTAAGATCATCGGCCATATTTATGCAGTAGGTATTCCATCGATCATCATGCAGTCCATCAGTTCTATCATGACCTACTGCATGAATCTGATCCTGGTACAGTTTACAGTCACTGCAACTGCAGTATTTGGTGTTTACTTCAAATTGCAGAGTTTTTTCTTCATGCCTGTATTTGGACTTAACAACGGCATTACACCGATCATTGCCTATAATTATGGTGCACGCCACAGAAAGCGTATGCTTAAAACTGTCAAAGTCAGCATGTTCATCGCATTCTGTTTTACATTCATTGGTTTTCTTGCCTTTGAATTTATTCCGAAAACACTGCTGGGGCTGTTCAGTGCTTCCGAAGATATGCTTACCATCGGAATCCCTGCACTTCGTATCATAGGAATCCACTATCTGATCGCATGGTTCTGTATCATTGCGGGAACTGTATTCCAGGCACTCGGAAAAGCTGTATTCAGTATGATCGTATCTATCATGCGTCAGCTGTTTGTCCTGGTACCTGCTGCTTATATCCTTGCTTCCATCGGCGGACTTCACGCAGTATGGTGGTCTTTCCCCATTGCGGAGATCATTTCTCTGATCGTGTCCGTAGCTTTCCTGGTTGTCATAAACAGAACGATCATTCAAAAAATTCCGGAAGCCTAAGGACATCAAAGCTTCCCATTCCAATTTATACAAAAAGAAGACAGAAGATTTCCTTTTTTCTCTTCAGGATATCTTCTGTCTTTTTTATTGTTATTTATAGATCCGGTAGCCATCCCTTCCGGAGCGTTTTACCTGATAAAGGGCAAAATCTGCTTTTTGATACAGTTCCATAAAGGTATCTCCATCCTGTGGTGCAAAAGCAATTCCTGCACTAAAAGTAAATGTATGCTCTCCCATGCCTTCCATACGGATCTCCCTGAGCTTTTCATGAAGTTTTTTTATTCTGCTCTCCATATTTTCCCGTGAACCGATATTACAGAGCAGGATCACAAACTCATCCCCGCCGATACGCCCGATCACATCCTGTTCCCGGAACTGCTCTTTAAGAAAACCTCCCAGCATTTTTAATACATTATCTCCCATGACATGTCCGTAAACATCATTCACTTCTTTAAAATGATCCATATCCAGGATCAGGAAGCCATGAAAGCCTTCCGGAGCTTTTTCTCTCAGAATAGCATCGATCACCTTCTGCGTATTCTCTCTGTTATAAACGCCTGTAAGCGCATCCTTCTGGGCAGAACGTACCAATTCCGCTTTCTCCTGATTATTTCTTACAACAATATACAGGAGCAGGAGCAGCACCAGAATACAGAAGCTTCCCATAAATAGGATTTCATAACCAGAAATGAATTCATAAGCCTGCTGTGCACTTTTTACAGGAATTGCATAACAGATCATCCAGTCATTGTATCCAAGAGGCATATATGCCAGATACCGGTCCTCTTCTTTTCTCTCTTTGAGACTAAACTTCACCAGACCACTTTCGCCAACTTTAAAATCTTCCTGAATATCCTGAAGAGCATGCTTTCCTTTGAGATTTTTTTCTCCGTAATATTTAAAAAGATTGATTCCATATGTGATCTCCGTACCAGACGCCGAACCACTGTCAAAGGCAATGATCTCTCCATCACTTGTGGCCAGAAGACTGTTTCCCGCTCCATCAAAAAGATCATTAAAAAGCATATGGCTCAGCGCTGTAACATTACAGGATCCGCCCAACACACCGATCACTTTATGGTCTTTGTATACCGGCACACCTAAAACCACCCGCACCTTATTGTCCACACTGCTTTCCAGGGGATCGCTGATGGTCTGCTCTCCACTGATAGCCTCCTGAAAATATCTGCGATGAGAAACATTCTTGGTTACTCCATTGTCGTAGTATGCATCTCCATTCTTATCAATAAGAGCAGCCCTCTCCAGGTCTGTCTTTTCATAAATAGATATCAGTTGTTCTTTATTTTCTTCTGAAAAAAGTTCTTCTGATTTTCCCATTGCAGAGGCAATCTCATTCAGATATTGATAATTAATATCCAGTATCGTCCGCAAATGTTCACTTTGTCTCTGCACATTTATCTTCAATGTATTCTGAGAATTCACCTGTACAGCCCTCTGCACACACTCGAAAAAAATAAGAATCCCTGCTATAACCGCCAAGATAAAAACGCCGGTTGCCATAACATAATTTTTTAATTCAAAGTGATTCTTTTTCATACGTTTTCTCCTGATCTAACCTTTTTTGTCCTGCATTTTTATTTTACCATGATTTTTGTTTTTTCTCTATAACAAAAAATCTGCAGATTCCAATCATAAGATTGAAAAATGCAGATTTTTTACAACGATATCTGATTATTATGCCTTATTATGCCGCCTTCCGCTACTCACGTCCGGCTTATATTGCTGCAATAAGAACAACGTTATTTATTTTTCTTTGTGTTTACGATCAGCGGAACAATTTCTCCTTTTTTTACATCCACCAGTCCCTTATCAGTCAGCTTCAGTGCCGGGCTTACCGGTAATCCAAGTGTTGCCACTGACATGATCGGATTATTATGCACATATCCCAGATCTGTAAGGCTTTTTCTTACCGCCTTCAATGCAAGGCCATTCTCCCTGATTGATTTTTCGGATAAAAGCCCACATACCGGAAGTGCAAGTTCAGAAAGGATCCTTCCATCTTTTACTGTCAGAAATCCCCCCTGCAGTTCCCGGATCCTGTTTACAGCAAATAACATATCATCCGGAGAGCTTCCTGCCACAAAGAGATTATGATGATCATGAAAATATGTTGTTGCCACAGTTCCCTTTTTCAAGCAGGAGCCTGTAAGAAATCCATAGCCGATATTTCCGTTCTTCCCATGACGTTCCACCACCATAGCCAGAAGACATCCGCTGTTTTCCCAGCAGATCTTTCCGGCTTTCACCGGCATTTCCACCAGTTTTTCAGTAGTATGGGTACGATCCGGATTGATCTCTATCACACGAACCGTTGCATATCCTTCCTGAAAAGGAGCATTCACCTGAAAATCCTTCAGAAAAATATCCGGAAGCTGTACACTCCGGTAAAAATCTGCCGGAAATTCATATGTGGAAGCAGACAGCGGCAACTGCGGTTCATCCTTTGCATAAATCGGAACACCATTTTTGAATACAGCTTCCGGTTTAAGAACGGACGGATCTTTAAGCAGCATAAAGTCCGCAAGTTTTCCCGGTGCGATAGCTCCTCTGTCATAAAAATGCATCCGCTGACACGGTGTATATGTGGCACAGTAGATTGCCTGTTCCATCGGAAATCCCATATCGATCGCTTTCTGTACCACTGCATTCAGCGGTCCCTGCTCATACAAAACATCTGCCATAGTATCATCTGTTACAAAGGAACAATACTCGTAGAGCTGGTTCTGGCAGATATATTCCAGGATTTCCGGTTTCAGCATTTTATCCTGGATCTCAAAAAACATTCCGTTTTCGATCCGCTGCTTTACTTCCTCAAGAGTATGTTCTGTATGATCACCATTAATACCCAGATAAAGAAACTTTGCAAGATCCAGATCCAGTAATGACGGACAGTGTCCCTCGATCACATATCCCGGATGATCTTTTTTCAGATATTCCAGAAACCGGCTGATCTCCAGATCATTTTCCCGGATGATCTGCCGGTAATTCATGATTTCGCCTACACATACCACATCTTTTTCTTCCAGCAGATGCTTCATTGCACTGCAGTCAATGATCCCGCCTGTTGTTTCCAGCTTTTCACTGGTTGACGGAACGCTGCTTGGAATCCCGTAAAAAATATCAATAGGTGCATTCTTTGCCGCCGAGATCATTTCCAGAATCCCTCGGATCCCTTTGACATTGGCCATTTCGTGAGGCTCTGAAACCACCGTCGTCACACCATTTTCTCCTGCACATTTTCCAAAAAAAGCCGGTGTGGCCATAGAACTCTCAATATGCATGTGAATATCTGTCAGTCCTGGAATCATGTATGATCCCTTTGCATCGATCACATTGTCAGTCTGAAGATCCGTATCCTGTTTTCTGTCTATGTAATAAAATTTTCCATCTTTCACCGCAACATTGGCAGATATGAATTTCTTAAGATAGGAATTAAATACCTTTGCGTTTTTGATCAGCAGATGAACCTGCTCCATACCATTTCACCATCCTTAGATAATTGAATAAAAATACAACAGACAGACTGCTACCAGTACATACATGACCGGTTCAACCTTTTTGATCTTTCCTGCTGCGATCTTCATAACGAGATAAGCCGGAAGCGCCACGCAGATACCATTTGCGATATTATTTGCAAAAATCGTAAAGGTTACACATAAAAATGCCGGAATATACTCTGTAATATCCGAATAATCAATATTTCTCATAGCACCAAGCATATTGATGCCGATATAGATCAGCACCGGACCGGTTGCCGCAGATGGGATCACAAGAGCCAGTGGTGCCAGAAACAGCGAAAGTCCGAAGAAAATGCTTGTAAAAATAACCGTAAGTCCCGTTTTTCCTCCTGCTTCTACGCCTGCAGATGACTCCAGATAAGTAGTAAGACTCGGCATTCCAAACAATGCTCCAAAGCTTGTTGCAATCGCATCTACCTTAAAGCATTTATCAATACCCGGAAGATTTCCATCCTTATCCAGATAGCCTGCCTTTGCTCCCACTCCCAGAACTGTTCCGAATGTAGAAAAGAAATCCGGTACAAACAGAGCGATCAGAAATGGAATATAAGCAAAATTCAGCGCTCCCATAAAATCAACTTTCAGGAACTGATGGCCGATACCTGCCGGAAATGCAAAAATGGATTCCGGAGCATGTGTAACACCGAAAGGAATTCCTGCCAGAGTGGTCAGCAGGATCGCAAGAATCATACCACCCGGTATATTTCGTACCTTGATCACCAGAAGGATCAGAAATCCGATCACTGCTACGATCACAGATGGAGATGCAAGATCTCCAAAGGAAAGACAGTTTTTTGCATCATTTGCCACGATCAATCCACAGTTTTTTGCACCAAGAAGTGCGATAAACAGACCAATACCGGCACTAACCGCTTGTTTCAGGCTTACCGGGATCACACGTACCACGGCTTCTCTCAGACCAAAGAATGAAATTATGATAAAAAGAACACCACTCCAGAATATCACACCTGCTGCGATCGGCATACTTACGCCTTCATTGGTAATCATAGACGCAATAATTCCAACGCTTCCAAGTCCCGGAGCCAGAGCAAACGGTCGATTGGTAACCAATGCCATTGCACAGCTGGTCACAATGATCAGAATGATCATAGCTGTCAGAGTCGTGTGTTTATCATAACCGGCGCCTGCCAGAATATTTGGGATCGTGGCAAGCACATATGCCATAGTTACAAAAGTTGTCAGTCCTGCCAGAAGTTCTGTTTTTATATTTGTATTGAACTCAGACAGTCTGAACTGTTTTTCCAGCCAGTTTTTCATTTATTTTTTCCCCCTTGATATGATGATAGGATGTATTGTAAAATATGCATATCAGGAAGTCAAATTCATATTATACATAAAAATTATGCCAAAATGGAATAATTGGAGGAAAACATGAACTATCATGAACTGAAGTACATTCTCTGCATTGCCAAATATCAGAATCTTACAAAAGCCGCACAGGAGCTTTATATTTCCCAGCCAACCCTGACCAAGCATCTCCAGAAACTGGAACGAGAAATGGGGACCAAGCTGTTCAGCCGCAGCGGAAACAGCTATACACCTACCTTTGCGGGCCGCAAATATATGGAGTATACCCGAAAGATCCTGCAGATACAACAGGACTGGGAAAAAGAGCTGAAAGATCTTACAGAAAATAATGAAGGAGAACTGAACGTTGCTTTCCCACTGATGAGGAGTACCTGTATGGTTCCTCAGATCATGACCTCTTTTTTTCAAAAATATCCTAAAGTAAAGGTCAATATCCTGGAAGAGGCATATTCTATCCAGGAAAAACTTCTGCTCAATGATCAGCTTGATTTTGGCATTTTCAATGAAGTACATAAACACCCCAAGCTGGAATACGAACTGCTGAAAAAAGAAGAAATCCTTCTGATCATGCCTCCGGAGCACCCATTGGCTGCTGCCGGCAGTGTATCCACTCACGGCATATACCCGAAGCTTGATCTCTCACTTCTGGCAGAAGAGCCTTTTATCCTGCATTTTCCAGAACAGACTACCGGACAGCTTTCGCTGGAAGCACTGAAAGCTGCCCATATCAAGCCTTATGTGCCAATACAGAGCCGCAACACAGAAACCTGTGTCAAACTCTGCATGCAAGGACTTGGTATGTGTTTCACCCCGGAAACCTATGTCCAAAATATGGACCTCCCTGTAAAACCAGCCTGTTTTTCCATTGGGGAAGATGGCGTCTTCAGCACACTGACAATTGCATACCGAAGAGGCACCTATCTCCCACAGTACGCCCGGGATTTTATATGTACTGCGAGGAAGGTCCTGTAGAATTTTGATCAACATATATTGAAGCAAAAAATCTTCTGTTCAGAGGGAATATTTTTGTTGCATTATTCTGAATATTCCTGTATAATTAGCACAATAATCAAAACTTAAGAGCGTAACGTACAAGGGCGTACAGCACATATTTCCTGTGTCTGTACGCCTTTGTGTTATTTCTGCAGTCCTGCGGATATTTCGCTTTGAGAAAGGGAGGAGATTTCTATGATGAATGCAATCGGAAGTGTGATAAACCAGATCGACAGTCTGGTGTGGGGCTGGTGGATGATCATTTTACTTCTGGGCACCCATATTTTCATGACCATCCGTACCGGTGTGATCCAGCGTAAGATTGGTACCGCCATTCGCCTGTCTATCACCAAAGATACCAATGCGGAAGGTGAAGTCAGCCAGTTTGGCGCCCTGACAACAGCCCTTGCTTCCACTATTGGAACCGGAAATATCATCGGTGTCGGTACTGCCATTGCTCTTGGCGGTCCCGGTGCAGTCCTCTGGTGCTGGCTTACCGGTGTCTTCGGAATCGCCACCAAATACAGTGAGTCTCTCATCGCTGTAAAATACCGCGTCAAAACCAAAGACGGCCGTATGCAGGGTGGTGCTATGTATGCCCTAGAGCGCGGATTAAATATGCGCTGGCTTGGTCTGATCTTTGCCTTTTTCGGTGGCTTTGCTTCCTTTGGAATCGGATGTGCTACCCAGGTCAATGCCATTGCAACGGTATGTAATGAGAACCTTCATATTTCGCCGGCAGCGATCGGCATTGCTGTGGCAGTTCTTACTGCCCTTGTTATTTTCGGCGGGATCAAATCCATCGCCAATGTATGTGAACGTCTTGTTCCGTTTATGGCATTTTTCTATGTGATCGGATGTATCATCATCCTGGGGATCAATTTCGATTTTATCATTCCCGCAGTAAAAACCATCTGCAAATTTGCTTTTACCCCTGGTGCTGCTGCAGGAGGTCTTGTAGGACGTGGTATCATGATGGCCATGCAGTATGGAATCGCAAGAGGACTTTTTTCCAATGAATCCGGTATGGGTTCTGCCCCCATCGCCGCTGCTGCCGCACAGACAAGAAATCCGGTTCGTCAGGCTCTCGTTTCCAGCACCGGTACATTCTGGGATACCGTTGTGGTATGTCTGATGACCGGTCTTGTTCTGGTAACCAGTATTATGAAAAATCCTTCGATCGACATGGGAAATATCACTGATGGCGGTGTTCTTACTACACTGGCTTTTCAGCAGATCCCGGTTCTTGGTCCTGTGATCCTTGTAGTGGGTATCATTTCCTTCGCATATTCTACAGTCCTTGGATGGGCATATTATGGCGAGCGGTGCGTGGAGTATTTCTCCGGCAAAAAGGGACTCATCCCCTATCGTGTGCTGTATATTGCGGTAGCTGCCATCTCCCCTGTTATTTCTCTGAACCTGGTATGGACCGTAGCGGATATCCTGAATGCACTGATGGCTATTCCAAACCTGATCGCAGTACTACTGCTTTCCAATGTGATCGTAAAAGAGACCAAAAAATATATCAACGATCTGGATGCACGGGATGACACACCGGTGGAAGTGATCGATAAATAAAAAAACGATAAATATAAGCATTTTATATAACAAAGTTACAGCTCCGACTGCTTCTCATATTACAAAGCAGTCGGAGCTGTCCGTTTACAAATGTCTTCTTCACTTTTTTATAATACATCCTGTGCTTTCATCTCTTCGGACACAGCAAGATATTCTTTGCTGTTTTCCACGATACCAAGCTTCTCTTCCCAGGTAAGATTTCGTTTGATCCTGGCCGGACTTCCCATTACCAGAGAACCATCCGGGATCACCGCATTTTTAGTCACAAGACTGCCGGCTCCTATGATACAGTCGTTTCCGATCTTTGCACCATCCAGGATCACGGCTCCCATTCCGATCAATGTCCGGTCTCCGATGGTACATCCATGGATCACCGCATTATGTCCCACAGTAACGTTGTTTCCGATATGGACCGGCATGTTGTGGCTCACATGAATGGTACAGTTTTCCTGGATATTTGTTTCTTCTCCGATCACTACCGGCGCATCATCCCCGCGGATCACCGCATAATATAATACACAGCTGTCACGGCCGATCGTTACATTTCCAAGGATCACAGACTGCTTTGCGATCCTGGCACCTTCTGCGATCTTTACATTTTTATAATTCATTTTTCCTCCTGAATCTGCTTTCCCTGTACAGGATTCTGCCATATGATATTTCTGATCATGGGTTCTATACGCAACAGCAATTCCTTTTTAACCCATATTATATTTCGTCCGGATCACAATATCTGTATACTGGTATTCCTTTTCCGGTGCCTTGCTGTCAAAGAGAAGCTGGAACAAAATAATCACCGGAGAATGTCCCTGTACAGCCGCATCCTGACCGATAAGGAAATTGATCGTCCCCTCTTTCAGCCATTTCAGATTTTCTTCCAGGAAATCATTGGCGATCACATGCATGGTTTTATCCTTTCCAAGCTTCTGCAAGGTCTGGCAGACACCCTTTACGCCATGACCCGTAATATAGATCCCGGTCAGCTCCGGATATAGCTCCAGAAATTCTTCCACGATCTTGGATGCCACCCATTCGTCATCATAAGAATACCTTATATCCACGATCTCGATTCCCGGAAAGCTTTCTTTAATCTCTGTCGTAAATCCTTTCTGCCTGCTGATCAGACCAGGATTGGCAACCTGTCCGGAAATTATGGCAACCTGCCCGTTTCCGCCTGTCATCTCCCCCATCAGGCCTGCTGCCGTACGACCGGCCTGAAAGGTATCCTGTCCCACAAAGCATAACCTTTTTGTATCTTCCAGATCCGCATTAAAGGTAACTACCGGAATTCCATACTCTTCCTGATACTGATTGATCCTCGCTCTCAAAAGCTGATCTTCTGATGGAGTCAGCGCGATTCCATTAAAGCCCTCTTCCCGGAGTTCTTCCATTGCAGCCATTACTTTTTCTGGTTCCACGCCCTCGATCTCATAGATCTTTACTGTTCCGCCAAAGCTCTCCACTTCTTCTTTTGCTTCCAGGACCCCATTTAAAACCTGCTGCATAAAAGGAGTCTCCATATACTGAAGGATCACACCGATACGGATTTTCCTCTTTGCCATGGCAAGGGCACGACCGGCACGGCTGGGCTGATATCCCATCTCCCGGGCGATCCTTTTGATCCTTTCCTCTACTTCCGGGCGGATACGGCCTCTGTTGTTCAGTGCCCTGTCCACAGTGCCTCTTGAAACTCCTGCTGCTTCCGCAATCTGTTGTAATGTTACTGCCATATTTTACCCTCCAAAACCTCTCCTGTGTGCTTTGTGTTCACGTGCACGCTCTTTTATCCCATTATACACATTTACACTTTCTCAGGCAATCCCTGATTTCATTATTTTTATAATTTTCCTTTACGATCAGACAGGCCCGGCATAAACAGGTGCATTCCCTCAGCCAAAAATGCTTCCGAAAAAATCTCCGGAAGCATTTTTATCATTGCAAAACAGATCCCTTTGTCAGTCCAGAAGCTCCTGTACCATCTCGGGGGTAAAGGTTACAGCCTTCACATGATCCACCTCGATCTGATACAGGGCATTGGCCGCAATATGCTCCGCAGCCTGCTCCAGATCACGGATTCCTGTGGTATCTTCAAATTTCTTAATTACTGCGTCCAGCGCCTCATCCGTTACGATACATTCTTCCTGTTTCAGACTCATACGTTTCAGAACCTTGGGAAGCGCAAATCTGGAAAAGATGATCTTCTTTTCCTCCGGTGTGTAATCCGGAATATCGATCACTGCAAAACGTGACATCAGAGGTGCGCTGATCTGTGCCTTATCATTGGCTGTGGCAATAGGATAGACACCAACTGTCGGAACCATACATTCCATATAGTTATCTGTAAAACCAAGGTTATCCAGCAGTGTCAGAAGCACATCTGCCGGATTTCCGTTTCCTTTACCTGATGCAGCCTTGTCAAGCTCATTGATGATAAATACCAGATTGGATTCTCCTGCCATGGAAAAAGCCTCCATGATGATTCCAGGCTTGGCATTTGCATAAACACGAGAGCTTCCTGTAAGCTGTTCCGGATCATTGATCGAACTCATATCCAAGGTTGTCCACGGCATTTTCAGGATTCTTGCAACTGCATAAGCGATCTGAGATTTACCGGTACCTGCAGGTCCTACAAGAAGCAGTCCGTAGGCAGGAAGTGTATGAGTACGATTAATCTGAATGATCGTCTCAATGATCCTCTGTTTTACACGCTCCATTCCATAAAGCTCCTCATCCAGGATACGACGTGCTTCCTTCGGATCAATAGACTCAAAATAATTATGCTTCCACTGAATATTCATCATGATGGAAAGTGCTCTCTGGGCATGGCGTCTTTCCTCCTGAGAAACCTCATGAGAACGGGCAACTGCCAGATTTCTTCTTGCCCAGAGACGGATATTATCCGGCATAGTCTTTCCGGCACAGTTCATAAAGTCGGTGATACTCTGAATACTGGTAAGCTTCATATCGTCACCGTCTTCTTCCTCCTCATCGTTCTCATTTTCTTCTGCCGGCGCACTGCTTGCAAACAGACGCTCGATCATAAACTGAAGAAATCCGTCCTCAGCAGAAAGCTTGGTGCCTCCGCCAAAAGCGATCTCACGGATTTTGTAAACAGCATATCCTTCCTCTGTATTCTGTCCTGAAAGACGGATGTTGATATGATTTTCTCCGAGCCATTTGATCAGGCTTGTAAAACGGGAATCGATCTTCAGGATGTCTGCCGGAAAAACACCGTCCTCTTCCTTAAACTCAAATGCAGTCTGCTTCGCAGGATTGGAAAAATATCCGCAGGAATGATGTTTCCACTCTCTTTTGCTGTTATCCAGGATCAGCATCGGTTTCTCCGGTGTGGCTTTTGTTTCATTAGAACGAAATGTTGTATATGTGCACTGGCTTTTTGTCTCTTTTTTATCTGCCGGCGCTGCGCTGAAATCAAAAACTGGCATATTTTTTACTCCTCTTTCTCTGAAAAATATCTTCATTCAGTTTATCATGGATTGGAAATCTCAACAACTGCTGATATAATTTTTTATGCATTTTTTGTATTCGTCATTTTTCCGTAAGTTGTTTAAACAATTTTGCAGTTTGCCGATTGACACTGCCTGTAAACTATGTTATCGTGCAATCATGTCTGCTTTCACTTTTACGAAAGCTGACACAGTTACCATGTATGTGATTTACTGTTTTTCACGTCATTGTAATTGTATTTTTTTGGAGGAGGAAATGAGAAATCAACTTTCACAGCAGGATGATTTTTATCCACAGATCGTTAAGCTTGTCATCCCCATCATCATTCAGAATCTGCTAAGTGCAGCGGTCAATTCCGCCGATGTTATCATGCTGAACTTTGTAGGTCAGTCATCCATCTCCGCAGTATCCCTGGCAGCGAATTATTCCAATGTCCTGTTTATGGTTTATTACGGTCTTGGTACGGGAGCCACCCTGCTTTGTGCCCAGTATTATGGAAAGGGAGATTACAAAGCCATTCAGATCATCGAGGGAATCGCTCTTCGTTTTTCCATGATCATCTCTGTTCTCGTGGCACTCGTTGCATTTACCATGCCACAGATGATGATGAGACTGTTCACCAACGATCCGGAGCTTCTGGCCATTGGTTCTTCCTATATCCGCATTATGGGTATCACCTATATCTGCTGGGGTATGACGGAGGTTTATCTGGCTGTCCTTCGAAGCATTGGCCGGGTAACTACCAGCATGGCGATGAATATGCTGGCATTTGGACTGAATATCCTTTTGAATGCGACTTTTATCTTCGGATTGTTCGGAGCACCCAAGCTTGGTGCTACCGGTGTGGCTATTGCTACTGCACTTTCCAGAATGATCGAGCTGATTGCCTGTTTTATTATTTCTGCTTTCAGCAAAAATGTCCGACTGGATCTCCGATGTATGTTCACAAAAAACAAACTGCTGTTCAGTGATTTCGTGCGGCTTTCCCTGCCGGCTCTTGGCAATGATATTTCCTGGAGTATTGGTTTTTCCATGTACTCTGTGATCCTGGGGCATCTTGGTACGGATGCGGTTGCTGCCAATTCTCTGGTTGTAGTAGTCCGTAATATCGGCTCTGTTTTCTGTTTCGGTATTGCCAGTGCAGGAGGTATCCTTCTAGGCAATGTTATGGGGCAGGGCGATCTGGAACGTTCCAGGCGTTATGCTTCCAAAACACTGAAGCTTACTGTTATTGCAGGTTTTTTGGGCGGACTTATCGTTCTTGCCATCACACCGTTCGTAATGAGATTTGCGTCCCTGACACCCACTGCCATGCATTATCTGAAATATATGCTTCTGATCAACAGCTATTATATTATGGGGTCTGCCGTAAATACAACCCTGATCGCCGGTGTGTTCCGGGCAGGTGGTGATACAAAGTTTGGTCTGATCTGTGATACCATTGATATGTGGGTATATGCAGTACCCCTTGGATTCTTCGCTGCTTTTGTACTGAAGCTGCCGGTTATGTGGGTGTATTTTCTGCTCTGTACGGATGAATTTGTGAAGTGGCCATGGGTGATCAAAAGGTATCTTAGTGGGAAGTGGGCTAAGAATATTACCCGCGAGAATATATTTGAAAATAAATAGAATACAGAAACATTTTAGACGGCTGGAATCTGCGTTATTTTTCAAAAATTCGCTGTTTGAGCGAAGAAAGTCTCGGACTTTTGGAAAATAACTTTAGCAGGTTCCAGCCGTTCGTTACTCAACTACCGCTGCAGTCCTTCTATCACCATCTCCGTCAGACGCACAACACTTCCCTGTACCTCCCGGATCTCTTTCTCCGAAATACCATCCTTATGAAATCCCCCGGTGCAAACCACTCTCTTTCCCAGCTCTTTCGAAACCTTCTCCGCCATCCACCGGCAGATCACCTCGTCCTTATGTCCCGGAAAATTCAAAACTGAAGAAGTCGCACTCACAGAACCATCCCCTGTCAGAGACACTCTCGGTTCCGTCTGCACCACACATCCCAGATGAGGTCTCTCTCCGCCTTTCAGACAGATAAGCACATCCTCTCCGACAAATGCAGCACTGACCTCCAGCTTACAGCCTGCAGTCTCCACACACTCTTTTACAATCCATTCCATCTGCGATACTCCTTTGCTTCGATCCCAAACGGTTCCAAAAGCTTTGCCGCAATATGATACACCATATCATCAATGCTCTCCGGTTTATGATAAAACGTCAGCATCGGCGGAATGATCCGTACTCCCGGAAGCATGGATAGCTCATAAAGATTTCGGAGATGAATCCCGCTTAACGGTGTTTCTCTGGCTGCCAGCACCAGTGTTCTCTGTTCCTTGACCGTCACATCTGCCGCACGCAGAATAAGATTATCCGCATAGCCACTGTGGATCCCCGCGATCGTCTTCATGCTGCAGGGCACGATCAGCATCCCCTCTGTTTTGAAAGAACCACTGGCCGGTTTTGCCCCGATCTCTCCCGGTGCACATACATGATCTGCCAATCGTTTCACATCCTCCGGTTCCAGCTCCGTCTCCTGGCGAAGAGTCAGCTCTGCACTGGAGCTCATGATCAGATAAGACTCAAAATCCGGATTCTCCCGGATGATCTCCAGACATTTTACAAGGAGCGGCAGGCCGCTTGCACCTGTCGCACCAACTATAATTCTCTTTTTCATTTTTTCAGCCATTTCTCCGGATCCAGTTCCATAAAATGGGCTCTGTGAAAATCTTCCTTCAGATCATAAGGCACCGTACAGTCAAAAATAGTCTTGCATGCAATTCCATGATCACGGATACTTGGAGAAAATGCAGGATCATTGGACGGATCAAGAGGATGACAACGGACACCCGGAATGGTGATCACATCCACATCCCCCTGGAATCTCGTATTCATCGCCCAAAGTACGTCATTCATATCAAAGCAGTCCACATCTTCATCTACCAGAAATACATTTTTCAGCTCACTGAAGGCGGAAAATGCAAGAAGTGCAGCCTGACGCTGTCTTCCCTCATCACTTTGAGAAAGCTTTTTAAACTGAAGGACAGCCATATACTTTCCACCTCCGGCACTGTTGCAGTATACGTTCTGAAGTCTTCCTGGCATTGCTTTTTCCACCATGCCATAGATGCTGGCTTCTGTAGGGATTCCCGCCATGGATACGTGCTCCTCACTTGGCCCGATACAGGTCTGCATGATCGGATTTTCACGATGTGTCACTGCTGTAACCTTGATCAGCCAACACTGATCACTTGCAGGCCCTGTATATCCCGGAAACTCCGGCATGGCGTATCCGGTATTGCTATTCTGATCTTCCTTTACACGCACACCCGGGATCACTTCTCCCTCGATCACGTATTCCGCATTGGCGATGGCACGCTCGTTAACGGTTAAACATTTACAGAGTTCCACCGGCTCTTTGCGCAGTGCACCGGCTACAGACAGCTCATCATACCCCAGTGGTGTTGTAGGCGGCTCAAAACAGGAACCGATCTCAATAGCAGGATCAACTCCGATACTGATAGAAATCGGCAGCCTTTGTCCCAGCTCCTCAGCACGCTCTGCCATTGCTCCGATATGTCTGGCACCAGGTGTAAAGAAAATGGAAAGCTCATCTTTTCCCTGAATGCAAAGACGATGAATGGTCACATCGTGAACTCCAGTATCCGGGTGTGTGGCGTAGCACATGCCAAGTGTGATATACGGGCCCGCATCATCCGGTGTGTTCGTTGGCGCAGGAACCAGCTTATAGAGGTCAAAATCCGGATCTGCTGCCTTATGCACCACCTGCTGACACGGTGCATCACCTTCAAGATCGACCGGTGGAATTGGATTCTCCACGCTTTTGCAGAACATCTTTCCAAGATTTTCCGGCTGAGTGTCAAGTAAAGCAGCAACTCTTTTTCTGCTTGCCAGAAGACCGATAGCTACCCTTGCATCCGGGTGTCCTTTTATACGATTAAAGATCATGGCAGGTCCTTCCTTTGTGGGACGCTTCACCGTTCCACCGGCTCCTACATAACGATATACCCCTGCAAGCTCTGCCATCGGATCAACTTCCACCTCTGTTTCGATCAGCTGATCTGGCATCTGCTCCAGAAGTGCCAGAGCACTTCTCAGATCTCTTACTTTTTCTGCCATAAAAAACCTCCTGCGTTATCTTTATATTACTGTTCACTCCGTTCTCAGTAACATCTTTATTTTCTTATGTTATTTTATCTCTTTTTTACATGGTGAATCAATTCTTTCTATGATATAATTGTTTCCAATATGGAATGATTCGTCACTATTTTCTAAAAGGCAGGTGTTACCATGACTCTTGAACAGATCGACTATTTTATCTGTGCAGCTCAATCCCGGACTTTTTTTGATGCTGCAGAAGCTATGCATATCTCCCAGTCCTCCCTTTCCAAGCAGATCATGAAACTGGAAAAAGAACTGGAGCTTACCTTATGGGACCGCAGCAAGCGTACTGCTGTGCTTACTCCTGAAGGAGAGTTTTTTTACAAAGAAGCACTTAAGATTTCCAGACAGTATCATCGTTCTCTGGAAGCAGTGTACCATTTTAAGGACAGTAAGCTCCAGGCACTTCATATTGGAACACTTCCTTTTCTTTCTCAGTACCATCTTACTTCTGTGATACACAGTTTTTGTGATACACACCCGGAGCTTTCTTTTTCTCTGAAGGAGGTAGAAGACGAAGAACTTCTTTCCGGTCTTGAAAAAGACTTTTTTAATCTGATCTTTGTACGAAAACACATGATAGACCCGGAGCTCTATACTTTTCATGCTCTCACAGCAGACCGTCTGGTTGCTGTTTTTCCTGAAGCTCATCCCTCTGCGTCCAAAAAATCGGTCTCTCTTTCCGAACTGAAAAAAGAATCTTTTATCCTGATGCCTCCGCACACCTCCATTTACCGTTTCTGTATGCAAAGTTTTCATAATGCAGGGATCCACCCTCAGCTTCTGCGTACTGCCCGCGCAGAATCTATTGTCAGCGCAGTGGAAATTGGCGAAGGGATCAGCCTTCTTACAGAAAGCAGCTTTCAGTTCTTTCGTCAGCCTTCGCTTGTTGCTGTCCCGGTTAATGGACTGAAAAAGCTATCTGTTGGAATTGCCCATAAAAAAAATATGGCTCTCACAACCTCTGCAGAATGTTTTCTGCAGTTTGTGAAAAGCCATATGTAAGGTATTTTTTCTATAATCCAAGCATCATTCCCACACCATGTACCGCAAACGCAACGATCCATGCAGTGGCACACTGTACTGCTACAATACCGGCGGCAGCTCTTACAGTTCCCATCTCCCGACGCACAGTTGCAATAGCTGCAACACAGGGTGTATAGAGCAAGGTAAAGATCAAAAATACGTAAGCAGTAAACGGTGTAAATAAAGTCTGAAGCAATGCCGTATTTCCGCCCAGAAGGACTGTCAGCGTAGACACAACGCTCTCTTTTGCCATAAAGCCCGTGATCAATGCGGTGGATACTCTCCAGTCACCAAAGCCCAGCGGAGCAAAAAGTGGTGCCACGATGCTTCCGATCTTTGCCAGAAGGCTCTGATCTGTGCTGGTAACAAGGTTAAGACCTGCATCAAAGTTCTGCAGGAACCACACGATCAGCGTTGCCGCAAAAATAATTGTAAACGCTTTCTGTATAAAGTCCTTCGCCTTTTCCCAGATCAGCTGTCCTACACTTTTTGCAGAAGGAAGCCGGTAATTGGGAAGCTCCATGACAAACGGAACCGGCTCTCCCTTATATTTCGTCTTTTTCAGGATCAGCGCATACAGGATCCCGCAGAGAATTCCTGCAAAATAAAGGCTGATCATCACAACTCCTCTCCACTGCTTCGGGAAAAATGCACTGGTGAGAAGTCCGTAGATTGGAAGCTTGGCACTGCAGCTCATAAACGGAGTAATCAGGATCGTCATTTTCCGGTCACGTTCACTGGATAATGTTCTGGTTGCCATAATGGCCGGCACCGAACAGCCGAATCCGATCAACATCGGCACAAAGCTTCTTCCGGAAAGTCCGATCTTTCGAAGGAGCTTGTCCATAACAAAGGCTACACGAGCCATATATCCGGTATCTTCCAGGATTGACAGGAAGAAAAACAAAGTAACGATCGTAGGAAGAAATCCAATCACGCTTCCGATACCGCTTAAAATTCCATCCACAACCAGTGACTGCAGTACTGAGCTGACACCTGCCACCTCCAGTCCCCTGCCAATAAGTGCAATTACCCAGTTCACGACCATAGTCATTCCGTCTGAAAGCCAGGCTCCCAGATAATTAAACGTCATCACAAATACAATTGCCATAATTCCCACAAAACAGGGAATTGCTGTATATTTTCCGGTAAGGATACGATCTATGGCGACACTTCGTTTATGTTCACGGCTTTCTGCCGGTTTTACCACAGTTTTCTCACAAAGCTTTTCAATAAAATTGAAGCGCATGTTCGCAAGAGCTGCCTCACGGTCCAGACCGCCATCCTTCTCCATAACATGTACCAGCCCATCAAGAACCTTTTTTTCACCTTCAGGCAAAGCCAGACGTTTTTCGATCAGAGAATCTTTCTCTACGATCTTCGTAGCTGCAAAACGTACAGGAAGTCCTGCTTTTTTTGCATAAGGTTCGATCAAATGAACGGCTGCATGGATACATCTGTGAAGTGCGCCTACCGGATCCTTCGGTGACTGATTGTCAGTACAGAAATCAATTCTTCCCGGTGCTTCTCTGTATCTTGCAACATGGACTGCATGATCGATCAGCTCATCAATTCCTTCATTCTTCGCTGCTGAAATAGGTACAACCGGAATTCCTAAAATCTCCTCCAGTTCATTGATCCGAACAGAGCCTCCATTTGCCCTTACCTCATCCATCATATTTAAGGCCAGCACCATTGGGATTCCAAGCTCCATCAGCTGCATGGTAAGATAAAGATTTCTCTCAATATTGGAAGCATCTACAATATTAATGATTCCTGTCGGCTTCTCATTCAGCAGAAAATCTCTTGTTACGATCTCCTCGCTGGAATACGGGGAAAGTGAATAGATTCCAGGAAGATCCGTTACCGTTGCCTCCGGATGCCTCCGGATGCTTCCTTCTTTCTTGTCAACAGTTACACCTGGAAAGTTACCAACATGCTGATTGGAACCTGTCAGCTGATTAAAAAGAGTTGTCTTTCCACAGTTCTGATTACCTGCCAGTGCAAACGTGATCGGTTCCCCTTTGGGAATCGTATCACCGATCCGGTTCTTACGATAATCTCGAGCCTTTCCAAGTTCTCCCACACCAGGATGAGCAATCGGCTGATGCCGTTCATTTTCTTTCTTCGTTTCCGTCATGGATTCGATCGATACGATCTCAATCTTTGCAGCTTCCGCCAGCCGCAATGTCAGCTCATATCCGCGCAGCACAAGCTGTACCGGATCTCCCATAGGAGCTGTTTTACGAAGAGACACTTCTGTCCCCGGTGTAAGCCCCATATCCAGAAGATGATGTCTCAGCTCCCCCTCGCCACGAACACTGATGATTCTGCCACATTCTCCAGTCTTTAATTTGTCCAGTGTCATATTGTCACCTCATCATAAGTACAATTTACATGGTCAATACATATATCTGTATTATCCACTGGTACATCGTTTCGTAAATAACTATATCAATCGGATTCACAGACAAGTGAATGGTATAGTTATTTCAAAAACGATGCACTAATATAAATGTAACACAATTTAAGTTATTTGACAATAACTGATTAATCTGATAAGTTTCGTACAAATAATACCAATTCAAAAGTTATTTATCATTAACATTTATATTTTTTCTCACTTTAGCACAATTCCTGTTTGATAAACAAACACCTTCATATTTTTTGCAGACATACAATAACATCCATGTATATTCCCGCAATAAAAAAGCGCAAACGACATATTATCTGTCGTCTGCGCCTTTTTATTGCGAGAACCGCTTCGGTGAATCCTTACTCACCAATTAACCAATTGTACATTTCCTCATACTGACGTGCGGAATTGTTCCAGGAAAAATCTGCAGCCATCGCGCGATCTACCATTTTATTCCATTCACGTTTCTTGTCATAATATACACTCTCTGCATAACGGATCGTAGCAAGCATTTCATGTGCATTGTAATTTACGAAGGAGAATCCTGTTCCGGTTCCCTCGAATTCATTGTACGGGACAACTGTATCCTTCAGACCACCGGTCTCTCTGACGATCGGAAGAGTTCCATAACGAAGGCTCATCAGCTGGCTTAAGCCACATGGCTCAAACAGTGACGGCATCAGAAATGCGTCAGATGCTGCATAAATTCTGTGAGACATTGCCTCATCATAGTAGATCTGTGCAGATACCTTGCCATGATACTTCCAGTCAAAATGACGGAACATATTCTCATAACGTTCCTCACCGGTACCAAGAGCAACGATCTGAACCGCATCCTGACACAGTTCGTCCATGATATAAGCGATCAGATCAAATCCCTTCTGATCTGTCAGGCGGGATACAATACCGATCATCATAGCTTTCGGATCCTGCTCAAGTCCAAGATCTTTCTGAAGCTGGATCTTGTTCTTGATCTTCTCCTTGCGGAAGTTCTTTGCATTGTAATTCTTGGTGATATTCGGATCTGTCTCCGGATTGAATTCATTGTAATCAATACCATTTACAATACCACGCAGGCTGTTGGCTCTCGCATTGAGAAGTCCGTCCAGCTTCTCACCATAAAACGGTGTCTTGATCTCTTCTGCATAGGTATTACTTACTGTGGTAATGGCATCTGCAAATACCATACCGCCCTTCAGGAAGTTTGCGTCCTTGTATGCTTCCAGTTTATCCGGCGCAAAGTAGTAATCGGAAAGGCCTGTGATATCCTTAACAGTCTTAACATCCCATACACCCTGAAATTTCAGGTTATGTATTGTCATAACAGTCTTGATTCCACGGAAGAATTCATTCTCCTGGAAAGAATCGTGAAGGTAAACCGGAACAAGTCCTGTCTGCCAGTCATGACAATGGATGATATCCGGTCTGAATCCGATCACCGGAAGAACCGATAACACAGCTTTGGAAAAGAAAGCAAATTTCTCAAGATCCCATGGTGCACTGTCATATGGTTTCGGACCGCTGAAATAATATTCATTGTCAATGAAGTAAAACTGGATCCCGTCATACTGCATCTGCATAATGCCTACATAGCAGTTCTTAAATCCCAGATCCATATAAAAATGGGTCACATACTCCATTTTGTCTTTCCATTCCTGTTTCATGCAGGCATATTTCGGCAAGATCACGCGTATATCAAAATATTTTTTGTCAAAGCACTTAGGCAGTGAGCCGGCAACATCAGCGAGTCCTCCTGTTTTGATAAAAGGTACTGCTTCTGATGTAGCAAACAGAATTTTTTTCATCTGTATTCCCCTCCCTGGGTACACCCGTTTTTATTTATGATTATACTCCAAAATTCATCTAATTTAAAGACCGATTTTTATATTCTAGTCTGATTTTATCTGCGATCAGTGCTATAAATTCAGAATTCGTGGGTTTCCCTTTTCCGGTGCTTACAGTATATCCAAACAATTCATCAATGGTATCCATCTTTCCCCGGCTCCATGCCACCTCGATCGCATGTCGGATCGCCCGCTCCACTCTGCTCGGTGTTGTCTGATGGCGTTTCGCAATGGTTGGATATAATACCTTAGTAATGGAATTGAGCATTTCCATGTCATTGACAGACAAAATGATCGCATCCCTTAAATACTGATACCCCTTGATGTGTGCCGGAACTCCGATCTCATGAATGATATTCGTCACATCGGTTTCCAGATTCCTCTCCGGCTGAGGCTTTTTGGTTTCTGTGATACCTGGCCTTGCAATCTCCCGCACTCTTCTGTCCCCAATCTTCCGAATATGTTTGATCCGGTTTAAAAGTGTGGTGTTGTCAAAAGGCTTCAAAACATAATAGTCTGCTCCAAGACTGAATGCATCCTCTGTAATCCTCTCCTGTCCAATTGCAGATAATACGATAAACACTGGAACTTTTTTGACATTTGCGTTATGGGAAAATTTCTCCATAACGGAAAGGCCGTCCATCTTCGGCATAATGATGTCGAGAATCACCACATCCGGCTCCTTATCTTTGATTATGTTACAGATTTCTTCTCCGTTGTGTGCTTTTCCGACCAGTTCAAGGTCTTTATCTTCTTCGATCATCTGACCGAGCATGTCTGTCATTTTCGCGTTATCATCAGCAATTGCAACATTTAATTTGTCCATGAGGACCCTCCTAACTTCTATCTCCTTGGGTTTCCAGACATACCCCCTGTCACCACGGCAGTAACCGACACTGTTAGCTGCCTGCGCTTTCCCCTTGCTGGCGACAAAATTATTATAGTGGAAATCCTGTAGTAAAATCAAGATAAAAGTAGTTATTTTATCACACTTTCGTACGATATTTTTCGACATTTTTTCTCTTATATATCACAAAATTCACCAAAATGTAGGTATTTCAATCTGTATCCGGCATTTTTCCCCATATAAAAAAGAGGCACTTTTCCCGGACTTTTTCCATGTTTTTGTGCCTCTTTCCTCAACTGCAGATTATGCATTGCCTGTCATATTTTCAATAAAAATCCCATATCCGCCGGTAGAATCCTGCACAAATACATGAGTCACGGCACCAAAGAGTTTTCCGTTCTGAAGCACAGGACTTCCAGACATTCCCTGAACGATCCCACCTGTTTTTTCCAGGAGTTCTTTATCTGTGATCTGGATCACGAAGCTCTTATTAGAATCCTCATGGTTCATATCGATCCTGGTGATCTCCGCGGCATATTCTTTTACTTCGCCGTCTGTGCAGCAGAGAACAGATGCGGGTCCAATTTTCAGATCCTGTTTGTAACCCACAGGAATCTTCTTCAGATCCAGATTTTTCACCTGATCAGCATCCACAGTTCCAAAAATGCCGTTTTTACTGTTTTCGGAAATCTCACCCAGGATATTGTCAGCTTCGTATCGGATCAGACCAGATAGTTCTCCAGGATTTCCTTTTTCTCCTTTCTGGATCCCCAGAATCTGGGCGTTGTAAAGATTTCCATCTGCGATACTTAAAAGTTCGCCGGTATCCACATCGCTGATCCCGTGACCAAGAGCACCGAACCCTCCATTTTCGTCCACATAAGTCAGGGTTCCGATTCCCTGTGTATCGTCCCTCACCCAGATGCCAAGCTTATAGTTTCCTTTCTCATCTTTCACCGGCGTCAGGGACAGGGGAATCGTCTCTTTTCCCCGGCGGACCTTCAGTGTTACAGATTCTCCGCAAAGATCTGCAAGATCCTCCAGAAGATCCTGCTTGCACTGGATCCGGTTCTGATCAAAAGCCACAATATAATCTCCCGGCTTTACAATGTCCCGGGCCGGTTCTTCCATCTCACCACTTTCCGAAAGGATCTCGCCTGTATCAATGATCAGAACTCCTTTCGTCTGCATATAAATACCTACTGCATCTCCGCTTGCATATACTTCTTTTGCAGTTATATTTTTTACCTTCACATCCTTAAAAGGGATCACTCCCAAGAGTCTGCAGTGCAACTTATAGCTGTCTTTTCCTGAAACGGTGATCGCATCATCAAAGCTGATAAAAGGGCGTTTAAGAAGATTGGCTACTTCCCGGCTGTCCTCATGATCCACCAGGATCTGATCCGGGATCTTTCTGTCCAGAAGCCGGTAGCCCAGCCATCCCATCAGAATCAGATCCAGCGCAAGAAATACAAGGAGCCAACATCGGTATTTTCTTTTTCTGTTCATCTTACGTCACATCCTTTGTAATTTTCTGATACAAGCAAATCCCCACCCACTGCTTATTGCTTTTCGCAACTGAAGCAGGAAACTGACTTGATTCGGTTAAAAAAGAGGACTGACCTTTCGGTCGTCCTCTCTTAGTATGTAACGTATAAATTATTTCAGTCTTGTATTTTTTTGTTGCTGTGCCAATTCCTTCATCTCTCTTGCATTTCCAAGAACAGCCGGCGTGATCTGGGCACCGCCCAGAAGTCTGGCAAGCTCACGAACAGATTCCTCTCCTTCCAGAGGATGGATCTGGGTGATGGTTTCTGTTCCTTCTACATGTTTCTCAATCTCAAAATGGGTATCTGCCATTGCTGCGATCTGTGGAAGATGTGTGATACAAAGCACCTGCCTGTGCTGTCCGATCACTGCCATTTTTTCAGAGACCTTCTGTGCAGTACGCCCACTGATCCCTGTATCGATCTCATCAAAGATCAATGTATCGATCTGATCTTTATCTGCAAGGATCGCTTTGATGGCAAGCATAATCCTGGAAAGCTCACCACCGGATACGATCTGTCCCAGCGGTTTTCTGCTCTCACCTGGATTTGTGGAAATCTCATATTCCACCGCATCATAACCATTATCTGTATAATTTTTTCTGCGGTCAAAACGGATAGAAAAATCCACATCCTCAAAATTCAGTTCCTTCAATCCTTCGATAATCTTTTCATCCAGCTGTTTACTGTATTTTTTCCGGATCTCTGAAAGTTCATGCGAAGCTTCCTCAAGAATCTTTTCTGCCTGCATAAGTTTTTCTTTCAGTAACCGGAAATTTTCTTCGAATCTTTGAAGTTTTTCTAATTTTTCCTGCTGTTCCTTCTGATAAGACAAAATTTCATGGATCGTCTGTCCATACTTTGCCTTCAGACTATTGATCAGATCCAGTCTTTTTTCTGTTTCAAAAAAAGTTTCTTCGTCAAAAGTCAAACTATCCATATAAGAGGACAGATCACGGCAGAAGTCACTGAGAAGTGAATCGATTTCCATAAGAGCTTCCTGTAAAGGTGCAAGATCCTTATCGTAATCTGCAATTCTTGAAAACTCTTTCAGGGCATTTCCGGTCATATCTGCGGCGCCCTGTTCATATCCGGTCATCCCACGAACCATTTGTGCTGTTTCCATGATCCTTCTGGCATTGCTCAGCTTCCGGTAGCGATCCTCCAGTGTTTCGTCCTCTCCCGGAATAAGAGCTGCCTCCTCGATCTCATTGATCTCAAATTCCAGAAAGGCTTTTTCACGGTTGCGCTGTTCCTCATCCATATCCAGTGCTTTCAGCTGATCCACACAGTCCCGATACTCCTGATAAGCTTTCCGGACCTTCTCCCTGGCAGGAAGGATCTGTTCCTTTCCATATACATCCAAAATAGCCAGCTGGCGGTCTCCATAAAGAAGTGACTGATGCTCATGCTGTCCGTGAATGTCCAGAAGACAGGCTGCTGCTGCTTTCATCTGGCTGACAGTACTTGTCTCTCCGTTGATCTTGTTGATACTTCTGCCGTCCATGATCTTGCGGGACATCAGCACCTGTCCGTCTTCCGGATAGATGTCAAGCGCCGCAAGGGACTCTCTGGCTTTCGTGTTTTCAACCTGAAACAGCAACTCTACCAGGGCATAGGAAGCATTTTCACGAATCATGCTTCTGGAAGTTTTTCCACCCAGGATGAGCTGTATAGATCCTAACAGAATGGATTTTCCGGCTCCGGTCTCACCAGTTAAGATATTTAAGCCTGGTCCGAATTCCACCTCTGATTCCTCTATCAGTGCAAGATTTTTTACATGCAGATGTACTAACATTGATTTCCTTTCTGGCATAAAGCATTTACATATTCTGTCATTTTATTTTCCTCTGGATAAGATCCCGCCAAGCTTCTGAACTACACCCGGTGCCTGTTCAGAGGTTTTCACCACACACATAATGGTATCATCTCCGGCAATACATCCCAGGATTTCCGGCCATTTCATGGCATCAAGAGCTGCTGCTGCCGCCATGGCCATTCCCGGAATTGTTTTTACCACTACGATATTCTGTCCGATGTTCATAGCGATCACTGCATCTTTCAGAACTCTGGAATATTTATCACTTAACACATCCGGTGTATGTTCTTCCAGGATCGCATATCTGGACTTTCCGTTGCTGCCTGCAACCTTTGTCATTTTCAGAGCACGGATATCTCTGGATACGGTAGCCTGCGTAACCTTAAAACCGGCCTCATTCAGTCTTGCCGCAAGTTCTTCCTGTGTATCGATCTCGTACTGACGGATCAGTTCGATAATTTTTTCATGTCTTGCTACTTTCAAAATTGAACCTCCTGCATCAGCTGTTACTCATTTTCTGTCTCAGAACCTCCACAAAGCTCAGATGGTTCAGCTTGAGGATTTTTGTCCTGACTGTGGCTTTCCGGATCACGATCCGATCACCGGTGACCATGGATATCTGGGTATCCCCGTCGAAAGAGGCCACCGCTTTCTCAATAGTATTATGTCTTCCCTCACCGATCTCTACTGTAACTGCCTCTTCCCCGGAAAGAATGATACTTCGGGTGTTCATGGTATGGGGAGCGATGGGGGTCATGATCATCATACTGGCACTGGGAGAAACCACGGGACCTCCCGCTGACAGACTATATCCTGTAGAACCGGTCGGAGTGGAAATGATGATACCATCTGCATTGTATGAATTCATATATGCATCATTAACATAATTCTTGAAACGGATCACACGGAGATGTCCTTCTCTTCCGATCACAATATCATTTAATGCGATATCTTTTCCAATAAGTTCCTCTCCACGATAGATCTTTCCTTCCAGCATCATACGATCTTCCAGCTCATAGTCATCTGACAGAAGCCGATCCAGAGCCGGATACACGGAATTTTTATCCACCTCGGCAAGAAATCCCAGAGTTCCCAGATTGATTCCAAGAAGAGGGATATCCAGATGCACCACATCCCTTGCAGCCTGCAGAAGTGTTCCATCTCCCCCCAGTACAATAATGCACTGTGTATCCTGCGGAATCCCATCCGGGTCCGTATAATGATACGGTCCTTCCATTTTTTCGGTGATCTTCTGCACATGACACCTGGCACCATGCTTCTCCAGATAGGCAATGATCCTATTAGAAAATGTCAGTTCCGGATCCTTGGCACTGTTTGGAATTATATAAAATCTGTCCATATTGCTTCAGTCCTTTCCAAACATCAGTCCAGCTGTCCGTGGGCTTCCTTTACCACATCCTCTACGGATACGTCAAGACTCACAGGTACTTCTGTTCCTTCCGGATGTTTTTTCAGATGAAGGAGATATTCAATATTTCCCTCAGGTCCCTTGATGGGAGAAAAGGAAAGATGACAGGGCTCCATAGAAATACTCATGGCATAATCTCTGACTTTCTCAATGACTTCTTCATGGACCTTCGGATCACGGACAACACCTTTTTTTCCGACTTTTTCTCTGCCGGCCTCAAACTGAGGTTTGATGAGACATACGATCTCTCCGTCCTCTGTGAGAAGGTTTCTTACAGGAAGAAGCACTTTTGTAAGGGAGATAAAAGAAACATCGATCGAAGAAAATGCTGCCGGACCTTCCAGATCTTCCGGTACCACATAGCGGATATTTGTTTTTTCCATGCATACAACTCTTGGATCATTCCTGAGTTTCCAGTCCAGCTGTCCATATCCCACATCAATGGAATAGACTTTGACCGCTCCGTTCTGAAGCATACAATCTGTGAAACCGCCGGTGGATGCGCCTACATCCATGCACACCTTATCCTTCAGCGTCACGCCAAAATTTTTCATGGCTTTTTCCAGCTTCAGTCCGCCTCTGCTGACATAAGGAAGAGTCTTTCCTCTTACCTCCAGCTTGGCAGTCTCAGCAAACATGGAGCCAGCCTTGTCTTCCTTCTGACCGTTGACATATACTTCCCCGGCCATGATATACGCTTTTGCTTTTTCGCGTGACGGTGCAAGTCCCTGTTCCACCATCATGATATCCAGTCTTTTTTTCATATTATCCTCCAACAGCCCGGCTCTTTATGTGCCGGGCTGTAAAATGCCTCACAGCTTCGTATTCTTCTGCAAAGGCTATGTCCTTTATTTTCTGTTATTCACAAGATTTTCCCAACTCTGTTCTACCGCATCCAGGATTCCCTGTACATTTAAACCTATTTTCATTCGCTGACGGTCCACCGTTCCATGCTCAATAAAATGATCCGGTATTGCCAGTGGAAGAACTCTTACTTCCGGATGACAGGCTTCCATATAAGCAGATACATGTTCTCCGAACCCACCGCTTTTTACATTCTCCTCCACAGTGACCAAAAGACTGTGGTTCTGCGAAAGCCGATCAAGAAGCTCTGTATCCAGAGGCTTTACAAAACGGACATTGACAAACGTAGCTCCTGCTATTTTGTGATCTCTTATCTCTTCACAGACCTTCTGACAGACAGAAACCATGCTGCCAACCCCGAGAACTGCAATCTCACTGCCTGGAGTGATCACTTCACTTCTTCCCTTCTTAAGTGGCTCATGACATTCTTCCATATCGGTACATGCCGATCCTTTCGGATATCGGATCGCACAGGGACCATCCAGCTCTTCTACTGCAAATTTCAACATCTCCTCAAGCTCTTTTCCATTCTTGGGAGCCATAACTGTCATATTGGGAATCATGGACAGATAGGAAAAATCAAAGCATCCATGATGTGTTTCACCATCTGCTCCGACAAATCCTGCCCTGTCAATGGCAAAGATCACATGAAGATCCTGCATACATACATCGTGAAGGATCTGATCGATCCCTCTCTGCAGGAACGAAGAATATACCGCAAAAACCGGGATCATTCCCCCAAGTGCCATGCCTGCCGCAAAGGTTACTGCATGTTCTTCCGCAATACCCACATCAAAAAAACGCTCCGGGAATTTCTTCCGGAATCGGTTCAGTCCGGTTCCATCTGGCATAGCAGCTGTAATAGCAACTACTTTTTTGTTCTTCTCTGCCAAAGAACATATTGCACCGGAAAAATGATCCGTATATGTCGGCGCTGTTTTTGCTGCAAGAGGTCTGCCACTCTGGATGTCAAAAGGACCTGTTCCGTGAAAACGCTCCGGATGGGAAGATGCCGGTCCATAGCCTCTGCCTTTTTCTGTAAGGACATGGACAACAACCGGTCCCTCCACTCTCTTTGCCTCATTAAAAAGCTTCATCATCTGGCGCATATTATGGCCATCTACCGGTCCCAGATAAGTCAGCCCCATATTTTCAAAAAGCATTCCGGGAATGATCAGCTGCTTGATGCTGCTCTTGGTCTTTCGGACCGTATCTACCACGGCGGTTCCAACATGGGGAATCTTTTTGAGTGTTTTTGTCACGCCGATCTTCATTCCTGTATAAGTCTCAGCTGTACGCAGAGCGCTTAAATAGGTGGACATTCCTCCTACGTTCTTGGAAATAGACATGTTATTATCATTGATGATAATAATAAAATTAGTCTTCAGCTCAGCCGCATTGTTCAATGCTTCATAAGCCATCCCACCGGTAAGCGCACCATCTCCGATCACGGAAACCACATGGTATTTCTCTCCCATCAGGTCTCTGGCACGGACATAGCCAAGTCCTGCGGAAATGGAATTGGAACTGTGTCCGGTATCAAACGAATCACAGTTACTTTCATTCCTTTTTGGAAAACCGCTTAAACCTCCTTCTTTACGAAGATCCTTAAAGCCGTCTTTTCTTCCTGTAAGGATTTTATGTGTATAAGCCTGATGTCCCACATCCCAGATCAGCTTATCCTGTGGAAGATCAAGCACATTATGCAGAGCAAGAGTCAGCTCCACCACACCCAGATTGGATGCCAGATGGCCACCTGTCTCACTTACACTCTGGATCAAAAAGCTCCTGATTTCCTCAGCAAGGCGCGGAAAATCCTCCAATGAAACTTTATGAATATCATTTGGCTTTTTAATTTTTTCCAGAATCATTTGTACCCTTCCTTTGTTCTTTCTATTTCCTGCGGCTGACAAGACTTTCCACAAGAAGATCCAGAAATCCGTTCTTCCTGTCAAGGTCGTCTAAAAGTTCTACCGCATGGTCAGAAAGTTCTTTAACCCTGCTGGCTGCTGCCGGGGCTCCAACAAGGCTTACATAGGTAACCTTGTTGTTTTTTTCATCACTGTGGATCGGTTTTCCCAGTTCCTCCTGGGTACTGGTCACATCAAGGATATCATCCTGGATCTGAAAAGCCAGCCCGATGTTTTCTGCAGCCTGCTCCACAACCTTAAGTTCTTTCTCAGATGCCCCTGCCAGCACAGCACCGGTCATCATGGAAGCCTCGATCAATGCGGAGGTCTTGTTTTTGTAAATATAATCCAGCATCTTGTGTTCCAGAGGTTTCCCATCATTCTCCACATCAACACTCTGTCCACCAAGCATACCGTTGATGCCGGTCTTATCTGCAATAATCCGCATAGCGGCTATCACACGGTCTTTATCCTCGGTCAGATCAAAGGCGGAAAGCATCACTTCATAAGCTCTGTTAAGGAGTGCCACACCGCTTAAAACGCCCATGGCCTCTCCGTATACTTTATGTGTGGTCAGCCTTCCCCTTCGGTAATCATCGTTATCCAGTGCAGGGAGATCATCATGGATCAACGAATGTGTATGGATCATCTCCATAGCCGCCATAAAAGGCTCACAAAGCTTATCCTTTCCTCCAAACAGCTCGTAGGTTTCCCTGATCAGGATCGGGCGGAGTCTCTTTCCACCTGCCGTCATACTGTAATTCATGGCCTCTGCCATGGTTTTTGCAAAACCGGATTCTTCCGGAAGATATTCCCGGATCACATGTTCTGCTTCTTCTGTTCTTCTTTTCAGTTCTTCTTTAAAATTCACGAAATGTCCCATCCTCATTCATCTGAAGCATCTTTTTTTCTACAGTATCCAGTCTTCCGTTCAGATCCTTTAGGAGCTCCATTCCCTGTCTGTAGAGGCGGAAAGACTCCTCAAGAGGTGTTTCTTTATCCTCCAGCTTCCGGGCAAGCAGATCAAGCTCCCCAAAAGTATCTTCTATGGATTTCTCTTCTTTCTTTGCTTCTGCCATTATCGCTCTTCCTTCCTGATGCGATCCGCAACTGCTTCTATGACTCCATCGGTTACTGCAATGGAGATCCTGTCACCTTTTTTTATCTGACTGATCTCTGTCACCGCATGTCCGCCTAAGTCGGACACAAATGCATATCCTCCATTTAGTTTTCTTAATGGAGAAAGTCCCTCAAACCGCTGGATCCATATTGCCAGTTCATGTCTTTTCTCTGTAAGCTTTTGTTCCATGGAAGAACGCAGGCATTCCTCCAGCTCCGATGCATACTGACGTTTTTCACGTAACATGGACTCCGGGCTCAGATACTGGAATCTGTTCTCATAGGCCTTAAGTTTTGCGGCAAAAAGTTCTGTCTTACTGTTCATGGCACGCTGCAGACGGTCTCCGTACATATGAAAGCTCTCCAGAACACTGCGAAAATCATCCACTGCCAGCTCTGCTGCAGCAGATGGTGTAGGTGCCCGCAGATCTGCTACAAAATCCGCAATGGTAAAATCCGTCTCATGTCCCACTGCCGAGATCACCGGTGTCCTGCACTCAAAAATAGCACGGGCAACGCTCTCCTCGTTAAAGGCCCAGAGATCTTCAATAGAGCCACCTCCACGGCCGACGATGATCACGTCCACCCCTGCTTCATCCAGCATCCGGATTCCCTTTACGATACTCTGCGCCGCTCCCTCTCCCTGCACAAGTGCCGGATAAAGGATCACCTGCAGATATGGATTCCTTCTGCCTGCAATATTGCGGATATCCTGTACTGCTGCACCAGTAGGTGCTGTCACCACGCCAAGGGTATGAATAAAATGAGGAATGGGCTGCTTATATTCCTGTGCAAACATCCCCATATCCTCAAGTTCCTGTTTCAGTGCCAGATACCGTTCATAGAGGGCACCAGCACCTTCCAGTGTGATCTCTTTTGCATAAAGCTGATAACGCCCGTCTCTCTCATATACGTCTACAATTCCGCCTGCAACTACCTTATCCCCGTCCTTCATGCGAAAAGCAAGACCCCTACGGTGTCCCGCAAACATCACACAGCTTAATGTGCCTGTTTCATCCTTCAGGGAAAAATAAATATGTCCGCTGGTATGGTATTTACAGTTGGATACCTCTCCCTTTACATAGACTTTTCGGAGAAAGTAATCCTGGGTAAACATATTTTTGACATAATGGTTTACCTGACCGACAGAATAGACATTTCTCATGCGTTCTCTTCCGGGGCTTCTGCTGCCTTCTCTTCTGTGTCAGCAGTCTCCTCCTCGTTTTTCTTCTCATCCTTCTCAGATGCGATCTTACCCAGTACTCCATTTACAAAGGAGCCGGAAGCATCTCCGCCAAATCTTTTGGCAAGTTCTACCGCTTCGTTGATAGCTACTCCTGTCGGTACGTCTGCATCATATTCCATCTCATATACTGCCAGACGAAGTGCCGCAAGATCCACACGGCTCATACGCTTTGTCTTCCATCCACGGCTTGCACTGTTCAGCTGTGCATCGATCTCTTCCAGATGTTCTTTCACATGTGCGTACTTCTTCTTCATATATTCCTGGTCCTGTTCTGAAAGTTCTCCAAGACCTTCAAAATAAAGAGAGAGCTGTTCTGTCATCTCTTCTTCTGAATTAAACTCTGTCATAAACATAAGTTTAAATACATGTTCTCTCTGTTCTCTTCTTCTCATAATTTCCTCCTAAGACGGAAAAAAGGAAAGGTTTACTTTCCTTTTTCGTTCTCCATATCCACGCTGGCAATATGAATATTTACATCTGCAACCTCAAGCCCTGTCATATTCTCAATAGCGGATTTAACCTTCTCCTGAACCTTCTTGCTTGTCTCAAGAATGTTTCTGCCATACTCGATATTCAATGACAGATCCACGGTAACGACTCCTTCCAGAATGGTTACTCTCACGCCCTTGGACAGATTCTTCTTTCCAAGTTTACTTACCAGCTCATTGGTGATATTTCCTGCCATGGAAGCAACTCCATCCACATCTGTTGCTGCAAGTCCTGCAACGATTGCAACAACTTCATCTGCAATGTGAACTTCACCGATTCCGCCCAAATCCTGTATCTTATATGTTGTTCTTTTTTCTGCCATGGGAAACCCTCCTACGGATATAATATTTTTGTTCGTAATTTTATACTATTATATCAAAAAAAGTTATGAAATAAAAGGGCTTATTTACTGAATTCTGTCAGTACCAGATCAGGGTTTCTGTCCTCAACCATGCCAACACTCCATGCATTGACAAAGAGCAGCAACGGATTTCCCTTAAGGTCTGTGACTTTCTTCATATCAGAAGTTCCCACGATCTTGTCTACTTTTACAGTCTCCTTGTTGGCAATCCAGCGGATATGCTCATATGGAAGTGTTTCCAGGCGGATATCTACATTATACTCATTCTCCAGACGGTATTTCAGGACATCAAATTGCAGGATACCTACAACACCCACAATAATCTCCTCCATACCGGTGTTAAACTCCTGGAATATCTGGATTGCACCTTCCTGAGCGATCTGGTTGATACCTTTTACAAACTGTTTTCTCTTCATGGTATCGATCTGACGCACACGTGCGAAATGCTCCGGCGCGAAGGTCGGGATCCCCTCAAAGGCAAATTTCTTTCCAGGTGCGCAGATGGTATCTCCAATAGAAAAAATACCCGGGTCAAAGACACCGATGATATCACCTGCATAAGCCTCCTCCACAACATGACGGGATTCTGCCATCATCTGCTGCGGCTGAAGAAGTCGCATCTTCTTGTCTCCCTGCACATGATAAACCTCTTTGGTCGCATCAAACTTGCCTGAACAGATCCTCATAAATGCGATACGGTCTCTGTGAGCCTTGTTCATATTCGCCTGGATCTTAAATACAAAGGCTGAAAAATCATCACTCATAGGATCTACCGGTCCGCAGTCTGCAGTTCTCGGAAGCGGAGAAGTGGTCATCTTCAGGAAATGCTCCAGAAATGTTTCCACACCAAAGTTGGTAAGAGCAGAACCGAAAAATACCGGTGTCAGCTGTCCTTTGCTGACCTCTTCCTGAGAAAACTCCGCACTTGCGCCATCCAGAAGCTCGATTTCTTCCATCAGCTGCTCTTTCTGCTCAGGATCCATGACCTCATCTGCACGGGGATCATTAATATCAATCTCTTCTATCACACCTTCCTTGGTGCCCTTCTGTGTATCGGAGAAGGTAAGGATCTTCTTTGTATTACGATCAAACACACCCCGGAATTTCTTACCGGAGCCGATTGGCCAGTTGATCGGACAGGTTGCAATACCAAGCTCTTTTTCGATCTCATCCAGAAGATCAAAAGTATCGTTGGCATCTCTGTCCATCTTATTGATAAAAGTAAAGATCGGAATGTGTCTCATAACACAGACCTTGAAAAGCTTACGGGTCTGTGCCTCAACACCCTTGGATCCATCGATGACCATAACTGCTGAATCCGCAGCCATCAATGTACGGTAGGTATCCTCGGAGAAATCCTGATGTCCAGGTGTATCCAGAATGTTTATACAATATCCGTCATAATGGAACTGAAGAACGGATGAAGTAACGGAAATACCTCTTTCCTTCTCGATCTCCATCCAGTCTGATACTGCATGGCGGGCCGTAGCCTTACCCTTTACACTTCCGGCCAGATTGATGGCCCCTCCATACAGCAGAAATTTTTCTGTTAATGTTGTTTTACCAGCATCCGGATGAGAGATGATGGCAAATGTTCTTCTTTTTTCTATTTCTTTCGTATACTTCGACACGTGAGCCTCCTGTATATTCTCTGATATCTCTATTTTACTATAACCTTTCCTATTCTAGTATAGACAAGGCTTTGCTGTCAAGGCAATTCAGTCGTAAATTCCCTCTGTATCAATAGTCTGATCGTTCTGGATATCTGCAGACGTCTCTGCGTCCTCAGATGTTTGATCCGCCGGATCGCTTTCCACAGATGCAGCGGTATCCTGCACCTCCTCACCTGTACTTTCCGCATTATCCTCTGCACCTCCCGTATTTTTTTCAGCTTCATCTGCAGTATTTATGACATCCGATGCATTTTTACTTTGACTTAGAGGCGTGATCACAATGCTCTCTGCTGCCACACCGGTTTTCCTCTTTACAATATCCTCGATCTGTGCACGTTTTGCATCCTCCAGATCTGCATCCGGCACCACAACATCCGCAGTTTCACCCGTCAGATTTACGATCACATTTTCAAAGCCCTTCGCCTCCAGAAGAAGCTCTGCAGCCGCCTCTTTTTCTGTAAGATCTGTCATGGAAACCATTGTGTTAATAGCATTCTGTTTTTCCTCATCGCTGATGTCTTTATTACTGATGATCGTCTGCAGGTCCGCTTTGTTCTGGGAACGCACCTGCTCCCTGCTGACTTTTGCCTGTGCTGCAAAATCCGAAGCACCGGTAAGTACGGCCTCGCCCGGGGATGCGGTATCCATCACCTCCGACTGGGTTGTGCCATCTGCCCCGTTCTCATCCAGAAGGGCTGTTTCATCGGTCAGATCATAATCCACATCGTCCAGGATACTGCTGCTGTCTGTACTCGTCTCCTTATCCTTAAATCCCAGATCCACATCTGCGAAATTCAGATATCCGGCCACAGCAATGAGAATGGCCAGCGAGGTGATGATTACCTGATTTTTCTTCATGATCTTTTTCACTTCTACTCTCCTCATTTCATTTTCATTATTCTAATTTTATTAGCGTCGATCTGAAATAATGCCATAATTGCCTGCTGAATATTCTGGACTGTCACTGCGCTGCCTGCTCCCTGAGCCGCCACCAGCACACCGGTAACTTCATTTTTGCTGCTTATGGAAAAGTTTTCCGTATTTCCCTCATCCCCGGTCATAATGATCACTTCCACTTCTCCGACTCCTTCCACATTGGAAAGCAGTTCCTCAAGGCGGCTCTCCAGGCGGGTTTTCTCCGCATTCTGATCCTCTGCTGTTTTACTGTTCTTTCGGGTTACCGGAAGTCCTGCCACCAGAAGAAGGATTCCCAGAAGAAGGAAAACTCCCCACTCCTTCCATCCCATCCTCAGAAGCCAGGATCTGATACTGTCCTTTCCTGAGTCCGCAGATTCTTTCGAGCTCATTTTTCACCGCCTCCCTCTGTTTTTCTGTGACTGTTCCATAAAGTGTTATGGTCAGCTGAAGCTCTTTTTCCATATCTACTTCTGTTTTTGCCGAAAAAATCCCTTCTTTCCTGAGGATACCCTGAACCTGATCCTTCAGTTCCTGTTCATATGCTCCTTTAAGAAATGTTTCCCTTATTCCTTCTGCTTCTGTCTCCATACGTACCTGTTCTTCTCTCCCATAATTATTGCTGAATCCGGACAGAAGTTCTTCACTTTTTCCCACTACGGCAAATATAGGTGTACAGATCAAAAGCACCAACAGAAGCCCCATAAACAGCCGTATATACTGCTCATAACGCTTATCAGGCAGAATATGCAGAAGTGCTGTAGTAAGTACATGAAAAAAAGCCAGGCTTTTCATCCACTGATAAAGTTCTGTTCTCATCCCAAGCCTCCTCCTGCCATCAGGATCAGAAATGTAAGCATACATAAAATTTCCGCAGTAAACAGGATTCTCATCAGAAGTGCACATCCCTCTGCCATGGTGCCAAAGGCTTCTACCAGCCGTTTGTCTGATACAGGCTGCGCCGCAGCCGCCAGAAAGCGATAGGTCAGTGACAAAAGTCCATATCGGACCAACGGCCCCGCCCCCACCGCCAGGATCACCAGTAAAAGCGCAATGCCCAGACTGTTTCTTACAAGAACAGCTGTGGTAAGGACCAGTTCCGTAACTGCATTTACCGCGCTCCCGATCCCAGGAAGAGCACCTGCAGTTTTTCCTACAGCACTCCGCTTCAGAGAATCCATTACCGGAGCTACAAGCCCACGCACCACCTGCAGTCCTGCTGCCACTCCAAGTAATGTCCGAAGCCCCCAGGAGATCACAGTCTCGATCAGCTCAGCCATTTTTCCCAGCATTTCTTCCCTGGAAAGATGATTCACAAATCTCAGGAGAATATATAAACTCACTCCGGGAAGCAGTACTCGTTCCAGGATCCATTGAAAAAGCCACACCAGAAGCAGTACTCCCTGATAAAAAGCAGCTGCACTGGATGCACCTGACGCTGCTGCCACTGCCATAAAATACACCGGTGAGAGTTCCTTCATAAACTCCGTGATCCACGCAAGCATTGAAAGCAGTGATGCACTCAACCCGGAAAAACTGTTCATCAGAAGAGTAAAAACAAGAAGATACACCACATAAAAACTGATCTCTCCCACCTGCCCGTTATCAAAGGCACCGGCAAACCCGGAAAAAACGGCAGCGAACAACAGCAGAAGCAACAACTTCACGATCAGCTCTTTTTCTCTTTCAATACCATAAAAAAGGAGACTGTGCAAAAATTCCCGCACACTCTCCTCCGAAAGCACCTCTTCCCCTGACAACAGTCTGTGAAACGCTTCTGCAACAGAAAATGTTTTTTCTCCAAGCATCTCATCTACCATGGACTGCAGGTCGGTAAGCTCCATCTGATCTGTGATCTGTTGTTCCGCCGAAGAAGCATAAACGATCACACCGCCAAAACAGCTTATAACTACAGCCAGAAACAGGGCTGCACAAATCTCTGACCAATATCTTTTCATGCAAGAAATCCCTGTATGGTATCCAGCAGTGCCAGAAGAACCGGCATACTTAAAACCATTACAGATAACCGGCAGAACAGTTCGATCTGTGCACCAGTGGATGAATATCCTGCATCTCTGCATATACCGGATGAAAATTGTCCGATATAGGTGATCCCGATCATCTTCAGCAAAGTAGTAATATAGCTTCCATCAATCGGAAGACTCTGTTTCAGTCTCTCCAGAGACTGGAACAGATAGCTGATCTTCCCTACCGCTAATCCCAGTATCACAAGACCTATTCCCATCGTAACAAGGCTTACATACTCCGGTGCACGGTCTTTCAGAAGAATCCCCAGAAGAACCCCCGCTGTTCCCAGAACAGAAATCTTCAGAATATCCACGGTTCTTTCCCTCCCCTACAGTACAAAAAGCTGCTGGATATTTTTAAAAAGCTCATAAATATACGGCACGATCCAGAACAGTACTAAAAGAAGTCCTGAAAAACTCACCAGAAAAGCCTGTTCCTCCCTTCCGCTATGTTTCAGGATCTGAGAAAGAACAGAGACCAGGATCCCTACTGCACCGATCTTAAATATGATACTGACCTCCAAATGATCCCTCCTTTTCTTCTGAAAGCCTGTCCTTCTTACTACTGTCTGATAAACAATACTATACTAGGAGAACCGCAAGCAGCAGGCCTCCAAGAATCCCAATTCCCTGGTACAGTTTTTTCTTTCCGGAAACCTCCGCTTTCCGCTTCAATATCTCTGCTTCCAAATTATTTTCATACAGGGAAAGCTGTCGCATCTGCATTTCCAGATCCATATAGCCCAGATATTCTCCGAAAGAAAAAAAAGCGTCCTTTTCCCCATGGGTAAGGCAGCTTTTTTTCAGGGCGCTTTCCGCACATTCCCTGCATATCTGTGAAAGTTTTTCTCCTGTTCCCGCTTTCATCCTGTCCGCGGCACTGATGAGAAACTCTCTGTATTTTCCATTCATTCTTCCTGCTGCTCCATAAAAAGCATCCGGCAGTGATGCATTCCCGCAGCGGATCTCGCCTTTCAGGCAGATCACCATCTGAAGCAGTTTTTCCAGTATGCGGATCTGCTCCGAAAGTCTCATACTTCCGGAAAATCCCATTCCGGCTCCTGCCGCCACTACCAGAATACATCCTACAATCCGGTACATAGGCATTTCCCATTTTCATCATAGATTCCTTCCACGATTCCTGCACGTTCATGCTTTCCCAGAAAAATATATCTCTGGAAAACCCGCGCTTCCCACAATTTCCGGAAAAACGGCTGGGATAATGTTTCTTCCATGGAAGCTCCATGTGCAGTTGCGATCAGACGACATCCACAGTGGATAACTGATTCCACAGCCTTGAAATCTTCTTCTTTTCCAAGTTCATCCACAGCAACCACAACCGGCGACATTGACCGAATCAGCATCTGCATCCCTTCTGCTTTCGGACAGCCGTCCAGGATATCCGTACGCATTCCAAGGTCATTCTGAGGGATCCCCTGATAGCATCCGGCCAGCTCACTGCGCTCATCGACTACTCCTACCGTAACACCGGAAATATTTCCCCATCCATTACTCATCTGCCGGATGATATCCCGAAGAAGCGTGGTCTTCCCACATCTGG
The DNA here is from genome assembly GCF_024460535.1 of Blautia sp. MSK.18.38. Classification (NCBI taxonomy): domain Bacteria; kingdom Bacillati; phylum Bacillota; class Clostridia; order Lachnospirales; family Lachnospiraceae; genus Blautia; species Blautia sp. MSK.18.38. The sequence goes on along the minus strand of NZ_JANFYP010000012.1, from coordinate 55,055 downwards.
GCGGAGAAACGATCAAGGTATGCATGATCTGCTCTCTTGTCTGGATATATGGCAGCACTTCTTCTGCACATCCCTGGATCTCATGTGCCAGACGGACATTGATGCAGGAAATATATTTCATCCCACGGATACGGTTTCCGTCCAGGATCACCTTTCCGGTAACTCCTACACGGTGCCCACCCTGTACACTCAAAAACCCCTGGCGAATCTCATCTTCATAAGCATACAGGGAATAGCCGCTGACATACTCCAGTGTTTCCTTAAGATCCTCCCGCGTAACCAGATAAGGTTCTGTATCTTTTTGCCGGAGGAAACATTCTCCCCCATCATAAGTGAGGAACAGAGGTCTTCCCACGCGGAGACGTATCTCATATAATTTATCATAATCAAGGTCTGCATCCACCAGAAGCTGGCGGACATTACTGGCAAACAGGTTCTGGATCTGGTTTGCGTCCATGTTTTCACCTCTTACACTTAAATATATTGCGGACATGCCGGATTTAGTACCTGTTGTCTTTTTTGATGCTCTCTCGTTTTTTCTTTATTCCGACAGAAAAAAAAGACTTTCTTCTTCGTCATAGGTCTCCATCTTCGAAAGATTCAGCTTCAGGACCCGATCCACAATATTTACGGAGGACGCACGGTATGCATAGGCACAGGATTCAAACATCACATAAAGGCTGTCACCCTCCACCACGATCTGTTCCAGTCGTTCCGAAAAACGATAAGTTCTGGCAGAATTCTCGTTTACATACAAACGCTTATCGGATTGTTCATAAAACACCAGCCTGGATGGCAGGATTCCAAAAGAATGAGAGATCAAAAGCTTATCATTATAAAAAGCAATTCCCTGAACCTGCTCCGATATGGTGGAATAATCCAACGGAACTGCCATTTCAAAATCCATGCCCAGTTTCTCGTCCATGGTATTGATCAGTTTTCCCTCTTCGTCAACTCCGTATCGTGCAATTACACTTTCGTTATATTTTTCAAAGCAGCCTACATACAGACATCCCTTATAAAAGGTCATAAAAGAATCTCTCACGATCCCATAAAGACTGACTATCTGGAAAGTATCCACCGGCAGATGGCTGTCATCATAATCGTAGGCTTCTATTGTATCCATCTTTATACTCACTGCCTGTGCGATCCCGTTGATATTGGAGGAATACCATAATAACTTATGCTCCGGGTCATAGGCAAGTCCTCCCACATGAGGCTGTCCAGGCAGTATCACTTCTTTAATAAAATTATGTTTTTCCTTATCGATCACATAAATGACCGAATTATGTTTCTGTGTGCTGCAGTAAGCGCTGACCAGCACATAATCCTCTGTAACCGCCAGTCCCTGAGGCGTCATGGACGTACACATGGCAGGAGTGGCACCCTTTTTTGTGAGCAGCGTCCTGGTATTCTTCAGCCCGGGAATGACATATGTTCCATATTCCTTCTCTTTTTCTCTCCCATCAAAGGCAAAATAAGAGAAATCCTCTTTCTGGGAAAGCATCTGTTTCTGTCCCCGCAGTGTATACACTGCAGCACCTCGGTTTGTCACCACAGCTTTTGTGGGCAGCTCAGTTTTTGCACGGTAAACAAATGCATATAAAAAATAACATATGCACAGCACAAAAACAACTGCCAGGATCTTCAGAATGAAAATCCTGAAGCTGCGTTTCATCTCTTTGTTCATTTCATCGTCTCTATTTGCTATCTCAAAATGATGTCTTCGTATTCAAATCGTAATTCCAGGCTGTCTCTGGACCAGATTGCACCACTGTATCCCGGTTCCAGCTCCAGCATTATGTAATTTCCCTTATCCATGGAAATCGTACGCAGATCCCTGGACAGTCCCTCTCCGGTCCATTTGATATATGCCTCTCTCAAAACCCACTGGGCAAAAAAGGCTTTCTCCATATCATCTGCATCCAGGATTTCCCGTATCATATCTGCCGGCACCATTCTTTCAAGGAGCCGTTCGTAATTTACCTTCTTGTGGATCTGCACATCAATGCCCACCTCTTCTCCGGCAAACAGACACATCACATATTTTCCGGAATGTGTGATATTATAATGAATTCTTGGAAGCAGGGTAAAAAACGGTTTCCCATGTTCCCCCTTTGACCGAGGCTCAAAAGCAAGCTTCCGTCCAAATTCCCGCTCAAGTCCGATTTCCAGAAGCTTTTCCCCGATCATATGCTCCATGTTCTTGCCGTTATATTCATCTCTGATCTTCGTATAATAAATAATCCCATTCATAATCCGGCCTCCTCAAGAAAACGGGACGGTTCCCGTTCCTTCTCATACTGCTGTCTTACATAATACAGGCAGAGTTTCTTCTTTGCCCGTGTCATACCAACGTAGAAAAGCCTCCGTTCTTCCTCCAGATGTGCCTCCAGGACTGCCTTCCGATAAGGCATGCTACCTTCATTTACATTCATGATATATACATTGTCATATTCCAGACCTTTGACCGCATGAAGAGTGGATATCACCACTCCTTCCCGTTTCACATCCTGTTTCTTCGCCTGTTCTTCCAGCTTTCTGGTATACTCGTCCATATAGGCCATCCATTCTTCCAATGTTTTCATTCCTCTGGCACTTTCATGGATCCGGTTCAGGGTTTCCATAAGCTCTTCCGGTTTTATTTTACGATACCTTGCATATTCCTGCAAGTATTCTTCGTATCCCATGCCATTCCGGATAAAATTAATAGCTGCATAAGGGGCCATAGTCTTTAAGATCCGAAGATGTGTCTCCATCGTTGTGATCCTGTCACACATCCAGTCTTTGTCTTTGTAAAACTCTCCCAATGCTTTAAAATCAACGTTTTTTTCTGTCAGAGCGTCTCTGGCTATGTATCGGTTTGGCCGGTTCATGATCTCCAGAAATGTACTGCGGCTCCGGTCTCCTTCTGCCATTTTCAAATAAGCGATCATATTCCGGCAAATCCAGTGTCGGAACAGGTTGGGCAGTTTTTCCTTCATAGTGAAAGGAACCCCATACTCCATCAACGCAGCGACCAGTCCTTCGGTTTCCTGATTAGTCCTGAAAAGCAGCGCTGTATCTTCAATATTATCCCCTTCTTCCATCCGATTCCGCAGCAGGCCTGCAACTGCCATATATTCGTCTCTGGGATTTCGAAATTCTTTTATCTGCACCGGCTCTCCCGGTTCATTTGGTGTGGAAAGTTTTTTTGCATAACGGTTTTCATTGTAATTGATCACCTTCATAGCTGTATCCAGGATATTTCCACTGCACCGGTAATTGATATTCAGGATCACTGTCTCCGCATTTTTAAAATCTTCCGGGAAATTCAGCATGATCTCCGGGCGAGCGCCACGGAAATGATAGATAGACTGATCATCATCTCCCACCACAAACAGATTGTTCTCCGGTGCTGCCAGCATCTTCACGATATCATACTGAAGATGATTGATATCCTGAAACTCATCCACCAGAATATAGTGAAACTTTTTCTGCCATGCAGACAGGATATCTTTTCGTTTTTTCAGAAGTTCATAACAGCTCAACAGCATATCATCAAAGTCAAGTTTTCTTCTTTCATTCAGGAATTTTCGATATCCCTGAAAGATCTGTCGGAACACTTCATCCGGGCAGCAGGAAGAATAATAATGCTCCAGAGCGATTCTTCCACCCTTTACAACACTGATCTCCTTGGCAATATCTTCCACAAAATCCCCTTCCTGGGACTGTTCTGCAGCACAGTTTACCACCAGTTCTCTTAAAATCGCATATTTTTCTTCTTCTGACAGGATATTTCCTCCATTCAGACCATAAGCCTGTTTGAGGATCCCGTAAAACACTCCGTGAAAAGTCCCGAAAGTAACGCCGGTTCGCTGAACACTGGTAAATTTCAGAAACCGTTCTTTCATTTCCACTGCTGCTGCCCTGGAAAAAGTCACAACAAGAACAGAGGAAGCCGGTATCTTCCCTTCCTGGATCATATGTGCTGTTCTTTCTACTATGACGGAAGTTTTCCCCGAACCGGGGCCTGCCAGAACCATCATAGGTCCTGACAGGTGGGCGATCGCCCTTTTCTGAGATGGATTTCGTTTCATAACTGGATTATCGATCACACTCTTATTTATTTTCAAGCTTTTCGATTGCTGCATGTACACGTTTCAGTGTCTCTTCCTTGCCAATGATCTCCATGATCTCTGTTGCACCGGCCGGTGTCATCTGCTTGCCGGATACTGCTGTACGAAGTGGCCACATAACATAACCATTCTTATATCCGTGCTCCTTTACAAAAGCGCTTAAAGATGCATACAGCGGATCATTGGTATAATCCTCCTGTGCTTCCAGTACCGGAAGCACTTCCTTGAGAACTGCAAGAGAAGTCTCCTCTGTTGTTTTCATCTTTTTGTGGCGGTACATCGCACTGTCATACTCCGGAACTGCCTCAAAGAAATCTACAAGCTCCGGAATATCCGGGAATACTTCAATTCTGGTCTGAACCATTCCTGCGATCTTCTTAAGATCAAAGTCTTTTTTCAGAACTTCTTTCAGATACGGAAGTGCTCTCTCATAGAATGCCTCCGGATCCATCTTCTTGATATACTCACCATTCATCCATTTCAGCTTGGCAATGTCAAAAACTGCCGGTGATTTGTTGATATGATGATAATCAAATGCCTCCACAAGCTCCGGAAGAGAAAAGATCTCACGGTTGTCTGCCGGGCTCCATCCAAGGAGTGCAACATAGTTGATCACTGCCTCTGTCACAAATCCCTGATCGATCAGATCTTCATAGGAAGAATGTCCACATCTCTTGGAAAGCTTCTGATGTGTCTCGTCTGTGATCAGCGGACAATGAACATAGGTCGGGATTTCCCATCCGAATGCCTCATAAATACGATTATACTTCGGTGAAGAGGAAAGGTATTCGTTACCTCTTACAACATGTGTGATTCCCATAAGGTGATCATCAATTACATTTGCGAAGTTGTAGGTCGGATAACCGTCAGATTTGATCAGGATCAAATCCTCCATCTCCTCATTGTTAACGGTGATATCTCCGTAAATAACATCATGGAATGTAGTGGTTCCCTCTGTTGGCATATTAAAGCGGATAACATGCGGCTCACCTGCATCCAAACGGCGCTGAACCTCTTCCTTGGAAAGATGGAGACATCTCTTGTCATAAATAGAGATCTCCTTACCTGCAACAGTACGTTTCATGCTTTCCAGTTCTTCCTTGCCGCAGAAGCAGTAATATGCATCTCCCTGCTCAATAAGCTGTTTGGCATATTTCAGATACATGCCTGTTGCCTGACGCTCGCTCTGTACATACGGGCCAAATCCGCCATCCTTGTCCGGTCCCTCATCATGGAGAAGTCCTGTTTTCTCAAGAGTACGGTAGATGATATCTACAGCTCCCTCCACATAACGTTCCTGGTCTGTATCTTCAATACGGAGGATAAAATCTCCGCCTTCATGTTTTGTGATCAAATAAGCATAAAGAGCTGTTCTTAAATTACCCACATGCATTCTTCCTGTAGGGCTCGGTGCAAATCTTGTTCTGATCTTTGTCATTTCTTTTCTCCTCGTTTTTGTTGTTTCTCTTTATAGGTGCTATTATATACCCAAATCCTTCAAAATGTCCATAGGTTTTCCGGCGGAATACCCTGCCATCCCTCTCATGTATCTTCGCATATACAAAAAAAATCCTCTGAGACACTGTCGTCCCAGAGGATCCTAGATTTCTGCTTATGCTTCTACGCCTTTGTTCTTAAGATAATCGATCACATCTCCAACTGTGTTCAGATCTGTAAGCTCCTCTGCCGGGATCTCAACATTGTACTCATCCTCAAGAGCCATGACCAGTTCAAACAGGTCAAGAGAATCTGCACCAAGATCATCCTTGAAAGATGTCTCCGGTGTGATTGTAGATGCCTCACAATTTAACTGCTCTGCAAGCATTTCTTTCATTTTTTCTAACATGTCTTATTCTCTCCTTTAATCGTTACAGATCGAATCTGTTTCCTCTTTTTGAGCAAAGTATATAGTCTGCAAAAACAGTTGTCAAGAGGATTTTCCCAAAAAATGGCTCCAGGGCAAAAATATTTTGATTTTAAAACTATTTTACTCTTGAAATTTTATCTGACGGGCCACGCTGAGAGCTATTGCCATCTCCAGCATCAGGAACACAATGGACGTTCCTCCGTAACTGATAAAGGGCAAGGTGACACCTGTATTGGGCATCAGATTCAGTACAACGGCAATGTTAAGGATCACCTGCAGCGCAATATGTATAAAAATCCCGGTAACGATCAGTGAGCCAAACAGATCCGGTGCATTCTGCGCAATAAAAAACAACCTGTACAAAAGATATCCGAACAGGATCAGTACAAAAATCCCTCCGAAAATTCCAAGCTCCTCACAGATAATGGAAAAGATCATATCATTTTGTGCTTCCGGAACACTTCCAAGCTTCTGGATACTATTTCCAAGCCCGCGGCCAAAAAGCCCTCCGGAGCCAATGGCATACAATGCCTGCAGCGTCTGATAACCGCCTTCATCGGAATATTTCTCAGGCTGAAGCCATACAAGTACTCGCATAACACGGAAGCTGTCACTGTTCTTGGTCGTCGCAACCAGAAAAAGTACTCCGATCACAATAAGGATCACTCCTGCCGCTGCCACAGCAATAAACGGACGCATATCCGGATGTGCCACAAACACCATTCCAACTGTTATTCCCAGAATGATCATGGCTGTACTCAGATTATCTGTAAGTATATAAGCCGCAAGCGCAAGTCCTGCCCCCGGAAGTCCCAGGATCATACAGCTCTTTAAAGTTTTCACCTTTCGTCCCATTTTTCCGATCATGTAAGCCATCATGATAATAACCGCGATCTTTGCCAGCTCGGCAGGCTGGAAGTTGATCGGTCCGATATACAGCCATCTGGTAGCACCATGAGAGGAATGTCCCAGCGGAGTCCGCACAAGTCCCATAAGGATCAGCGAAGCCACATACAACGCAGTTGTAAAAGGAAGAAGGATATGATAATCCAGTATTTTTGAAATAAATAACGCTCCGATCAGACATGCTGCACTGATCAGTGCCTGTTTCTTAAAATAAAACATATCGTTGCCATAATTCACTTCTGCCATATATGAACTGGTGCTGTAAAGCATGACCAGTCCAAAGCACACCAGCAGTACAATAACAGCTACCAGATTATAATCATAATAATCAGATTTCTTATTCTGCTTTTTTCTGTTAAGCAGAGTTTTTTTCATTCTATCACCATCGCTTTCTGTATCTGCGAAGAATTTCCTGATATCCACGAGTAATAAAGAAAGTAAAAAAAATTCCCGGAAAGCCGCATAAATGCTGTCTTTCCGGGACGTTCCATAAATGGACCTGAGGGGAATCGAACCCCTGTCCGAAAGCCTATCCCTTAAGGCATCTCCCATCACAGTCGCTGATTTAACATTCCCTCGGCAGTACGCCCACCGACAGGCTTACTGCTTCAGTAGCTTCATGATACATCTACCGGGGCAAAGCTTACCCGGCAAGGTTTCTCACATGGTCGACGCCAGATTCCCGATGTGTGAGTGCAACGGGGCTGACGAGCAGCTTAGGCTGCTAACGCTAACTTTTCGTCTGCGTTTATATTTAGTTCCCGGTTGGTACGCAGTCCAGGAGTCTGCGGATGGCTTCCCTAACTTCAAAGCCCCCGTCGAAACCAGTACAAGCCCTTAAAAGACTTCTGTAACCGGATCATTTCCGGTCATCTCTGGTGGACAGACGAACTTCTTAGTCAGTTTTTTGACTGGGTTTAATTATACCAGAATGATTTTTCGTGTCAAGGATATTTCAAAAAAAGTCCAGACTGTACCGTTTTTTCTTACCTGTGCAGTCTGGAATATGCATTCAAACTTTGGTATTTTAAATACTGTCAAAATGATCTTTTAATTTTATGGCACAAAAAAACCCGCGTACGCGGGTTTTTTGCTGCATTATACACGTGAGAGATACTCACCTGTTCTTGTATCGATCTTCAGTTTGTCGCCCTGATTTACGAACAGAGGAACCTGAACCTGTGCACCTGTCTCAACAGTTGCCGGTTTGGTAGCACCCTGTGCTGTATTTCCTGCGAATCCTGGCTCTGTCTCAATAACCTCAAGCTCTACAAAAAGAGGTGGCTCGATCGCGAATACCTCTCCGTTATGAGAGCAAACCTTAACCATCTCATTATCCTTAACAAATTTCAGAGAATCGCCAACCTGCTCCTCTGTAAGACCAACCTGATCATATGTCTCTGTATTCATGAAGTAGTATAAACCACCATCCTGATACAGATACTGCATATCTACACGCTCAATACGTGCTACCGGGAATTTCTCTGTAGGACGGAAGGATTTCTCTAATACAGAGCCTGTGATAATGTTCTTGTATTTTGTTCTTACAAAGGCTGCGCCTTTTCCTGGTTTTACATGCTGGAATTCAACGATCTGACATACGTTTCCATCAATTTCAAGTGTGATACCATTTTTGAAATCACCTGCTGAAATCATAAATATTTCCTCCTTAATATATGCGGTTCTTTTTCGCTATGGATTATTCTATAATACCTTTTGCCATTTTTCAACTGTTTTTTTGTTTAAGCCTTCAATTTTTCTTCAATTTCTGCGATCAGTTCATCAAAAGGCTTCACTCCTGTGACAACTTTAATGTCCGCAAACTTCTCATAAACCGGATCTCTCTGTTTCAGAAGTTTCTTGATCTTCTCTTCTTTATTCTCAGTTCCTTCCAATGTGGGATTGTTACTTCCTTCCAGACGTTTGATCAACGTTGCGGCAGATCCCTTCAGATAGATGATCGTTCCCATACTCTGGAGATATTTCTGGTTCTGCTCCTGAAGAGGCAATCCCGCACTTACAGAGATTACCTTCCGTTCGCTGTCTGTGGACAGTTCCTTGACTGCCATAGTCTCCAGCGCACGGTAAAATGCTTCTCCAAAGCGTTCAAATATCTCCTTTACTGACATGTTCATTTTTTTCACGATCAGTCTGTCCACGTCAATAAACGGAAGCCCCAGGTCCTTCGCCAGTCTCTTTCCAACTCGTGTCTTTCCTGAACCCATAAAGCCGATGATTACAATATGGTTCATGAATTCTTTCCCTCCTCTTTTTGGTAAAAATGTAATACTATTTTTTCCAGATAACGCTTCAGCACGATCTGGATCTCCTCTTTTGGATGAATCGGTTTCACAAGGATCGTCCGGATCCCCGCCCTCTTTGCTCCATAAATATCCGTAAACAGCTGATCTCCTATAAAAATCGTCCTGTCAAGATCGGTTCCGATCACCTGGCAGGCTTTTTTATAATTTTTCCCAGCCGGTTTATGGGCATTTTCTATAAAATCCCCCTCTACTGCTTTGGCAAAGGGCTCTACACGAGGTTTCTGGTTATTGGATACAAAACAGTATCGAAACCCGAGAGCCCTTAGCTTTTCAAACAGTTTCTTTGCCCGGTCATCTGCCGGTGCCCCGTGGGGAACAATAGTATTATCGATATCGAAGAGCAACCCTCTGTATCCTTCTTTGTACAGCTTCTCATAATCGATCCCATACGCAGAATCCAGATATTCATCCGGAAAAAAACATCTGAACATCTATTCCACCTCAGTCCTTTCCTATCGCTCGCAAAGAGGAATATACTCTGCTTCCGGAAGGACATTCTTATATGCGGGACGGATGATCTTATCCACATTGATAAGCTCTTCCATACGATGTGCGCTCCAGCCTACGATACGTGCAATAGCAAACATCGGTGTGTAAAGCTCCAGCGGCAGATCCAGCATGCTGTAAACAAATCCGCTGTAAAAATCCACATTGGCACTGACACCCTTATAGATCTTACGCTCCTCTGCGATAACCTTTGGTGCAAGACGCTCTACTGCAGCATACAGCTGATAATCCTTCATTCTGCCCTTTTCTCTTGCAAGCTGTTCCACATAGCCTTTAAAGACTTCTGCACGTGGATCTGAAACAGAATAGATCGCATGTCCCATACCATAGATCAGTCCACGTTTATCAAAGGCCTCTTTATGAAGAAGCTTCTTAAGGTATGCACTGATCTCCTCTTCATCACTGTAGTCATGTACGTGTTTACGCATATCGTTAAACATTTTTACGACTTTGATGTTGGCACCGCCGTGTTTCGGGCCTTTCAGAGAACCTAGTGCTGCCGCGATCGCAGAATACGTATCTGTCCCGGAAGAGGAAACCACATGTGTAGTAAAAGTAGAGTTATTACCACCGCCATGCTCCATATGAAGGATCAGAGCAATATCAAGGATCTCTGCCTCCAGTGCCGTATACTTCTTATCCGGTCTTAACAGACGCAGGATATTCTCAGCTGTGGAAAGCTTCTTTTTAGGCTGATGGATATAAAGACTCTTGCCTTTCTCATAGTGGTTATAGGCCTGATATGCATAAACAGATAACAGCGGGAAAACGCTGATCAGGTTGATACACTGACGGAGCACATTCTCCAGTTCAATATTATCCGGGTCTTTGTCGTAGGAATAAAGTGTCAGCACGCTTCTTGACAGAGCGTTCATAATATCTCTGGATGGTGCCTTCATAATGACATCCCTTACAAAATTCCGCGGAAGCATACGCTGGTTCGCAAGAATCCCGGAAAATCCATTCAGTTCTTCCTGATCCGGAAGCTTTCCGAAAAGAAGCAGATAGGTTACTTCCTCAAAACCGAAGCGCCGGTCATTGATAAAACCATTTGTCAGATCCTTAATGTCATACCCGCGATAAGAAAGCTTACCTGCGCAGGGAACCTCTTTTCCGTCCACGATCTTCGTTGCCTGGACATTGGAGATCTGGGTCAGTCCTGCAAGGACACCCTTTCCATTCAGGTCACGCAAGCCTCGCTTGACATCGTATTTGCCATATAAAGACAGATCCAGTTTGTCATTCTCACGACAGATCTGGGTAAGTTTCTCAATCTCAGGTGTCACTTTCATGTTGAATTTGCTCATCAGTTATTTCCCCTTTCGATTTCTGTTTTATTGCTGTTCGATAACGGTCCCTCCTCATTCCCCTCTCAAGCAATTCTGGTCTTATTTGTATATCCCGGCGTAGCTGGCCGGGATATTTCAGATATATTATAACATTTTTTTCGGTTCCGGTCTATGCCGAAAATATAACCGAATACCTGCTTTACAGTTTATCGGTTATGAGCAGGCAGCGAATGCGGATCGCAAATCTCTTCTTGTCTATCTGCGATCAGCCCTGCTTATATGTAGCAAAGAACTCTTTCATCTTCTTCATTGCCTTGTCAAGCTGGCGGATATCCGGCAGATAAACAATACGGAAGTGATCCGGCTGGTTCCAGTTGAATCCCTTGCCTGGAACAACAAGCACCTGTTTCTCATGAAGAAAATCCAAAGCAAACTGTTCATCATTGAAAATATTGAATTTCTCAGTATCGATCTTCGGGAATATATAAAATGCCGCATGTGGTTTTACAACGGAAATTCCCGGAATATCATTCAGTGCCTTGTAAATAAAGTCTCTCTGCTCATAAACACGTCCGCCCGGCTGCGTATATTCATTGACACTCTGATATCCGCCAAGTGCAGTCTGTACAATAGACTGTGCCGGAACATTTGAGCAGAGACGCATGGAAGAGAGCATATTGATTCCCTCTATATAACCCTTCGCCTTACTTTTTGCACCACTTAAGATCATCCATCCGATGCGGAAACCTGCGATCATATGAGACTTGGACAAGCCTGAAAATGTTACACAGAACACATCGGGTGCAAGGGATGCAATCGAAGTATGTTTATATCCATCCATAACAAGACGGTCATAGATCTCATCAGAAAAGATGATCAGCTCATTTTCTCTTGCAATGTCTGCGATCTGTTCCAGGATCTCCTTCGGATATACTGCACCTGTAGGGTTATTGGGATTGATGATAACGATCGCCTTGGTCCTTGGTGTGATCTTGCTCTTGATATCCTCAATATCCGGATACCAGTCAGACTGTTCGTCACAGATATAATGAACTACATTTCCGCCTGCCAGTGTTGCAGTAGCTGTCCACAACGGATAATCCGGAGCCGGGATCAGGATCTCATCCCCGTTATCAAGCAGCGCCTGCATACAGAGGTTGATCAGTTCACTGACACCATTTCCCGTATAAATATCATTAATGGTAACTCCCGGGATCCCGCGAAGCTGTGCATACTGCATGATCGCTTTTCTTGCAGAAAAAATGCCCTTGGAATCGGAATATCCCTGGGAAGTACGAACATTACTCAGCATATCCAGGATCACTTCCTGAGGTGCTGAAAACCCAAACGGATACGGATTACCAATATTCAGCTTCAGAATCTCCATTCCATCTTCTTCCATTCTGGCAGCCTCATCCACAACCGGTCCGCGCACATCGTACAGCACGTTGTCAAGCTTTGATGATTTCCCGAATGTTCTCATAAAAACCACTCCTCTTCTAATTTTCACTATTATTTAACCATTTTAATTTCATAGTCAAAAAATATTTATTCTATATCATCTCACATTTAGGCTTTCAACGCAAGAAATAAAAATTTAAAAAAATTAAATTTAGCACTTCCCTTTTTTAGCATGTTAATGTATAATAGCACTCGAATTTAGTTTTCAACGCAATTTAATATGTGATGAGGAGGAAACAACAATGTCTTACACAGAAGAAGTTTATGAAAGAGTTGTAGCACAGAATCCTGGCGAGCCAGAATTCCATCAGGCAGTTAAGGAAGTTCTCGATTCCCTTAAAGTCGTAATTGACAAAAATGAGGAAGAGTATCGTAAACTTTCTATCCTTGAGCGTCTTGTAGAGCCAGAGAGGATCATCTCCTTCAAAGTACCGTGGATCGATGATAACGGAACTGTACAGGTTAACAAGGGATATCGTGTTCAGTTCAACAGCGCCATCGGACCATACAAAGGCGGCTTAAGATTCCATCCTTCTGTAAATCAGGGTATCCTGAAATTCCTTGGTTTTGAGCAGACCTTTAAAAACTCTCTTACAGGTCTTCCGATCGGCGGTGGAAAAGGTGGCTCCAACTTCGATCCTAAGGGTAAATCTGACAGAGAGGTTATGGCATTCTGCCAGAGCTTTATGACAGAGCTTTGCAAATATATCGGCGCAGATACAGATGTTCCGGCTGGTGACATCGGTGTCGGCGGACGTGAGATCGGTTATCTCTTCGGACAGTATAAGAGAATCCGTGGCCTTTATGAGGGTGTCCTTACAGGAAAGGGTCTTTCCTTCGGAGGTTCCCTGATCCGTACAGAGGCTACCGGTTACGGTGTTGTATACATGCTCAACGAGATCGCCAAAGCTCACAATGATTCCGTAGAAGGAAAAACAATCGTTGTAACAGGTTCCGGTAATGTAGCTATTTACGCTGTTGAGAAAGCTACTCAGCTTGGTGCCAAGGTTGTTGCAATGAACGACTCCAACGGATATGTCTACGATCCGAACGGAATCAACCTTGACGTCGTAAAGGATATCAAAGAAGTAAAACGTGGACGTATCAAAGAATATGCAGACCGTGTTGAGGGTGCTACCTACACTGAGGGACTTGGCATCTGGAATATCAAATGTGATATCTACCTTCCATGTGCTACTCAGAACGAGCTTGGTCTTGACGGAGCTAAAACACTGGTTGCAAATGGCTGCAAATACGTCGTTGAAGGTGCAAACATGCCTACTACTCTTGATGCAACAACATACCTTCAGGAGAACGGTGTTCTCTTCATGCCTGGTAAAGCCGCAAACGCTGGCGGTGTTGCCACATCTGCACTTGAGATGAGCCAGAACTCCATGAGACTTTCCTGGACAAGAGAAGAGGTTGATGAGAAACTCCACCACATCATGATCGATATCTTCCACAAAGCTGATGACGCTGCTAAACGTTACGGTATGGAAGACAACTATGTTGTAGGTGCAAACATCGCCGGCTTCGAAAAAGTTGTTGACGCTATGAAAGCTCAGGGTATTGTTTAATTAAGTTTCCTGAATCATTAATATATATTTATAGCAGGGACCGCAGAGGATTTTTCCCAGGCGGTTCCTGTTTTTTTGTATCCACTTTTACGATCTCTGAAAAATCGAACATTCATGTTTCAAAAAAGGCCGGTTGTCTTTTGACAATCGGCCTGAAATCTCCTGCATTTGCAGTCTATTCATTTAATCTCTTAATTGATCAGCTTCTTCAGCTCATCCATAAAGGTACTGACATCTTTAAACTCTCTGTATACAGACGCAAATCGTACATACGCCACCGCATCCAGATCCTTCAGATGCTCCATAACGATCTCTCCGATCTTGGTACTGCTGATCTCACGGTCTTCTGACCGGAAAATATCTCCTTCTATGGAATCGATCATCTCTTCCACTCTCTCAATGGGAATGGGGCGCTTATAGCAAGCACGAAGAACACCATCCTGGATCTTGGAACGTTTATAGCTTTCCCGGTTCTGATCCTTCTTGATCACAGTCAGCGGAATCGTTTCCACCTTCTCATAAGTTGTAAAACGCTTTCCGCAGGCATCACAGAGACGGCGGCGGCGGATGGAATTGGTATCCTCTACAGGTCTGGAATCTACAACTCTTGTATTATCCTGGTTACAGAACGGACATCTCACAGAACTCTCCCCCTTTCCGGATCAGTAAATCATTACTAAATTTGTTTTTATTATAAAATAAATGCACATAATGTGTCAATAATCGGACTTGCATAAATTTTACAGATTTTCCATAAAATCATACCAGGTGATGAATTTATGCGCATCTGTGAGCTGAAACAAAAAGAAGTGATCAATATCCATACCTGCCGCAGTCTTGGCTGCCCTCTTGATGTGGAATTCTGCTGTGAAACCGCACGTCTGAAAGCCCTGATCATGCCGGAACCGGGAAAATTTTGCTGGTGTTTTTCCAAAGAAAATGAATATTCCATTCCATGGGACTGCATCCGCCAGATCGGCGAAGATATCATCCTTGTTGATTTCCGTAATGAAAAACTGCTGTCCGGAGAATAAATACCTCCTTATTGTCAAGGCCCTTTATTTTTTATATTTTCCCTGAAAAAGTATATTTCAACCGCCCTCTGAGAATCATCTTAATGTACTGACAAGACAAGGAGGATTCTAAGATGGCACTGAATAAAGTTGAAATCTGCGGAGTAAATACCTCAACCCTTCCCGTTCTCGATCAGGAAGAAAAGGCGGAGCTCTTTAAAAGAATCAAAGCTGGCGATGAAGAAGCCAGGGAATTGTACATCAAAGGCAATCTGCGGCTTGTTTTAAGCGTGATCCGGCGTTTTCAGAACAGCAGTGAAAATCCGGATGACCTTTTTCAGATCGGCTGCATCGGCCTGATCAAAGCGATCGATAATTTCGACACCACTCTTCAGGTAAAATTTTCCACCTATGCAGTTCCCATGATCATCGGAGAGATCCGAAGATATCTCCGTGATAACAACAGCATACGGGTCAGCCGTTCTCTGCGGGATATCGCTTACAAAACCATCTATACCCGGGAAAACTATATGCGGCAGCATCTCAAAGAGCCTACCATTGCAGAAATCGCTGATGAGATCGGTATCGACAAGGAAATGATCGTCTATGCCATGGATGCGATCCAGAGCCCGGTAAGCCTTTTTGAGCCCGTGTATTCCGAAGGCGGAGATACCCTATATGTTATGGATCAGATCAGTGATAAAAAGAACCTGGAAGAAAACTGGGTGGAGGATATTTCTCTTCGAGATGCCATGAACCGGCTTGGAGAGCGTGAACGTCACATTATCGATCTCCGCTTCTACGAGGGAAAAACCCAAATGGAGGTAGCTGATGAGATTGGTATCTCCCAGGCTCAGGTCAGCCGACTGGAAAAACATGCTCTTCGCAGTATGCGAAACTATCTCCGGAATTGATTCATCTCTCTTCAGACAAAAAGCTGCAGCAGAATATCTGTTATCCTGCCGCAGCTTTTATCTCTTATTTCAGCGCTTTCTCAATTTCTTCGATCACGATCCGAAGCGCCTTCAGCCTTGCATATTTCTTATCTACGGATTCCAGAATGTGCCATGGTGCATAAGCAGTGCTGGTTTTCTGAAGCATCTCATCTACTGCTGTTTCATACTGATCCCATTTTTCACGGTTTCTCCAGTCCTCATCCGTGATCTTCCACTGTTTTTCCGGATTGCTCTGGCGGTCGTTGAACCTGGCAAGCTGGGTGTCCTTATCAATGTGGACCCAGAATTTCACGATCACAGCGCCCCAGTCAGAAAGCTCCTTCTCAAATTCATTGATCTCATTGTAGGCACGTCTCCAGTCATTCTCGCTGCAGAAGCCCTCCAGACGTTCTACCATCACTCTTCCGTACCACGTCCGGTCAAAGATGGCAATGTGACCATCCTTGGGAAGCCTTGTCCAGAAACGCCACAGATAATGACGGGCTTTTTCATGAGGCTCCGGACTTGCGATAGGATGTACCTCAAATCCACGGGGATCAAGAGCCTCCGTGATCCTCTTGATATTTCCTCCCTTTCCGGCAGCATCCCAGCCTTCATAGGTGATGATCACAGGCACTCTTTTTCGGTAAAGACGGTTATGCAGGCTTCCAAGCTTTGCCTGCAGTTCCTTAAGCTCAGCCTTGTACTCTTCATCCCCCACTTCTTTTCCATCCAGAGGAATCTCGCTTAATCTGGGCATCTCCATCAGAGGAAAAACATTCTGCAGGATCGGCACTGCATGTTTGCTGTTTTCCATGGCAACCTCTATATTGCTAATCATGGTTTCCAGTACCTGCAGTTCTGCCCACTTCCGGTCACCGGCATCGACAATATACCATGGAGCCGCAGATGTATTGGTATCCTGCATATACTGGTCGAAAATCTTTCTGCACTTCTTATAATGATCATTCTGCCAGAGATCATATTCATTGACTCTCCATCTGGTATCCTTGCTTTCCAGAAGGATGCCCATACGTTTTTCCTGTTCTTTCCGATCGATCTGCATAAAAAATTTCAGGAGTACATATCCATTATCCGTCAGCTGACGTTCAAATCTCCGGATACTGTCAATCCGTTTTGAATAATTGTCACCCTTCAGCTTTTTATCCATACGTTCACGACAGGTCTGATCCATCCATCCTGAATCCAGGAATGTAAACTTGCCCGCTTCCGGGATTTCCCTGAAATATCGGTAAAGAAATGGTTTCCGAAGTTCTTCCTCTGTAGGTGCTGACATAGTCGCAACTTTGAAGAAACGAGGATCGATATTCTTGATCACTTTACTTATAGTACTTCCTTTTCCGGAAGCTCCCCAGCCTTCAAACAGCACGATCACCGGAATCTTATGCTCTTTCAGAGCCATCTGCAATTCATATAATCTGGTTCTTGCAGCACTTAAACGCACTTTGATATCCTCTTTTTCCGGAATCTGTTCCGGGTTCCAGTTTTTCAACATCTGCATCGTCCTTCCTCGAATTTTTTGAATATTCTTATTATACCACAGGAGTCCCTGTTTTACGACGAATTTTACATAGATTTAACGCATCATTCCGAAAAAATATCCATATTGCACAATTGTAACTCTTGTTAAACAGCTAAAAATATTTTTTAACCTATTGACATTTTGATCTTCTCTTCATACAATATAGGCGCTGTTCGTTATTTTTTTAACTCGTAGTCAAACGGATATTCGCAACCCCGCAGGGGACTTCCTTGATTCGGTTAAAACAGCACAAAAAAGCTGCCCCAAGCAGCAAATCTCAAGGAGCCGATCATGAAACTTACAGAAGAACTTCTGAAAGAAATGGAAAAGAAAAAAGAACTCTACGGTGACGGCATCATCATGCCGGATGGGGATTACCGCCTAATCCAGGACGGACATTTGAAGACCCTTATGGCCCTTTTACCATATACGGAAAACGAAATCTGGAAAATGATCCCGGAAGATGATTCCGCTCTTTTCTGGCTGGTAGAAAAAACAGGCTGCGTGCTGACAGATGTCAATTCCGCCATTGGAATGAAAATGACCCCCGCACAGCAGAAAACTTACGAAGCACTTTCCAGCCGTGGGATCGTCTCTGATGAATACTATGACCTTACCAGGCAGCGAGAAAAAGCCCGCGCCCAGCATGCTGCAAAGCAGAACATATAGATCACGTAAATGTTCACAATACACATTTACCCCATAATTTCATATACCCAAAAGCAAAAACTGCCATCGGAACCGCAAGCCTCAAACAGGCCCATAACTCCGGTGGCAGCTTTTATTATTTATATCTCTCAGTCGTCATACCCTTCCAGGAAGGAATGTTTCACACCATCTTTCTTATAGGCAATGACTGTATGAAGATTCACATTTTCCACACTTCGGAAAATATTGCTTTCAATATGAGGATTTACCTTCTTAAGCTCTGCAATAAGATTCTTGATCTCCATTCGTTTGGAAACACTGGTTCCATCTGTACGACAGGTAGTACAGGTATCGGTAAACTTGCAGGCACACTGGATAAAATGCAGGTCATTGTAATCTCTCCAGTGCTTGATATCTGCCTCCCGGATCAGATACATAGGGCGGATCAGCTGCATCCCTTCGAAGTTTGTGCTGTGGAGTTTCGGCATCATGGTCTGTACCTGTGCTCCATAAAGCATTCCCATCAGGATGGTCTCAATCACATCATCATAGTGATGTCCAAGGGCGATCTTGTTGCATCCAAGTTCTTTTGCCTTGCTGTAAAGATATCCTCTCCGCATACGGGCGCAGAGATAACACGGAGATTTTTCCACATTGTAAACTGCATCAAAAATCTCAGTCTCAAATACTGTGATCGGGATTCCGAGAAGCTTGGCGTTGTGTTCGATCACCGCACGGTTGGCCTCATTATATCCCGGATCCATCACAAGAAATACCAATTCAAAAGGAAACTTGTTATGACGTTTCAACTCCTGGAACAGTTTGGCCATCAGCATGGAATCCTTACCACCGGAAATACAGACCGCGATCTTGTCTCCCGGCTTCACCAGTTCATAGTCGTTGATTCCTCTGGCGAATCTGGAAAACAGCTGCTTGTGGAACTTCTTGCGGATACTCAGCTCGATATCTTTCCGGCGCTGTTCCATTGCTTCATTTTCCTCTTCTTCACTGTCCCCTTTATTGGACTCTTTCCGCATCTGCTGGAAAAGCCAGCCTGTATATCCACCCTTCAGGCTCAGTGCGGGAATTCCTTTTTCCCGGAGCATCCCTGCCCCTTCCTGGCTGAAAAGTCCTCTGGTACAGTAAAGAACCGGAATCTTATCCCCTTTCAGTTCTTCTGCCCGTTCTTCCAGTTCCTGCTCCGGAACAGAAATCGCTCCCGGGATCATTCCATATTCCACAGTTACTTTATCACGGGTATCTACCAGAAGATATTTTTCCCGTTCCTTCTCTATTTCATCAAAAGAAATCTCCAGTGTTTCTTCACTCATGCTGTTTTTATTCCTTTCCTTACAGCTCCTCCCTGATCGTGCCGTCACAGGCAATGGTCACTACCTGCCATGGGATCATCTTTCCGCTTCGCTCCATGGCACGGATCACTGCATTCTCGATGCCTCCGCAGCAGGGAACTTCCATGCGGACGATACGGATACTCCGGATGGAATTATTTCCTATGATCTCTGCAAGCTTATCTGCATAATCTCCCTCATCCAGTTTGGGGCATCCGATCAGCGTCACATGATCTTTCATGAATTTCTCATGAAAACCTGCATAAGCGTAGGCAGTACAGTCTGCCGCGATCAGAAGCTGTGCATTTTCAAAATATGGTGCATTGACAGGAACCAGTTTGATCTGTACGGGCCACTGGGCAAGGCGGCTTGTCTGTTCCCCTGCATTTTGGGGAACTTTTTTCTGCTCTGCCTGCACCGGCGGTTCCTGCTTTTTATTAAGGCTTCTTGCCATACTTCCGGGGCACACGTGTGGCTTCCCTGCTGGCATCGAGGCCTCTGTTTTCTTAAGCTTCATTCTTTTTTCCACTGCCTCCGCGTCATAATCTGCGGCTTCCCGCTCTATAATACGGATCGCATCGGCAGGGCAGGCCGGAAGACAGTCTCCCAGTCCGTCACAGTAATCATCCCGGATCAGTTTTGCCTTGCCGTCTATCATGGCAATAGCTCCTTCGTGGCAGGCAGCTGCACAGGCACCACAGCCGTTGCATTTCTCTTCCTCAATGTGTACGATCTTTCTTATCATGATATCATCTCTCCCTGATTTTTATATTTCTGCAAATGTTTTTTTGTTTTCACTGACATCATACAAAAATCCCGGAGATTCTTCGGTAACATATGTTACCTTACAGATATAACTCCATTTTTTCCTGATCTTTCACAAGGATCTGACGCCTGTCAAGTTCCAGGATTCCTTCTTCCTGCATCTTTCCCAGTTCTCTGGAAAGAGACGGCCTGGTAATGTTTAAATAATCCGCCATCTCTTCTCTGGAAAGATTCATGTGGATCTGTCCTTCACTGTCCTGGCATTCTACAAGGAAACGGACGATCCGCTCCCGGAGACTGCCACTTCCAAGGATCCGAAGCTTCCGGTTCATATTGTAAGCCTTCCCGGCAAAAACCTCAAGAAGATTTTCCCGAAGTTTCCGGCTTAAACTATTTTCTTCCCTGTCTGTAAAGATCCGGCTGCTCATGATCAGAACGGAAACCTGCGTCAGCGCTTCCACATACATGTCATAGGAAGCTTTCTCCATAAAGGCATAAACCTCCCCGAACAGAGCCCCTGGATCTTCCAGCTGCGCCAGAAGGATCCTTTTTCCGGAAAACGTCTCTTTTGCGATGATCACACTTCCGTTAAGAAGCATATAAACCGAATCCGGCCGGTCTGTTTCCTGAAAGATCCGCTCCCCTCTGGAATAAGTCCGCACCGTTCCTTCCTGCTCCATGAGGTTTAGGAGTTCTTTTTCTTCCAGGTTTCTGCAGAGCCGGCTTTGTCTTAAAATGGCCATCCATTCTTCTCTTCTTTTTTCTTCCACTTTTTCACCTCATCTCTGTACAGGTTTTTATCACATTTCTGCAATCTCTGTCAACTCCCGTGAACTTCATAGGTTCCCAGCCTGTACTTTTTTCTGAAAATCAGTTATAATATTTTTGTTTGTAAAAAAATTTTCACCAAGGAGGATACCGGAAATGAAAACACAGAATCAGACTATGCTCTCTGAGAATACACTGACATCCCGGCCCACAGATATTATTGCGGGATTTCCTGTACGTCCCGGTTTTTTTGAATTAAATGGCGCTACTCCTCTTTCCAACGGAGTCAACTTTACCGCACATACCCGCCACGGTACATCCTGCGAGCTTCTTCTTTTCCACTCCGGAGAAGAGGAACCCTTCGCAGTCCTTCCTTTTCCCAATGCCTGTCGTATCGGTGATGTCTACTCCATGATCGTCATGGGACTGGACATCGAAGATCTGGAGTACGGCTACCGCATTGACGGTCCTTACGAACCGGAAAAGGGTCACATCTTCGATAAGACAAATGTTCTTCTTGATCCTTATGCCAAAGCCGTTGCCGGTCAGCGTGAATGGGGCCAGCAAAAGATCGGAAGCTATCATGCCCGTGTGGTACGTGATTCCTTTGACTGGGAAGACATGCCGCAGTCCACCCGTAAGATCAGTGACCTGATCATCTATGAGCTTCACGTCCGCGGCTTTACACAGGATTCTTCTTCCGGTGTTATGCACCCGGGAACCTTTGCCGGTCTTCGTGAAAAGATCCCTTATCTCAAGGAACTGGGGATCAACGCCGTAGAGCTGATGCCGATCTTCGAGTTCGACGAGAATATGAATGCCCGTACTGTAAATGGCAAACGGCTTCTGGAATACTGGGGATACAATTCTGTCAACTTCTTTTCTCCAAACACCAGCTATGCTTCCAAGCCGGAGCATAACTGTGAGGGAACTGAGCTGAAAGAGCTGATCCGTGAGCTCCACGAAAATGGCATCGAAGTAATTCTTGATGTTGTATTCAATCATACCGCCGAAGGAAACGAGCTGGGAAAAACCTTCTGCTTTAAGGGCTTTGACAATAAGGTTTATTATATGCTGACTCCAGAGGGAAATTACTACAATTTTAGCGGATGTGGAAATACGCTGAACTGTAACCATCCCATTGTACGTCAGATGATCCTTGAATGCTTACGTTACTGGACCATCAACTACCGTGTGGACGGCTTCCGCTTCGATCTTGCCAGCATTCTCGGACGCCATGAGGACGGTTCTCCACTTAACAATCCGCCCCTTCTGGAGCTTCTCGCTTACGATCCGGTCCTTAGAAATGTCAAACTGATCGCAGAAGCCTGGGATGCCGGCGGGCTGTATCAGGTTGGTTCTTTCCCTGCCAGCCGCAGATGGGCTGAATGGAATGGCCGTTACCGTGACTGCCTCCGTTCCTTCCTGAAGGGAGATTTCTGGAATGCCTGGGACGCTGCATGGAGTATTTCCGGTTCCGGTGATCTGTACGGAGGCTTTTATTCTGATCATAATGACAATTATGCAGGATACAATTCCTGTGTCAATTTCCTTACCTGCCACGATGGCTTCACCATGTATGATCTTTATTCCTACAATGAAAAACACAACGAAGCAAACGGCTGGAATAACACCGACGGTTCCAACGATAACCGCAGCTGGAACTGTGGAGAAGAGGGCGATTCCACCAACCCCGAAGTGCTCTCCCTCCGCTTCCGCATGATACGAAATGCCTGTGCTGTACTGATGTCCAGCCGCGGAACCCCGATGTTCCTTGCAGGTGATGAATTCGGAAACACAAAACACGGAAATAACAATACCTACTGTCAGGATAACGAAACCTCATGGATCAACTGGAAGCTTCTGGAGAAAAATCACGATCTTTTTGAATTTTTCAAATTTATGATCCGGTTCCGTAAAGACCACCCTGTTATCTCCCGGAAGCTTCCCAACGCAGTATGCGGTATGGAAAATATCCACACTCATAACATTGACGCAAGGGATGTGACCATTCCAAGAGATGCCCACACCTTCGCTGTAAGCTTTGCAGGCTATGATAAGAGCAAAGGCACTGATGACCTGATCTACATTGTGATCAACGCATACTGGGAGGACGTAACGGTCACACTTCCGGAGCTTGCCCGTCCCGGTGCATGGTATCTCTGTGTCAACACGTTCGGTGACGGAAATGGCCGTTATTTCTACGAAAAAGGCCAGGAGCCACGCATTGAACACGATTTCTGCATGCGGCCCAGATCCGTTGCCATCTTTACCGGCCGCAATTATTAGAATTTATATCAGGGGCAAAATTCTTTTTGTCCCTGTCTGAAAGAAATGGAGTATTTTGAATGGAATTAAAAAACAGAACTTTGTCCAATTTTGCAGAACTTGTAGAAACAGGTGAATGTAAAAAATTCCGCGGTCGTCTGAAGACAGGTATCGACCTTGGTACTGCCAATACCGTTCTTGCCGTTGTCGACCGGAATAACCGTCCCATAGCCGGAATTTCCGCACCATCCCATGCGATCCAGGATGGAGTGATCGTCAATTACTATGAATCTGTCCAGCTTGTGACAAAGCTTAAAAATGAGCTGGAGGAAAGGCTTGGCACAGAACTTACTTACGGTGCTGCTGCCATCCCTCCGGGAGTTTCTGAAGGCAGTGTCAAAAGCATCGGCTATGTTCTGGAGGGTGCCGGTTTCGAGGTTACAAATATCGTGGACGAGCCTACTGCCGCAGCTGCTGTCCTTAAGATCACAGACGGTGCTGTTGTGGATGTGGGTGGCGGCACAACCGGTATCAGCATCCTGAAAGACGGAAAAGTTATCTACACCGATGATGAGGCTACTGGCGGCAGCCATATGACCATGACAGTCGCCGGTCACTATAAGATCCCTTATGAGGAAGCCGAAGTATTGAAAACTACTCCGGAAAAAGAAGACGAAATTTTCCCTGTGATCAAGGCCACTGTAGAAAAAATGGCTGTGATCACCGAGAAATTTCTAAAGGGCTATCAGGTTCCGGCTGTTTATGTAGTTGGCGGTTCTTCCATGTTTAAGGAATTTACTACCGTTTTTGAAAAGAGGCTGAAGCTTCCGGTATACCGTCCGGTCCATCCGCTTCTTGTTACGCCCCTTGGCATCGCATATCACTGTGAGCTGCCAAAAATCTAAGCTCTTCCCGGTCTGGTCCTACGATTCTCCAGAAGGCAAACAACCTCCACTGAATCGGTGAGCGGGAACATATCAACCGGCTGCATCTTCTTTACCAGGTAATCTCTCTTAGTAAGGCAGGCAAGATCTCTTGCCAGGGTTTCCGGGTTGCAGGATACATAAACAATTTTTTCCGGTGAAAGAGTCAAAAGGGAGTGAAGGAATTTACGGTCACTTCCGGAACGTGGCGGATCCATGAGAACAACCTCCACCTTCTCTCCCTCTGCTGCCATTCCTTCCATAAACCATCCTGCATCTCCCGGAACAAAACGAACATTACGGATCTTGTTTTCCCTGGCATTCATTCTGGCATCACGGATAGCATCACGGTTCAGTTCTACACCAATGACATCCCTGGCATTCCCGGAAGCGATGATCCCGATAGTACCTGTGCCGCAGTAAGCATCGATCACCCTCTCTTTTCCTGTCATTGCCGCAAACTCCATAGCCTTTCCGTAAAGTACTTCTGTCTGCACAGGATTTACCTGATAAAAAGAAGATGGAGAAATACGGAAGGTCAGTCCCATAAGTCGATCTTTGATGAATCCCGGTCCGTAAAGTACGATATTGCGGTCTCCAAGTACCATGCTTGTCTGTCTGTCATTGACATTGAGAACCACCGTAGTGATCTCCGGATGCTCTTTACGGAGAGCTTTTACAAAGTTATTCTTAGATGGAAATATTGGAGAAACCGTAACTAATACCACCATGATCTCTCCTGTGGAAAAGCCTCTCCGCACAAGCACATGGCGGAGAAGTCCATATCCTGTATCCTCATCATAGGTCTTGATCTTAAAGGATTTCAGCATACCACGTATGGTACGGATGATCTCCTGACTTTTTTTATCTTCGATCATACAGTCATCTACGGAAACGATCCTATGACTCTTCTCCTCATAAATCCCGGAAATTACGTTTCCCTTCCGGTCACGGCCAAAAGCTGCATGAACTTTGTTTCTGTAATAATAGGGATCTTCCATTCCAATGATCGGCTCTACTTTTCCGAATTTTTTCAGAAGGCCTTCTGTAATTCTCTGTTTCCTGCGAAGCTGCTCCTGGTAGGATACACCCTGATAACGGCAACCGCCGCATTTCTTCGCAACTGAACAGACATTCTCTTTCTGTTCCATTTTTATCTCTCCTCTTTTATGGGCACAAAAAAGATGTTCCCAGTTATTTTCACTGAGAACATCTTATCAGACCTTTTCTTTTTTTACAAGAAAATCCTTGGCCTACTCCTGATATGGCTCATTAAATACAAGAATATGTTTCTTCACATTCTCGTAAGTACCCTGGACCATAGCCTCATTGAGGTCAAAGAAATTATGCTTGTCTGTTGATTCCATATATTTCTCCACATGAGCTGTCAGGCTGTTAAAGCTTGCTGTGGCAATATTCACCTTACGGATGCCAAGAGAGATCGCCTTCTGGAAATCTTTATCGGTGATGCCACTGCCGCCATGAAGAACCAGCGGAATATCCACTTTCTCATGGATCTTCTCCAATACATCAAAAGCAAGCGTCGGCGCTACCGGATAATTACCATGGGCATTCCCGATGGCAACTGCAAGCGCATCAATACCTGTCTCTCTTGCGTAAACGACCGCATCATCCGGATCTGTGCAGCGGATACCGTAGTCACAACTTCCATCCTCACTTCCGCCCACAAGTCCCAGCTCAGCCTCAACTGTAGCGCCGTATTTACGTGCTTTCTCCACAACGGCCTTTACTCTGGCGATGTTTTCTTCAAAAGGAAGCGTAGAAGCATCCAGCATAACCGATGTAAAGCCAAGCTCCAGAGCCTTGTCAACCGTCTCAAAAGTAAGACCATGATCCAGATGGACAGCCACATCCACCTTAGCCTCCTTTGCAGCCTGTACCATCATCGGTCCCATCAGGTGAAGCGGAGAATTTTTCAAACGCACCTCCGCGATCTGAAGGATGATCGGAGTATCCAGTTCTTCTGCTGCACGGATCGCACCTCTTACCATTTCCATATTACCAACACTGAAAGCACCGCAGCCAATATTTTTCTCTTCGGCACGTCTCAGCAGATCTTTCATTTTCACAAGTGCCATGATTTGGCCCTCCTGTCCTGTTTATCGTACACTGTTTGCATCTTACAGAAAAAAGCGGTGTCAAAGCACTACTGGCTGATACCGCTTTTTCTATGCAAAGCGGACATCTTTATTCCGCTTAACTGTACATCAGCATGCACCTATTTCCCTGTCGTAATTATAAGCCTGTCTTCTCAGCAATGAATTTTCTTGCACGGATCGCATACTCAAGCGGATTAGCCTTAGCCGGATCCTGCTCAGCCTCAACAACCATATATCCTTCGTAGCCTGCATCCTCGAGAACCTTGAAGATCGGATCATAGTTGATGCATCCATCTCCCGGAATCGTGAAGGCACCGGCTCTTACGCCTGCAAGGAAGCTCATGTTTTCTTTCTTAACCTGCTCAACAACTTCCGGACGGATATCCTTCAGATGAACATGTTTGATCCTGTGAACATATTTCTTTACAACCTCAAGAGGATCCTCTCCACAGTATGTAAAGTGACCGGTATCAAAAAGAAGACTTACATATTCAGGATCTGTATTCTCCATCATACGGTCAACCTCAGCAAGGCTCTGTACAACAGTACCCATATGATGATGGAAAGTAAGAGCAATACCATACTCCTCTTTTGCGATCTTACCAAGTTTGTTCATGCCTGTGCAGAAGGTATCCCACTCTTCGTCATTCATCTCATATTTATGTCCGAAAACCGGAGTATCCATCTGGCCCTGAACACTGTGGCTCTGCTCAGATGCGCCAATCACTTTCGCACCCATAGCTTTCAGGAAAGTAAGCTGTGCACGGAACTCCTTCTCAACCTCCTCAAACGGTTTGGTGATCAGGAAGCTTGAGAACCACTGGTTACAGATCTCAACACCACGAAGTTCAAGAGCCTTCTTAAGAACCTCAGGATCCTTCGGATACTTGTTACCCACCTCGGAGCCTGTGAAACCGGCAAGAGCCATCTCACTGACGCACTGCTCAAAAGTATTCTCTTTGCCAAGATCCGGCATATCATCATTTGTCCATGCAATTGGTGCAATACCAAGCTTTACTTTATTCTTATCAAACATTGGTCAATTCTCCTTTTTATTTGAATTATTCCATAATCTCAGAAATCTTAACCGGTCTGTGCTCCTCACTGGATTTCTTAGCTGCAAGACCCATTAATACCGGTTTCAGACCATCATAAACATTAAGAGGTGTCTCTTTGTCATTAACGATCGCATCAATAAATGCTGCAACCTCTTTACCATAAGCATCCATGTATCTCTCAAGGAAGAAGAACATCGGCTTCTCACCTGTAACACCCTCAGCATTGCTGATCACTGTGGAAGACTGGCTGTCATTGGAAATAGCAGCCATACCATCAGAACCGAAAACCTCAGCTCTCTGATCATAGCCATAGGAAGCTCTTCTGCAGTTATCGATAACAGCAATAGCACCATTCTCCATCTGAAGAGTGATAACAGCTGTATCAACATCCCCAGCCTCACCAATAGCCGGATCAACCAGATTTGCGCTCTGAACATAAACCTCTGTAGCATCGCAGCCTGCAAGATAACGAACCATATCGAAATCATGAATTGTCATATCCAGGAACATGCCACCGGAAACCTTAACATAATCAATGCTAGGCGGCTCAGGATCGCGGGAAGTGATCTTGATGATCTCCGGTTTACCAACCTTACCAGCTGCAACAGCCTGCTGAAGAGACTCAAAGTTATGGTCGAATCTTCTGTTAAAACCAACCTGATATTTCAGATTTGTGCCCTCAAGAGCATCGATAACCTCTTTGATCTTGGCAATGTCATGATCGATCGGTTTCTCACAGAAAACATGCTTGCCAGCCTTGATAGCCTCTACAGAAATCGGAGAATGAGTATCTGTAGAAGAACAGATCAGAACTGCGGAAATCTCAGGGTCGTTGATGATCTCCTTATAATCCTTAGTCGTGTGCTCAACACCCATGCTCTTAGCCCATGCAGCAGTCTCATCATTTAAGAAAGGATCTGCAACCGTCTTGATCACCGCATCCGGCACCCTTGTTGTGATACTGGTAATATGAACTCTACCAATTCTACCTGCTCCGATAATACCAACTTTAATCATAGTTTTGATCTCCTTTTGATTTATTTTCCCAATGTAATCTCCTTGCGTGTCCGAACACGCTCTTTATGCTTAATATAATATCATCGCAACACACAAATCGCAACCCCTAATATTGTACAATATTACCATCTTTTTTCTATTAAAAATGACGAGAACTATTTTTAGCCACAATATGTAATATTTTTAGGTCAACTTCACCGAAAACATCTCCAACACATTCCCATACAATCACCCCAAATCTCTCACACCCCACCACCCTCTAAGCATCCAGCACAGCATCACAGCTCACATCCCCTCAAGCATCCAGCACAGCATCACAGCTTACATCCCCTCAAGCATCCAGCGCAGCATCACAGCTCACATCCCTTCAAACATCCAGCACAGCGCCGATGCCACACCCCTTCCAGCATCCAGCGCAGCGCCGATGCCCAAACTCTCCCTGCAAACAGGCGCAAACTCAGCCCTTGCAGTCGTCCAGCGCAGCGCTGACGACCCACAACCTATCGTCAAACGACATTTTTTCTCGCTGGAAGCACCAGCCGCGGAAGGGGATGCTGTCTGGCTCTGCTTCTGCAGGAGGGGAGCTGATTCTTGGACGGCGGGAATCTGCGTTGTTTTTCAAAAGTCCGCTGTCTGAGCGGCAGCAGGCCGCGAGTTCGGACTTTTGAAAAACGCTTTTAGCAGATTTCCGGCGTCCTAGAAGCCAGCCCCCGACGAAGCCGCAGACCAGACAGCATCCCCTTCCGCGGCGTCCCTCCGCACAAAAAAAGGAGACACCCCACTTCAGTGTCTCCCCTCCGGAATCGTATACTCATTCCTTATATATATTTCCGTAAAAATCTTCGCCCTCTCCGGCGCTTCCCCATTAAACAGCAGCCGGAACAAAATCATCACCGGCTCATACCCCTGTATCCTGGCATCCTGCCCGATCAGAAAATGAATAAATCCTTCCCTCATCAGCTCATAATTCCGCCCCATAAAATCATTGGCAACCATCTTCACCTGACCAGCTTTCCCCGCTCCGGCGATTGCCTCACACACCCCCTCCTCACCATGAGAAGTAAGATATATCCCGTCAAGATCCGGAACATCCTTAAATATCCCTTCCGTAATCTCCCTGGCCCTGCCATTCTCCTCAAAGCAATACTCCGGCCCAATGATCTCAATCCCAGGATACTTCCGCGCAATTTCCTCACGGAATCCAACCACCCTGCTGCTCAGAGAAGTATTGGTACTATAGCCGGAAATCACAGCAACCTTTCCTTTTCCACCGGTCAGCTCCCCCATAAGCCCCGCAGCCGCACGGCCACACTGCACACCGTTCTGCCCTACAAAGCAAAGCCGTTTCGTATCCTCCACATCCGAAGTAAACGTCACCACCGGGATCCGAAATTCCTCCACAAACCGGTCAATTTCCCTTTTCACACGTTCCTCATCCAAAGGAACCATGGCAATACCACTAACCTCTTCCATCCGCATCTTCTCCATGGCGAGAATAACATCCTCCGCATTCTGATGCTCGATCTTATGGACCAGGACTGTACCACCAAGATTATCCACCTCAGCGCACGCCTCCTGTATCCCCTTCAGAACTTCTTTCATAAAAGGTGTTTCCGCACCCTGCAGGATCACGCCGATCTTAATATTATTTCTGCTCATGGATAGAGCACGGCCCAGTTGATTCGGCTTATACCCCATCTCATCAGCGATGGCACGGATCCTCTCAGCAACCTCCGGACGGATCCTGCCCCTGTTATTTAACGCTCTGTCAACAGTACCTCTGGAAACACCGGCAGCTTCCGCGATCTGCCTTATAGTAACTCCCATACTAAGCACCTCTTTCTATGATAATCCGGATTCTTTTCTGTATTCCGCAGGACTTAAGCCCGTAAACTTCTTAAATGTCTTGGAAAAATAATGATAATCTCCAAAACCGGAACGCAATGCCACATCCTTCACTTTACAGTTTGTTTCTGAAAGAAGCTTCTTTGCACAGTCGATCCGAAGCTCCTGCACATAATTGGAAAAACCGATCTTCATCTCCTGTTTGAAAAGATAACTGAGATAAGCAGGATTTACCTCCGCCGCATCTGCTGCATCCTGAAGGCTGATCGGCGCTTCATAATGTTCCCGGATAAACTCCAGTGCTTTTTTCACAGCAGCAGAGATTCCCTCCGGAACAGCATCCTCTTCCCCCACAAAAAGCTGTGAAATACAGGCACTGCCCTTTTCCCTGAATTTCTCAAAGCTTTCGATATCTCCATACCAGATGGGCTCTTTCTCAATTCCGGCTGTCTGATTCAATTTCTTAAGCCACTGTACCAGAAGTCTTCCATCGGTATAGCAATCCTGACAGTCAGCGAGAACCTGTGTCCAAAGCTCCTCCGCTTTTTTTCGGTCTTTCCCTGCCTTCAGCCTGGAAATCTGCCCTTCCAGCTTCTCAGCACTTTCCGGCAGAACACTGTCCGCTTTCTTCCGCCCTTCAAAATAAAGGATCTCTTTTTTCTCATAAAAATGCAGTTTCATCATTTCTCTGGCCTGCTGATAAGCCTGGCGGATCCCATCCTCTCCCATGCAGACACTGCTGACACTGATACCAAAATCACAAAGATCCTCCTGACAGTGCCGGTAGCAGATCGCTGCTGCCTCAGTCAGTCTCTGCTGCATAGCCGATGTCCTGCAGTCTCCGGAAAGATCAAGAAAACAGCAAAAAATCCCTGCGCCAAGATAGACCACTTCCGCAAATTCACTTTCTGTCCCAAGAAGCTCCTCCGTACGTTCCAGCAGTCTGTGACGGAAATGATGGGAATACTGTTCCACTTCCAGCGGCGTCCATTGTCTTTCCCTCTCTGCCCAGTTCTCCATAAACATACAGATCACAGCACTGTTAAAATATTTCCCGGCGATTCCTGCTTCCACACGCTTTTCCTCACGTGCCTGATTTTTCAGCATCCCCGAGATCAGTCCGTTAAAAAAATAATACTTCAGAGCGTGACTTCCCAGATGGATCAGCTTTCTCGTCCGTGCCTGTTCCTGACTTTTTTCTCTGCGCTTCTCGATCAGCCGGGCTGATTTTTCCAGAGTATCATAAAGACTATCCTCGTCCAAACTGTTCTTTAATACATATTCATCCGCCCCAAGGCGCATGGCCTCTTTTACATATTCAAAATCATCATGACAGCTGAGCACGATAATATAGATATCCCTGTTTTCCTCACGGATCTTTCTGATCAGCTCAATTCCATCCATCACAGGCATGGTAAGATCCGTCACAAGAACATCGATTTTTTCTTTCTGAAGGAATCCATAAGCTTCCTCCCCGTCTTCTGCATCATCCACGATCTCATATCCTGCTCTTTCCCAGGAATCCAGGGTTTTGAGATAGCTCCTTACAAGAAAATCATCATCTGCCACCAGTGTTCTGTACATTAATTTTTTCTCCCTTCTTCAGGCATATCATAGATCGCAGGCAGAAATACCGTGACCTCTGTACCGTTTCCACTGCTTACGTATTCCATTCCTCCCTGTGTCCCGTAATAAAGCTCCAGGCGTTCTTTTACATTTGGAATCCCCACTGCGGAAAGTCCGTTTGTTTTTTTTGCATGACTGTTAAAAAGATCTCGGATCTGCTCTTTTGTCATTCCTCTGCCGTTATCCTTTACTATGAGGATCAGCTTTCCTTCACTTACGTTTCCGCTGATCCAGATTTTTCCTGTTTGCCGTTTGATGTCGATCCCGTGAAGAAGAGCATTCTCCACAAGCGGCTGAAGGATCAGTCTCGGAATATAGCACCGGTATGCTTCCTCAGAGATCTCATATTTCACCTGAAAGCTTCCCTGATAGC
Source organism: Blautia sp. MSK.18.38 (assembly GCF_024460535.1). Taxonomy (NCBI): domain Bacteria; kingdom Bacillati; phylum Bacillota; class Clostridia; order Lachnospirales; family Lachnospiraceae; genus Blautia; species Blautia sp. MSK.18.38. The sequence goes on along the minus strand of NZ_JANFYP010000012.1, from coordinate 22,755 downwards.
GAAAATCCTGCAGATGGATATAATTTTTCAATATATGGATCTCATCGGCAACAGAAAGGAAGCTTCCCTTTTTGTTGATACTGGCCTGCAGAAGCTCCACGAAATCTCCAATAAGCCCCGCCAGCTCTTTTTCCCCTTTCAGAAATGCCGCAAATTTGATGGAGTTCAATGTATTATACATAAAATGCGGTGTGATCTGATACTGCAGTGCTTCCAGCTCTGCATCTTTTTTCTGCTGTTCCTCTTCGATCACCTGGGCGATCAGAGCTTCAATATAATCCAGCATGTGGTTGAATTCTTTTCCGAGGGTTCCGATCTCATCAGCAGTAGTCACTTCTGTACGGAGGCTCAGATCTCCCTCACCAACCTTCTCAACCGTGCCAGTCATAGATCTGAGCGGTCCGCAGACTACTCTGGAGAGCCACAGTGCCAGCAGCACAGCTGCCACAAAAACTGCACCAAATATTCCGATCAGAAAGAGCCGCATCCGGGAAAGTCCGCTTAAAACTTCTTTTTTCGGTACCTCCAGATATAAGCCGCAGTCTGAAAAGCTACCTCTGCTGAAAAAAGAGATCACACCGTTTTTTTCTGCATAGCCTTCCATATTTGGAACATCCTGGTCTGTAATCTCCGGAAATGTTTTTCCAATGTCACTGTAGTCTCCGGATGTCACGATTTCATCATTTCTGTCTACCAGAACTATTCTGGTGATCTTTTCATCATTGACAGCTTCCAGATATTCGTAATAAATTGCCCGTTCCCTGATATCTGCGACAACATACCCCAGAATCTCTCCGTTATCATCCTCTACCTTCTGGATCACAGAAAGAAAGCTGCCGCCTTCATGGATCGGAGATTCCACAAGAACCGGAAAGGAATCCAGTTCCTGTATTTTTTCCAATTCCTCGATATGTTCTCCTGAAATCCCCTGCTTGTTTACCGGAAATTCCTCAGAAGTCACAGCCATTTTTTTGTCTGGAAAGACAAAGTAAAGGGAGTTGATATCTTTATATTCCCGACTGTGTTCCCGGAGAAGCCCGGCCATATTTTCCAGGCTGTTTTCATTTTCTGTACAGCTGTAGTCCTTCGCATTATTTCGTATATCTGTATCCCAGGCAGTTCTCGTATTCACATAATAAATCTCTTTCAGGGATTCGTCCAGATCTTTTATAGTCTGCTGCATCCGTCCATACAGGATACCTGAATAATTTTCTTCGATCATCCCTGCTGCCCGAAAATAAAATACCACCGTAAGAGAACAGGCAGTAAACATGGTTACTGTCAGGATCGCCAGTAATATCTTTGCCCGGATACTTTTTAACATAGAACTCCTCCCTTCCGTAAAGCGGATATACGCCTCTCTATGCTATATGCCCATAAACGCAGGAAACAGCAGGAGTATCCTACCCCTGCCTGATTTCCTGTTTGCGGTTGAATATATGTTTTACAATAAAATATTTATAACTGTCCGTGTGCCTCGCGCTCGGTAAGCTCCTGCATGATCGCCGGATACATTTTGTCAAGCTTATATCCGAAAAGCGTTACAATGATCACTGCTGCAATGAGGATCGGTCCAAATTTATAAAGAGAAACGATCATCTCCAGTGCTGTTTCCGGCTGTGCAGTTATTCCTGCAGATGAGCTTACATATCCGGAACTGCTTAAAAGACCTGTGATCACTGCGGAGGCAAGACCTGCGCCAACTTTTGTTCCGATGGAACCGCCTGCAAAGATCAGACTTTCCTGACGGATATGGTTTTTCCACTGTCCGAACTCTACTACATCACCAACCATACTGAATACAACTGCGTTCAGTGGAGCAAGTCCGATGGCACGTGTGACACAGCTCATAACTATGAAGCCGAAGCTGTATGGATTCAGGAAAAACAGAATCTGGCCGCCAAGTGCAACAAATCCACCGACAAATGCGATATTTCTTTTTCCGAATTTCTTGATCAACGGTGAGCAGATGAAGATTCCCACTACCAGAACCAGGGTTTCTGTAAGGAACAGTGCGCTGTACATCCATGTATCATTGTTGAAAATATATTTGCAGTAGTACGGAAGAATGGTTCCTGTGATCGTAAAGGATACACTCTGTACTGTCCACAGAAGCATTACTGCCCAGAAATACTGATTTGCAAAAAGTGCCTTCAGCATTGTCGGAATCGGAAGCTTCTCATCTTTCTTTCTTGCTTCGATCTGAACCTTTTCCTCACATCTGAAGAAGCAGAGAAGCAGAAGTGCAAGTGCAAGCACTGCCCATACACTCATAACCTTGATCCATGCAGCCTGATCATTTCCAAGAAGCTTTACAAGCGGCAGTGTACAGGTTGCTGCAACGATCTTTCCGATAGGTGACAGTCCCATTCTCAATACACTGAGTTTATCTCTCTCTGATGATTCGCGGATCATCATTGAAGAAAGGCTTCCATATGGAAGATTGATCGCTGTATAGCATATGGTCGTACAGAAGTTATAGGTTACAAAGAGATACAGAAACTGAAGCATCCCTGTTGTACGCGGCACTGTGAAAAGCAGTACTGCTGACAGCGCAAATGGAATGCTCATCCACAGAAGCCAGGGTCTTGATTTTCCCCATTTGGAATTGGTCCTCTCTACAATGACACCCATGACCAGATCGGAAAATCCATCAAAGCATCTGGAAAGTAACATTACCAGTCCTACTGTTGCTGCGCTTATCCCTACATAATCTGTGTAAAACAGCGTCAGCAGTGTTCCGATCATTCCGAACACGATATTGCATCCTACATCTCCTCCAGCATAACACAGCCCTGTTGATACCGAAAGTTTTTTCTTCTCCATCTTATTATCCCGCCCTTTCATTTCTTTTCGTTTTTTTATTTTCGCTTTCCTTTTGATGATTCTATTTTATCGAAAATACGGGATTATCATAGTATGAGAAATTTTAGTTTTTTCGGTATTATTTTTACCTGACTGTTAAATCTGTACCAAAGTTTTTCTGGTTCTGATATCTCTACATCCTTCTTTTGTCCTATTTTTATGTTTTGTGTTTTATTTTTGGATACCAGCCTGACTTTTTACCGAATCAGTCAATGCCTCTGCCGGATTGTAAAAAATAATAAGCAGCGGATGGAAACCTGCTTGTATCAGGGATGAGAATGTCCGTCATCCTTCATATATGTATCAATATTTTCTTCGGTAAGCACCTGGGAATCCAGAATCTCATTTTCTCCTGTTCCCTCTCCCTCCAGATCCTTCACAATATACCGGATGGTTTCATAACCGATCTGATAACCGGACTGCGCGCCAAGCGCCACGATACGCCCATCCTGAACCGCTTTCAAGGCATCTTCCTGAGCATCTACGGAAACAATAGAAATCTCCCGTCCTTCAGTTGCCTCTGAAAGTCCCAGGGCCGTCACTGCACTTGTGGTCATGATTCCGTTAAGATCCGGATACTTCACTAGGATCTCATCCACATCCTTCTGGGAAACCCGCATATTGCTGTATCCGTTCCGAACCATTTCAATGATGATCCCAGGCTCTTTTTCCATATATTTTTCAAATCCGGCAACACGCATCCGGTGTCCAGCCTGCTTAAAATCACCGGCGATCACGCCAATCTTTCCTTTATGATCCAGAGCCTTTGCAAGCTGCTCGCCCAGCTCATAGCCTAGTTTTTCATTGTCAATTCCAATATAAGGGATTTCTGAATCCTCTATGGGAGTATCACAGGCATATACAGAAATCCCCTTTTCTCTTGCGAAATTTAAATAATCTTCGCATTCATAGGAATCTATAGGAGAAACTGCCATCGCCTGGATATCGGTTTTCAGAAGATCCCGGATCATATTTTTCTGAACCTCTTCTTCTGTTTCGGAATCCGGGGACAGAATCACCACATCTGCATGATATTTTTCTGCTGCATCTTTCATTCCGTCGCAGACAGACAACCAATATTCACTGCTTTTAGATTTTGTAACAACACCGATCGTTACCTGCTCTTCTTCTGTTTTCTTTGCAGAAGAAGAGCATCCGGAAAGGCTGCAAACTCCTATGACTGCCACCAGAATACAGATATACTTTTTTCTCATGAGGGATATGCCTCCTTTTCTTTTGCAGCTATATTTGCCACGGGAAAAAAGACTCCGGAGCCTTTTTCTCCGGTCCGGAGTCTTTTCCTATCTGGCAATGCAGGGTTTACATTTACATTTTACCAGAGTTTTCTGTAGATTTCTTTTACTTCCTCTTCTGTTACATCACGCATGGTATTCTGAGGACTTCCACTGTCCATGGCATCATGTGCCATTTTGTCGATGACGTTGAAGAACTCTTCTTTATTGATACCGAACTGCTCCAGAGTCGGAGTATCCAGTTCATTTACAAGTGACTCTACTGCTTTCAGGAATTTCTCAGCCGCTTCCTGATCAGAATCAGTTGCATCCGCCACACCAATATCACGTCCCAACGCTCCGAATCTGTCGTATGCTCCGGGAAGCGCAAAGGTAAGGCACTCCTTCAGAAGCATGGCATTGGAAAGTCCGTGTGCTACATGGAACAGTGCTCCGATCGGACGGCTCATTCCATGAATAATGGTAACAGATGCATTGTTAAATGCGATTCCTGCCTCAAGAGCAGCGACAGACATCTGTACACGAGCTTCTTCATTCTTTCCGTCTTTATATGCAACCGGAAGATATTTAAAGATCCTCTTTACTGCAGATACTGCAAAAGTATCGGAAAGTGTCTGTGCTTTTCTGGATGTATAAGCTTCCACACAGTGGCAAAGTGCATCAAGACCTGTTGCTGCTGTGATCTTTGGAGGTGCAGTCATAGTAAACTGTGGGTCGATAATGGCAAGATCCGGCATGAGAACTTTGCCTTTAAGAAGCATCTTGATGTCTTTTTTGGTATCCGTGATAATCGTGAACTGTGTTGCCTCAGATCCCGTTCCTGCTGTGGTAGGGATCGCCGCCATTGGCGGCATCTTTACATCGATCACTTTTCCCATGTAGTCGGAAATGCTTCCACCGTTTACTACCAGTGAGCCGATGGCTTTCATGGAGTCAATGGGGCTTCCGCCTCCCAGAGCTACCAGGAAGTCACAGTTCTCATCTTTATAGATCTGTAAGCCTTTTTCGATCATGGTATCTGTTGGCTCACCACAGATGTCAGAATAAATGCTGTATTCAATGCCCTGATTTGTCAGCGCCTTCTCAACTTTTGCACAGTTTCCCAGGTCGATCATTACTTTATCGGTTACGATCAGAGCTTTTTTACCAAGGAGTTTCAGTGCTCCTTCTGCCATGTCCAGTGCTCCGGAACCGGAAATAATTTCTCCAGGTACAATAAATTCTCTTGCCATTGTCAAAATCTCCCTTCAGTCAGTACAATTTTTTTCATAATAGCAGCAGGTCTACTGCTGTCCGCTCCTCACGAACAACAGCATTTTCCTCTTCCTGCTGCCTGTTATTTACGATCCAGTATCAGTATCTCCGAATCCTTAAAACTCGGCGTCATGAAGCCAGGTATATCTCTCATCCTCGCAGCGGTCTGTCTGCAGCCACGGATTTCCGTCAATGTGGCGGATCATCCAGCATGTATACATCTGATATCCAGGTGCAACTGCCTGCGGATGAAGCTCTCCTCCTGGAATTGCGGAAAAGCTCTCGTCTGTACTCTTAAATACCTGATCACCGACAAAGCTTGCTCCAAATCCTTCCGGATGATCAAATTTGAAAAAGTATGTCTCAGGCTGCGGATGTCTGTGCGGCAGGTATCCGGACCAGTTTCCTCTGTCATTGAGAACCTCACCAAGAACCATATTGGACTCCGGTGAAATGTCATGATCGAAGATGGTGTTTACTCTTCTCTTCGCAACATTTCCGAACTTGCCTACGCAGGAATATCCCCACGGAGCATCTTCCGGTTTGTAGAGTTTTGCACCGAAATCTTTCTCGTTCTTTGTGCACTGAACAAGGATCTGTGACTCTGCATTTGCTACGACTGTAATCTCAGTTCCTGTGCATCCGTGAACACACCATGGTCCCTCTGTGAACACGTCTTTTCTGGTTGCTGCTGCTTCGTTTCCGTTCCATTTATAGGTAATGTTTCCGGAGAGGAGGAGAACTGCTGTCTCCTCACCCTCTCTTAAAAATGTTCTTGTCTCTCCTGCTTTCATACGGTAAACACGGATGTCCATCATCATGGCCTTGTACTCATTATCGTATGTTGTAAGAATCTTTTCGCCTTTTTCGTCATATTCCGGATAACCAAATACTTTACTCATTTTCTTACCTCCCAGATTAGTACAGTCTTGCCTCTTCACGGCCTTTCATAACTCCCTCGCAGGCCTTTCTTACGCTTTCTTTCTCAGATGTTGTTGCGATTCCTACATCCCACCAGGACTCATATCCGTCTGTCATGGTCTTCGGGATAACTTTGAGATCAAAGAGGCATGCGATCTCCTGCTTTTTGGCATCTTCCAGAGCGTCTACCAATTCCTGGATGGTGCGGCAGGTATAGGTCTTCAGACCATAGCCTTCGCCGATCTTTGCATAATCTACAGGGATCAGATCTCCGGTCGGTTTCTTGCCGTCTGTATAACGGAACTCTGTTGCAAGGCTTCCGATTCCGTGGTTCATCTCAAGGTTGTTGATGCAGCCAAATCCGCAGTTATCGAATACCATGATATTGACTTTCTGTCTCTCCTGCATGATAGTCATGATCTCACTGTGAAGCATCTGGAAGCTGGAATCTCCAACTACGCAGTATACTTCATTATCCGGCTCAGCAAATTTCACGCCGAGGGTAGCGGCAACCTCATATCCCATACAGGAATATCCGTACTCTGCATGATATCCGCCACGTTTGTCTGTTCTCCACATACGCTGCATACAGCTTGGAAGGGAACCGCCTGCTGTGATGATGGTTGCATCTTTGTCGATAGTTCTGTTGATCGCTGCAAGTGCTGCTGTCTGTGTGATCTTTCCGTTTGTAAGCTTTACATATTCCGGGATCGTACGAGGATCTCTTGCCTTGATCAGCGGCTCAAAATCATCTCCTGTGTACTCAATGCTTCCAAGGCGCTCCATCTCTTTATCCCATGCAGCTTTTGCTTTCTCGATCTCATCTGTATATGCAGATTTATATCCTCTTGCACGAAGCTTTTCTGCTAGTGCTTCTACGGTAGCTTTTGCATCACCCACTGCTTTTACTGCATCCATCTTGTATGCGTGGAATCTGCAGTTGTTGATACTTACAAACTGAACATCCTCATTCTGGAACAGATGCTTGGAGCTTGTTGTAAAGTCAGACATTCTGGAACCGATAGAAATTACCACGTCTGCGTCTTTACCAATGATGTTGGAAGCGTAGGTTCCTGTTACACCGATACCGCCAAGACAGTACGGATTGCCGGACTGGCAGGCACTCTTTCCGGCCTGTGTCTCGCCGAATGGGATCTTGAATTCCTCGCAGAATTTCTCAACAGCTTCTCCGGCTTCTGAGTAACGGACACCACCACCAACAACGATAAGCGGTTTCTTCGCTCCTGCGATGACCTCTGCCACATCCTCAAGCTCTTCCTCTACTGCAACCGGTCTTGTGATCCTGTGCACTCTCTTCTTGAAGAAGTACTCCGGGAAGTCAAAGGACTCACCCTCAACATCCTGGCAAAGTGCGATGCAGCATGCACCTGTTTCAGCCGGATCTGTAAGAACTCTCATTGCATTGATCAGAGCGGTCATGACCATCTCCGGTCTTGTGATCCTATCCCAGTATTTGCAGACTGGTTTGAATGCATCGTTCGTACTGATGGCAAGGCTGCTGCTCTGTTCCAGCTGCTGGAGAACCGGGTCAGGCTGGCGAGATGCAAAAGTATCTGCCGGAAATACAAGAAGCGGAATATTATTTACAGTTGCTGTTGCACATGCTGTTACCATGTTTGCAGCTCCAGGTCCGATGGAGGAAGCGCATGCAATGATTTTTTTGCGGTTGCTCTGTTTTGCAAAAGCGGTAGCAACGTGACACATACCCTGCTCATTTCTTCCCTGAAGAACCTTCAGCTGTCCCGGATTTGTATCCAGTGCCTCACCAAGTCCTACAGCAATACCGTGTCCGAAGATCGTGAAAAATCCTTCTACGAATTTTGTCTCCACTCCGTCCATGGAAACATACTGATTATCCAGAAATTTTACAATTGCCTGTGCAGTTGTCATTCTTACTGTCTTTGCCATTTTTTCCACTCCTTTTCTTTATACTCTTGCGATCATTTCGCCAAATTTTTCTTTTTCATCTTTAATAAATGCGTGAACTTCATCCGGTCCCGGAAGGGAATCGGAGCAGTTGTTGCTCTTAACCATCATGGATGCCTCAGCAGAACCAAACTCCAAGCAGTCAATGATCTCCCAACCCTGATACAGTCCATACAGGAATCCGGAGCCGTATCCGTCGCCGCCGCCGAAGCCTTTTCTTGCCTCAACCGGGAATGGCTTGATGCTGAACTTCTGTCCATCAACTGTGTAGGCTGTGGAACCCTTCATACCGTGTTTGATGACAACGATCTTTGCATTTTTTGCCTGCCAGTAAGCTGCACTCTCCTCATCAGCCATGCCTTCTTTGATCAGTTTCTCTGTAAGGTCAAACTCTTCTCTGGAGCCCATGATGATGTCAGCTTCCTTAGCTACGATGGAATAGTAGATGGAAATCTCATCTGCATTCTTCCAGTTGTACTCTCTGTAATCAATATCAAAAATGATCTTTGTGTTTACTTTCTTAGCAAGCATAACTGCTTTGATCGCTGCTTCTCTGGAAGGGCTCTCTGCAAGAGCAGTTCCGGAAATAAGGATCGCTTTTGCATTTTTGATATAATCCTCGTGGATGTCGTCTACATGAAGCTGCAGATCTGCAATACGGTTACGATACATGAGGATACTGCTTTCCTTTGGAGAAAGCATCTCGGTAAAGGTAAGTCCCAGCTTCTCTCCGTTTGTACATTTTGTGATCTGTGAGGTATCGATTCCTCTCTCATCAAAATAATCTACAACATACTCACCGAACTGATCATCCGAAACCTTTCCGATAAATCCTGCTTTCAGGCCATGCTTGGTAACACCTACAGCGATGTTTGCAGGAGATCCTCCTACAAATTTCTCAAACATATGTACCTTCTTCAGGGGTTTGAACTCCTCCTTTACCTGATCGTTGTAAGCAGGATTAAAATCAATGGCAACTCTTCCAAGGAGCACCAGGTCCATTGGTCTGGATTCATCAAATTCGATATACTTCATGATCTTACCTCCGTTTGTTTGATGGTTTATTTTTTACTTCTTTTTTATGTGCTTTTTTGATTTGCGTGCTTTTTCTTTTATTTAGCGTGCTTTATTGCGTGTTTCTTATGATGTTAATATAGCACCGTTTTACAATTTGGGCAAGTACTTCTTTTCATTTTTCTTTTTTTCAGTTATTCTATACAATTTTTGTAGTTTTCTTTTGTTCAAAGTAGCTATTATCTACATGTGTATTTGCGTGTTGATTTTTTAGCACGCTATTGGCACGCAATCAAATGTATCCAGACAGTCGTTTTCTTGGAATCTATATTTCATATCGTAGTATCTTACAGATTTCCTGTAATATAAAAAAGCCTGCAGTTTTCATTCTGCAGACTATTTTATATGATACTTTGCACAATACATGTTCAAAGGTTATATTTTGTTTTGATCTTGATATCTGTAAAGAGATATTCTCTCTCCGGCTCCTGTCCTTTTGTCAGGATATCCGCCAGGATCCTTGGCGGTTCATACCCCTGGACATATCCATTCTGGTCGATCAGAAAATCCACATGATCATTCTTCAGTGCCCGTTCATTCTTCGGAGTCTGATCGTAGATCACAACGTAGGGCCTGCGGTCAAGTCTCAGCTTTTCAAATGCCTTCCCCACTCCTGCCTGGCCTCCGGATACAACCAGGATCCCGCTGATCCCTGAAGTACTCATCATGGCATTTTCTATAATGTGCTCCACCTCAGCTGCTTCATCAAAGCTTCCGTGAACACCGGCGATCTCCAGATGTGGAAAAGCCCGCTTGGCTTCCTCCACAAAGCCATCCACTCGCTGATTGTCAACATGATTGCTAAAATATCCGGTGATGATCAGGATCTTTCCATTTCCTCTTGTCAGCATTCCAAGGAGTCCGGCCGCAGTACGTCCGCTCTTGCGGTTATCCATTCCCACAAAACAGGTTCTTCTCGTTCCTACAATATCAGAGTTAAAGGTTACTACTGGGATATTCTTCTCTTCGATCAAAGCATTCAGTTTCTCCCGGACAGCCTCACTGTCTACCGGCATGACCGCAAGTCCCCGGATTCCCTCCTGTTCCAGTTTCTCAATGGCCTGCAGCTGTTCCTCTTCATCAACGGAAAGCCCCTCTTTCAGAATCAGCTGGATCCCTTTTTCTTTCAGTTCCACGGCTGCCTTCTCAATACCACGGTTTACTTCCTGCATAAAAGAAGATCTGGCAAGCTGTGTCACCACTCCGATCTTCAGTCTTTCATCTTTAGCTGTTCTGGAATGTTTCCGTTCTTTTTGTACATATCCCATCTCGTCTGCCAGACGGCAGATTCTCTCTGCCACCTCCGGATTGATCCGTCCTCTGTGGTTCAATGCTCTGTCCACGGTTCCCCTGGAAACCCCTGCCTGTTCTGCAATCTGCTGTATTGTTACCGCCATAAATCCTTCTCCTGCCTCTGCCTTACTGTGTCGTTGCCAACTGTTCCGTCCGGCAATAATCTTTCTATAATACATTTATATAGTTTTTTCGAAAAGGTGTCAATATGTAAGTGCATTATACAAGGCAACCAACCCGATCTTATCCCCGCACAGCCATATGATATACTTCTTTATAAGAAATCCCTGTTTTTTCACAAAGTTTTTTTACGCTTTCGTATTCCGGATAATAATATTCCTGTCCGTCAAAAATGCAGACCTTCACTTCTACATTTCCCAGCGGGGTTGTAACCGTTCTTTTCTCTCTTTTCAGAATGGTTCTCTCCATCTCCTGGCGACGGATCCCAATGGTTGTCGTTTCTCTGAAAATGATCTGCTCCATCGCTGAAACCTGTTCTTTTTTACATAGAACGGTAAGCAGCCATGCCGGACGGTTTTTCTTCATAAATACAGGCATGTAATTGGCCTCTCTGGCTCCTGCCTCATACAGAAGCTCCATAACATAGCCAAGCGTTTCTCCTGTACAGTCATCAATGTTGGATTCCAGCTTTATAATGGTGTCTATTTCCGTACAAGCATCATTGCCTGAAGCCTCCTCCTCGGATTCCCGGATCAGCATGGCACGGAGAATTCCCGGGCACTCATACTGGCGCTTGCCTGCTCCGATACCGATCTTCTCCACCGTAAAATCTTCAGGCAGTTTTTCTGATGTAAGGAATGCCGCCACAATGGCTGCTCCTGTAGGCGTTATCAGTTCACCCTGCACCGATGTGATATGCAGCTTCAGCTGATGAGCACTTACAATATTACTTACCGCCGGTACCGGCACCGGAAGGATTCCGTGCTGACAGCGAATCGTTCCGCTACCCTCACAAAGTCTTGGAACGATCACTTCCTCCACATCCAGATCATCCATACAGATTGCAACAGAAAGAATATCCACAATGGAATCCACTGCACCCACTTCATGGAAATGGACCTGATCCACCGGTACATTATGGGCTTTTGCTTCTGCCTCGGCAAGAATCTTAAAAATCCTTTTTCCATAGGATTTTGCACGATCTGTCATATCTGCATGGTCGATAATCTCCATGATCTCGTTAAGGCCACGGTGTTCATGGTGATGGTGTCCGTGGTGGGAATGCATCGTTTCTGTATATGTATGACTGTTTCCATGGGTTTCCTGTACATGATGTTCATGAGAATGGGGATGCTCATGGGCTTCATGACTATGTTGATAATGATGTTCCCCATGATCCTGGCTGTAAGAATCTCCATCATGCCCATACAGATATTTCATATCATGATCATGATTCTCATGATCATGATCCAGTAGTACATCAAAATCACAGGCATCGATCCCTGATTTCATCACACGGCTGATCTTTATGTCGAAACCTTTTACCGGCAGACTTTTAAGAGTTCTCACCAGTTTTTTCTGATCTGCACCCAGATCCAGAAGAGCCGCAACTGTCATATCCCCGCTGATCCCGGAGGTACACTCCAGATATAATTTGTTTCTCATTTATTTTCCCTCCGCAAGCCGATTGATCTGGGTTGCCAGATATCCTGCCCCAAATCCGTTGTCAATATTTACTACTGCAATTCCGTTGGCACAGGAATTGATCATTGTCAGAAGCGCTGACAATCCATGAAAGCTGGCGCCATATCCCACAGAAGTAGGTACCGCGATCACCGGACGTTTCACAAGACCACCCATAACACTTGCCAGCGCACCCTCCATTCCTGCTACCGCAACCACACAGTTAGCCTCCTGGATGGTATCCAGCCTGGAAAAGAGTCTGTGCATACCACTGACTCCCACATCATAGATCCTCTCCACATGTGTGCCGAAATACTCTGCTGTCTGGGCAGCTTCCTCCGCAACAGAAATATCTGCTGTTCCGGCTGTACATACTGCCACCTTTCCGATATGCTCCTTCTCTTTTTCAATCTTCAAAATTCCGGAAACAGGATCATAAACCACATCAGGAAGAACCTTTTTTACCAGTTCATACTGATGTTCTGACGCCCTTGTTCCAAAGACTTCTCCATCTTCCTCATAAAGCTTCTGATAGATATTCAAAAGATGTTCGTCTGCTTTTCTCGCACAGTAAACTACCTCTGCAAAACCGGTCCTCGCTTTTCGGGTAGTATCCAGCTTCGCATAATCCATTTCTTCATATCCCTCTTTTTTCAGAAGGTCCTCTGCATGCTCCACAGAGAGCTGGCCTTTTTTTACCTTTTCAAGGATCTGCTGTAAAGTCATCTTTTTGCCTCCCTGTTTTCTTCGTAATATAATAACACAATAGCCAGACATTTGCATCATTTCCGCAAATCGTCTGGCTATCTGCTATTCAAACCGTTCACTGTCCGGTTCTTTTTATTTATGCGACTGCCTAGGCCGCCTTCTGTTCTTTATCTGATCATCTCCGTATATTTGGCCGAGATCTCATCAATATCTCCATATGCGATCAGTTTTCCTTTTTCAAGTATCATTGCTTTATTGCACAAGCGCTGTACCTGTTCCAGAGAATGGGATACAAACAGTACCGTAACGCCCTTATCAAACATACTTAAGACTTTCTTTTCACTCTTTTTCCGGAATTTGGCATCTCCTACAGAAAGGACTTCATCCAGGATCAGGATATCCGGTGATACCAGTGTGGCAATGGAGAATCCAAGCCTTGCCTTCATACCGGAAGAATAATTCTTAATAGGGACATCGATAAATTCCTTCAGTTCAGAAAACTCAACGATCTCATCAAATTTCGATTCCAGAAACTTCTTGGAATATCCGAGCATCGCACCATACAGAAAAATATTCTCACGTCCTGTATACTGCGAATCAAAACCGGCTCCCAGTTCCAGAAGAGGAACCAGACGTCCGTTTCGGACCACCTTGCCTTCGGTAGGCTTGAATACACCGGCAATTACTTTGAGCAGAGTACTTTTTCCCGCTCCATTAAGTCCCAGGATTCCTACACGGTCACCTTTTTTCACCTCAAAATCAACATTCTGAAGAGCCCAGAATTCATTATATTTAATTTCTTTTTTTAAGAATTTAATCACGTAATCCTTCAGGCTGTCTACCTTTTCTTTACTGAGATTAAACTTCATACTTACGTTATCTACAACTACTGCAGGTTTTTCCATATTTTTCTCCTGTTAAATATAAAGGATAAATTCATCCTGTTTCTTCTTGAAACAGAACATTCCGATGGCAATCGTCACAAGGCTGAATACCAGTGCGTATGCCGCATAATGCAGATTCATCGGCTCTCCGAACATTCCTGAACGAAAAACATCGATGGTACAGTACAGCGGATTATATTTCAGGATCCATGAAAAGCCACTTTTCAGCAGTCTGGACGGATAATAAAAGATCGCACAGGTATACATGATCAGCATCAGCGCTACTGACCACAGATATTCCATATCTCTGAAAAAAACGCCAATCGTAGCAAGGATCATTCCACAACCATAAGACAACAGAAATACCAGGATCAGCGCGATCGGGATCTGGAACATATAAAGTGTCGGCTCCACACCAAGTACTGCTCCTACCGGAACCAGCACGATCAGTGAGATCAGGAAGATCACATAGTTAAAAAGTACACTTGACAGCGGATAGAGATATTTTGGCACATAAACTTTCTTGATCATTGCCGAATTCGCTCTTACTGATTTCAATGCCGCTTTTGTGGCACTGGAATAGAATGTGTACAAAAGACGTCCTGTCAGGATATATACAGGAAATGTCCGATCCTTGTTTCCAAACAGGGTACCGAATACGATCGTCAGTACGATCATGGTAAGCAACGGCTCAAGAAGAGACCAGATGATACCAAGATAGGAACGTCTGTACTTCAGTTTGATTCCTTTTTTTACAAGCTCTCCCAGAAGAAACCTGTAACGTATAAAAGTATTTACGTATTCTTTCATAGCATCTCCAATATTCAATTTTATTTTTTCACACGGCTGTAAATCATAATATACTATTTTGAGAAATCTGGCAACCTTATTTTCGCCAAAAAAAGGCACGCCAAAGCGTACCTTTTTGAGAAATGTGTTAGTTATGATCTTATCTCTTGATATTGAATGCCCGGAATCCCGGATATACTGCTGCATCTCCAAGCTCTTCCTCAATACGGAGAAGCTGATTATATTTTGCCACACGTTCGCTTCTGGAAGGAGCTCCTGTCTTGATCTGGCAGGTATTCAGTGCCACTGCAAGATCTGCAATGGTTGTATCCTCTGTCTCTCCGGAACGATGGGAAGAAATCGCTGTATAGCCAGCTTTATGTGCCATTTTGATGGCTTCCAGAGTCTCGGATACAGAACCGATCTGATTCAGTTTGATCAGAATAGAATTTCCGCAGCCAAGGCTGATACCTTTCTCAAGACGCTCTGTATTTGTAACAAACAGGTCATCACCTACAAGCTGTACTTTTCCTCCAAGTTCTTTTGTCATGATCTGCCAGCCTTCCCAGTCTTCCTCATCAAGGCCATCCTCAATAGAGTAGATCGGATATTTTTCGATCAGATTTTTCCAGTGATCAACAAGCTCCGCAGATGTAAATTTCTTTCCGCATTTCGGAAGAACATACTCCCCCTTTTTGTTTCCTTTCCACTCACTGGATGCAGCATCCATGGCAAGTACAAAATCCTTTCCAGGCTCATATCCTGCTTTTTTCACTGCTTCAAGGATGTACTCAATGGCTTCCTCATCGCTTCCAAGGTCTGGTGCAAAACCACCTTCATCTCCAACGCTTGTTGCAAGGCCTTTTTCTTTCAGAAGTGCAGCAAGAGCGTGGAATACCTCCGTACACCAGCGAAGTCCCTCTTTAAAGCTTGGTGCTCCTGCCGGCATGATCATGAATTCCTGAACATCAACGGTATTCGCAGCATGTGCACCACCGTTTAGGATATTCATCATCGGAACCGGAAGTCTGTTTCCGTTCACCCCACCAAGAAATCTGTAAAGGGGGATGTCAAGAGAAATCGCAGCCGCACGTGCGCACGCAATAGAAACCGCAAGAATGGCATTTGCGCCCAGTTTTGATTTGTCCTTTGTTCCATCTGCTTTGAGCATGGCAGCATCCACTGCATAAATATCAGATGCATCCATTCCTGCCAGCGCATCATTAATTACTGTATTGATATTTTCAATGGCCTTCGAAACACCTTTTCCTCCAAAACGGCTTTTATCCTGATCTCTCAGCTCAAGTGCTTCGAATTCTCCTGTGGACGCTCCGCTTGGTGCTGCTCCTCTTCCGACCGTTCCATCTGCCAGATAAACCTCTGCCTCTACGGTCGGATTTCCTCTTGAATCAATGATCTCTCTTCCAATGACCTTCTCAATCTCTAAATAATCCATTTGATATTTATCCTCCTGTCTGGTCTTTTCGCCCTGTCCGTAACTCCTGTTCAGGCCGCATTTTGTCAGGGGATACGGCCCGCCACAAATTTTACGCATTAGTTAGAATCCGCTAACTGTTTACAAGTTTACTATATCTAACTTTAACGGTCAAGAGGAGTTATTGCCATTTTTTTCTCAATTACTCTTCTGATATTTCCATGTTTTTTCAGAACATTCCGCAGGATGTTGCGAATTTTACTTATTGACAAGGCTTTACTACTTATGATATCATAACCGCCGGTATCAAGCGGATATTCGTAAACCGCTCTGCTGCCTGCTTACAGCCAAATAACTGCTTCGCAGTTTGATTTGGTCAAAAAACCGAATATGGTTTATGACAAAATCCTGTCATATATTGGAAACGCACATTCTCCTGAATGATTAACGAACAACACATGCTCTGAGGTTTTACATTATCACTTAATCATTTTAAAGGAGGATTTTTTATGCCAAAAAACAAATTTCAGGAAGTTATCTTTACCCTTATCATGGTATTTTTCATGGTTTACGCCATGATTTGCTACAACATTTCCCTGAACACAGGGAGTATGACAAACCGTGTGTTCCTTGACGCTTTTCATGAACTGGTGATCATGGGACCGATCGCATTTATCCTTGACTTCTTCCTTGTATCCAAGCTTGCTTTTGGTTGTGCAATGCGCATGGTAGATTTCAAAAGCTGCCATCCGTTCAGCAGGATCCTTGCGATCTCCGTTCCTTCCGTTGCTTTCATGTGCCCGTTAATGAGCCTCGCGGCAACCATTCTCTTTAAGGATGCAGGAAATCAGTTTGTAGCTGTATGGCTTCAGACAACCGCATTCAACTTCCCGATGGCATTCTTCTGGCAGCTAATCTATGCAGGTCCGATCGTACGTTTTATTTTCAGACATATCTTTCCTGAAAAGGAAAACGTAAAAGAAGCGACAGAAACTATGTAAAATTAAAGAAAGCACATTGCTATGGTTGAACCACCCCAAAAGTCATACTTTCCGGTGGCGGCTCATTCCATACAATGTGCTTTTTATTTTTCACGCGAATCTTTCTCATCGGATCTTCGAATCTCTCAGACTGTTTTCTTTAATTCCGGCATCTTAAGTATCTTCACGATCAGCGGGATCACCATAATGACCCAGACTATCGGTTCTGCTACGATCACGCCGGTATATCCGAGAAGTGGCACCAGAGTCACCGCGATCACTACTTTTCCGATCATCTCCAGCGCACTGGAAACCAGAGGGATCACCGTTTCTCCAAGGCCCTGCATAGCATTTCTGAGGACACTGATCACAGCCGTTACGAAATAAAAGATCGTATCAAATTTAAGATAATTGGCGGCATTGCGGATCACCGTTTCATTATGGCTTCCTGTGACCAGATAGATCAGCTGTTTTCCAATGGTAAAACTGAAGATCACAGTCATCACGGACCAGATACAGGTATACAGAACTGCAAGACCAATTCCATAGCGTACCCGGTCCATTCTCCCTGCACCTGCGTTCTGGCCACAGAAGATCGCCATGGTCTGGCCGAACACGCCAAACATGATCATAAACATCTCTGTGATCTTACGAGCTGCTGTATGTGCCACAATGATATCTCTTCCCAGCCGATTGATGGAGGTCTGAAGTGCCAGTGTACCAAGATTTACAAGAGAGCTTACAAGTCCCATAGAAAGTCCGGCACTCAGCATATTTTTCATCATATTTCTTTCGAGACCGAAAAAATCCTCTTTTTTCAGCCGTAGGATCTCATACCTGCGGATCATGTAAAACCAGCATATAAGAAATGCCAGCGTCTGTGAAAGTACCGTGGCAACGGCAGCTCCCTGAACTCCTGCTTTTACTACCAGAATAAAAAACAGATCTCCTGCGATATTTAAAGTTACAGACACTGCCAGGATCACAAGAGGCGTCACCGTATCCCCAAGTGCGCGCAGAGATGCCGCGCAGGTATCATAAAGAAACGTTGCCAGCATACCTGCGATAATAATAAAGATATACTGCCTGGCAGTTCCCGTCAAATGATCCGGAACATTCAGGAACCTCAGGATCGGATGCAGAAACAAAAGTCCCAAAACAGTCAGGATCAGAGAAATCACGCTGCCCATTACAAGAGACAGCGCAAAAGATTTTCGTACTTCTTCCCGGTTTCCGGCACCGAATTTCTGTGCGGTGACAATGGCAAATCCATTTGCAAGGCCCATCAGAAAACCGATGATCAGACCGCTTAAAGGACTGGTGGCCCCTACTGCCGCCAGCGCATCTTCTTTAAGAAAGCTTCCCACGATCCGGGTATCTGCCAGGCTGTACGTCAGCTGCAAGAGATTTCCCAGAAATACAGGAAGCGCAAAGGACAGGATCAATGTGGAAGGCTTCCCTTTTGTCAAGTCTTTCATGTCATCCTCCCTCAGTCAACGATATCATTCTGAAAACGGGAAAGATGCTCATAAGGAAGGATCATCCTTCCGCGGAACAGTCCGCAGCCATCATTGATCAGGCTGTTGTTTACCGCACCAAACATATTAACGTCCAGCGCAGCAAGATCCAGTCCAAGAAGCCGCATACCCCGCTCATAGGCCTCGTCAAAATAGATACATTCCCCCTGGGGAACCGCGTCCCTTCTCCTGCGTTCACTTTCCTGTTTTTTCTCATAGCTTAAATGGTTGGCGGAACCAATCTCCGCAACATCATCCATTTCTTTGGTCCGCAGCTGTACTTCCATATAGCTTCGGGAACTGTTATCATAAAACGTGATATGCAGAGACTGATAATCATCCTCACTGTTATTACAGATGTAATCCCTATAGTAAGGCTTTGCTTCTCTGCTGAGCAGTGGCGATGTACTTTCCTGCACTCCTCTGGCCGGCTCTGCGGTAAATCCTCTTTCTTCCAGAAATCCCGGAAGTATATTGGCGATCTCATAAAGATAACGAAGCTCTTCTTCTCTGACATTCTCACCATTTTTCAGATGACATCTGGGCATGGCGATAACGATCCTGTAGGCAATAAAATCGCGGAAACAGCTTAACCGTTCCTTGATCTGGGATACAGAAGGATATTCCCCATATTCTTTATAGTAGTCATAAATAAATTCTACTAAACTTTATATCTGATTTTTGATTATCCCTATAAATATTACACTTTCAAGCTTTTCGAAGTATAGAAAAACACTCATTTTACCACGAATATACCACGATTAAACGAGCCTTGATATGACGATAAAATAGCACTAAAAAGACACCATTGACACATTGAAGTGGTGTCTTTTATTAATAAGCAGTCAATCCTAAGACTAACTGCTTTTGCAAAATAAAGGTAATCACTATTTTGTTTGTTTCTTTAGAATAATATAGCTTGCAATCACAACTACAAAGAATACTAACACGAAAACTAAAGTATGAAATATTCCTATCGGATAAGGTGCAATCCACCCTTCTAGTTTGAAAACCAATCCTGAAATATATCCTGTAATCATAGAAATAGGCATAAAAGTAACTCCGATTATATTAAGCCAATTTACATAAAAGGGGGATTTTTCTTCCGATAGTATTCTCGCTATAAAATATCCAACAATCCCTATAGCTTGAATAATCATTGAACCCCAAACTGCTTCCATTGTTTGTTCTGCATACCAATTACCAAATGCACAAAACAGCCCAATAACAACAAAAGCTGTTGATGATATATAAAGTACCTTACTCGTAAGCTCTTTATTTTTTTGTTCTTTGTCTGCTACTGGTTCAATTCCCTTTAGGATATAGTCAGTTGTTACTCCAAAAAAATCACTCATTATAATTATTTTTTCTAAGTCAGGCGTACTTTGTTCACTTTCCCATTTGGAAACAGCCTGCCTTGAAACTCCAACTTTATCCGCAAGTTCCTCTTGTGATATTCCTTTTGATTTCCTTAAATATTGTATTCTGTCTGCCATATTCATTAGCTAACACTCCTTTCTTTCATGGTGTAATTTTAGCAATATTATCAGTTGCATAGCCACCATTTAGATATGGAAATATGTCAACTGGCAGTTGCAATGATGTTTTTTGACAAATCAGCAGAATATTCTTGCTTATAACGTAATTTAAACATATCCATATTATAACAGTTCCATATATCCGCCACAACAAAAATCAGCACACCCCCCCCCTTGACATTTTTCTGTCTTGAAAAATACACACTTTTTCTTTCTTCCTCTTGATTACCAACCACAGAAAAGAAAAAGCCCTGTCAAGAGCCTTGCCACCATTGGTGGTGCTTTGCACTCTTTACTGGGCTTTTTGTTTGCTGTATCTTTCATTCAAGAGGAAAATTAAAGACCTCTGTTCCATTTCTCTTTCAGATAATCTTCATAGTCCGTTTCATCAAAATCTAACTGTGGCGAAGTGTCGGGAATGTTATTTCTGCTGTCTATGTCCGCAAGTTGACGGAATATCCAGTCATCATAAGGGTCATGGTATTTATACTCTTTGGGCTGTTCTCTGTATCGGTCTAACCCTCGCATTTCCTTATGTACTTTCATCATGCGTTCTATTTTTTGACGTTGTATCAACTGCTTGATTTCCATAAGTTCTTCTAACTCCGTAACCTCATTGGTAATGTAGTTATGGATATACTGTATGAGTTTGGTTTCCATGTAAAATCTGCATTCTTTTTCATCATTGAAAAATTCATTTTCAGACAGATAATCTAAGGAAACATTGAAGTCCTGTTCCCGTTTGATAATATCCATGATATATGGTTCGGTGTGGTCAATATACTTCCATTCTCCTGATAATAATTCATTGGGCGTTACTCCCAGCACGTCCATTATCTTTTCTAATGTGTCAAAGGTAGGATAATTCACACCCCGTTCAATCTTGGAAAGGCTCTGCATATTGATACCGATTTTATCCGCAAGTTCCTGTTGTTTCATTCCTCTGTGTTTTCTTATGGTCTGTATATTCTCTCCTAAGAAACTGATTTTCTTTTCATAATGTTCCATAACTTAGTATAACCGCTCCTTTCGTTGCTTTTCTCGGTGTTTATAAGCATATCATACTTAATATTTATCAAAAAGTCAATCAAAACTTCTTGACAAGTAATTCTAATGGCGTTATTATCGTATTAGATAGGGTAATTAAGCACGCTAGGGTCAATCACACGCTTGAGTAAGCATAGAAAAGATGTATTTTCATTTTGATAGCATGAATAAGCATGGACTATCAGACCGAAAATAAGGTTTCTGACTGGGGCTGTTCCGTTTAGCCACGAGTCTTACAAGGCTCGTGAGCGTTAAGAACGGATCAGACACAGGAAGAAAGGGAACGCCTTTAGGCGTTCATAAAGGGCGTATATGTAACACCGCCCTGCGCATACATGTCATAGTACCTAGAAACTGTGATAAATAAAGGAAAAAACACGATTTTTACTCCGCAAAAAAACGGGAAGTACGAAAGGAGAAATGCACTATAACTACACACAAAAATTTATCCGTTAAGATTGATTACATCAGCATTGTATTTGATACTGCAACCGCTGAAGATGTAATCATGCACATTTTAGGTTTACCGACTGATATTTTCAATGTCTATCCGGCAAGCATTAAATACAAAACCTATCAAGCACGCTGGCAGATTGGAGATATTTATGTATCGGGGGACGCAAGAAAAACAGAGGATAACCCACAAGGGTTAGGCTGTTATCTTGTTATGACTGGCAGAGGGTGTGATGATATTTTCCGTATTCTCGACAGTAGGAATTATACCTTTGGTGATATGTTCCGACGCTGTGAGCGAAGATACGGACTGGATAACTTCCATTTCACAAGACTTGATATTGCCATTGATGATAAGAACGAAAAGCCATTCTTTACCATAGAGCAGATAAAGAAGAAATGCGAAAAAGAGGAATTTATTTCTAATAGTGAGGGCTACCACTTTGACGAAAGCAAGTTTGATGATTTCGACACCGCAAAGACTGTTTATATCGGTGCTGGAAAATCGGGATTGTCCTATCGCTTTTATGATAAGGATAAGGAAGTCTGTTCAAAACATAATAAGACGCTTGAGGAAGTCGGCAGTTGGAAACGGACAGAAATGCAACTGCGTGATGATAAGGCTCATGCTTTTGCCATGACATTCAATGACAGACCGCTGGAACTTGGAGAACTGGCTTTCGGGCTATTGGCAAACAACCTACGCTTTGTCGTACCAAACAGAAACGAAAGTAATAAGAGCAGGTGGAAAACTTGTCGGTTTTGGGAACGTTTTTTAGGGGCTGTGGAAGTCTTGAAACTGCAAGTACCAAAACAGCAAAATTCCCTTGAAGAAACACAGCAATGGCTCACAGAGGGTGGCGTGATTTCCGCTGTCAAAAGTTTTTACTTCTTGGAAGAACATGACGCATTAGGTGGACTGGAAAAAGTGGGAACTATGCTTGATAAGGCAAGATACAGTAATTCCCTTTCCAGTAAACTAACCGCCCATTTACAGAGGATAAACCGCACCGACCTTATCACCTATATCCAGTATGACACAAAACAAGGGAAAGGGGGTATCTGATGAATAACAACGATATTCCTGTATGGGAAAAGTACACCCTTACCATTGAAGAAGCGTCAAAATATTTCCGTATCGGAGAAAACAAGT